>JAGTVB010000124.1 GCA_018224385.1 Gammaproteobacteria bacterium
GCGCGTTTGCGGAAATTGCCGCGGGGGCGTCGTCAGTCACCCTCGAATACCGGCTCGCCATGGCCGACAGTGAACGCGACTTTGAGGCGCGGGTCGTGCCCTTGCGAGCGGGTGAGTTGCTGGCGCTGGTGCGCGACGTCACCGAGCACCGGGTCTCGGTGCGAAGGCTGGCCGAACGCGAGGCGCAATTGCGGCTCATTCTCGCCTCCACCGGCGAGGGCATTTTCGGTATCAACAAAGACGGCCGGTGCATCTTTGCCAACCGCGCTTGTGCCTCCCTGCTCGGCTATGCCGACGAAAATGCATTGCTCGGGCAGCGCATGCATGGGCTCACCCACCACACGCGCGCCGATGGGAGCCCTTATCCGGTCGAGGCATGCCCTACCTATGAGACCTGCCGCACGGGCAAGCGCAGCCGCGTCGAGGGCGAGTTCCTCTGGCGCGTCGACGGCCGGGCTTTTCCGGCGGATTACCGATCCCATCCGATGGTGCAAGAGGGTCGGGTCGTCGGAGCGGTGGTCACTTTTTCCGACATGACCGAACGGCTTGAGGCGCGCGAGGCCTTGCGTCGCGAACGAGACTTTGCCGAGAGCCTCATCGAGACGGCGCCGGTCATCATCCTGGTGCTCGACCCCGAAGGGCGCATCGTTCGCTTTAATCCGTTCATGGCCGAGCTCACGGGCTACCCACTCGACGAGGTGAAAGGCGCGGATTGGTTTACCACATTCCTGCCCGAGCGTGACCGGGCGCGAATTCGCGACCGCTTCCAAAGCGCCCTGCACGACACGCCCACCCGGGGCGATGTCAATCCCATCCTGACCCGGGCGGGCCTGGAGCGGCTCATCGCGTGGCATGATAAAACGCTCCGAGATGCTCAGGGGGAGGTCATCGGTTGCCTGGCCATCGGTCACGATGTCACCGCCGAAAGGGAGCGGGAGGCGCAGCTCTTCCACGCCCAGAAGATGGAGGTGATAGGAAGGCTCACGGGCGGCATCGCCCACGATTTCAATAATCTCCTGACCGTCATCCTGGGGAATCTCGAGCTCATCGAAGAACGGCTTCCCGCTGACGACTGGCTGCAGGGGTTTGCCAAAGATGCCTTGTCTGCCGCCCGGGATGGGGCGGTGCTGATCCAGCGTCTGCTCGGTTTTGCCCGCCAAATGCCGCTCCACCCGGCGCCGCTGGTGCTTCAGGAATTCCTGTCGCAGTGCGAGCGCCTACTGCGGCGCACGCTGCGCAATGCCATCACGCTCGAGGTGCACTGCGACGCCTCGTTGGCGCCCCTTTATGTCGATCGCACCCAACTGGAAAGCGCGCTTCTGAACCTCGCCATCAATGCTCAGGACGCCATAGCGCAGGGCGGCAGGCTTTGTATCACGGCCAGCGGGCTTCAGGTCGGTGCCGGGGACTCTCCCGATTATCCGACGCTTTCGCCCGGCGCCTATGCCGTTATCACCGTGCGCGACACCGGCACCGGGATGACGGCGGAGCAAGTTGCCCGCGCCACCGAACCGTTCTACACCACCAAACCCATGGGCAAAGGCAGCGGGCTTGGCTTGAGTATGGTGTATGGCTTTGCCCGGGACTCGGGCGGTCTGTTGCGGGTACAAAGTCAGCTGGGTCGGGGCACCACCGTCGATCTTGTGCTTCCCACCGCGAGCAACGGCACGGCGCCGGAACCGAGGATGGTACAGCACATTGAGATACCCCGCGGTACCGGAACGATACTGCTGGTCGAGGACAACGCCCGGGTGCGCAACATCGCTAGGCAATTCCTGACGGGCTCGGGTTACGCTGTGCTTGAGGCCGAAACAGGGGACGGCGCCTTGGAGGTTATCAAGGCAGGCGTCATTCCTGACGTCCTGTTCAGCGATATTGCGCTTCCGGGCAGGCTGGATGGCTATGCGCTGGCAAACCTTATCGTACAACGTTATGTCGGCGTCAAAGTGCTCCTGACGACGGGTGCCGACACGGACAAACTTGCCGAGTCGGGCTTCGATGCCAGCCGCTTTCCCCTGCTGCGAAAACCTTACAGTATGGATGCGCTTGCGCGAGCGCTTCACAGCTGCCGAGAACCACGGCCGGCCCCATAGCGGGGCAATCACTCCAACAAACCGGTTACACTTTTGTTACATTTATCGCTCTGGTGTTACCAAATGCTTACAAACGAGTCGCCTATTCGTTACTGTCGCGAGGTAAGCTTGTCGTGGAGCAAAGCACGTTGAGCAGGGGATCCTCGACCCATGAGCGCGCTGCGCAGTGCGCTTGGATGTGGCAAGAGGACCTGCTAAGTCGATGGCGTGGCCGCGTGTTGCATCGAGAAAAAACAGTGCGGCGCCTGCTGGGCCCATGACTATGGGATGACGTTCGGCGGACCAGAATCGTTTGGCGAACCGCTGCGCAGGAAAGGCGGGCGCACTTAAGTTTGCGGTTGCTAACGTTTCCACGAGCCGCCTAACGAAGGGTAGTTATCCGTTATCTCCGTTTAATAGCTAAAATGACCCATTTTGTATGTGATGACAGTGTGACAGTATTTTTCTGTGGCGCTATCTGCTTGTGCTCAACAGAGGGTGTTTGTGAGCCCTAGTTGAGCGGTGGTCGGAAACAAGTGCAGCAAAAAAAGCTTGCGCTCTTGGAAGGAAACAGGCATATGACTACAGAGATTGAAGAACGCCCCGCGCCGCTGGCACCTAATGCGTTTCCCATGTTCAACAAAACGACCCGCCAGGATGATGAGGGTCAGGTGGTCATTGTTGGTAAATGCAAACCCAAAGACCTCGACGGGATTCTCAACATCCCGATTTCCATTGAGCTTCAAAGGAGCCTGAAGGAACGGATCGTCGGCTCCTTGTCGCTGGGATCAGCGGCTCTACTGGAATGGGCGCTCGACGAACTGGACCGCCAGTGTATCTGCATTGAGGCTCATACCAATGCGTAATCTCGGTTCGTCCGGATGCTTGCGACCGCAATCCGATGGATGCCGTCCGGCGTTGCACCGGCAGCACCCGCGGCCGCATGACGCGGTGATGGCTGCGGGAGGATCGGAGCCGGACACATTGATCCCGAAATGCGCGCATGGCGCTCGGCACGCCAGCTAAGCACCCGGTTTTTATCGGCAGCGCTCGCTTGGAAGAGGGTTCGGTGGGAGATGCATAGCAAGGCCTCGGCGGTCTTAAAACGGCAAGAGGTCGTGGTTCAAGGGTTTTCCGGTGTCGGCCAACCGCAGTCAGTACACGGCACACTCGGAGGTAGGATTTGGCTCGCGAGAGCATCTTGGTGGTCGACGACGATCCGAGGATCTGCCAATTACTTAGCCATTACCTGAGCGGCGAAGGCTACCGCGTGCGTACGGCCACCAGTGCCGATGCCCTCTTCCAAGCCATGGCGGAGCAATCGGCTGATCTCATCATTCTCGACCTCATGCTGCCGGACCAGGACGGTTTCGTCGTGACGCGACAGCTGCGTGCGCAATCCGATGTTCCCATTCTGATGCTGACGGGCCGGGCCGATGTGGTGGACAAGGTGGTGGGATTGGAGCTCGGCGCCGACGACTATTTGACGAAGCCCTTCGACCGCCGCGAGCTGCTAGCACGTGTGCGGGGGCTGCTTCGCCGCGCGCAGCAGAAAGAAGTGTCGGCGCCGACCGACGACCTCTCGGTGGCTTACTTCGCCGGCTGGCGCCTGGATCTGGCGGGCCATGTCCTGTTATCGCCGTCAGGCGAGCCGGTGGAGCTGACCCACCATGAGTTCTCGTTGCTGGTCGCGTTTATCAAACGTTCCCAGCGCGCCCTGACACGCGACGACATACTCAACGTCATCGCGGGCCGAGACTGGTCCCCCTATGACCGGAGTGCGGATGTTCTCATCGGCAGACTGCGCACCAAGCTCGAAGAAGATGCGAAGAATCCTACCCTTATTTTGACGGTGCGCGGTGTCGGCTACAAGTTTGGGGTGCCGGTGCGCTTCGAGAGGGGAAAGGCCTAAGCTTGGAGCATCTTTGCCGCCGCTGTGTCTGCAAGCAGACGGTTCCGGGGCATATTCTCCATAGGCGATCAAGTCTCCCAACGACCGGGCCGCGGGTTGCTTTTTGTGCCACGTTTTGTCCGATCCGATTGTTTGGTTTAATGCAGTCTCATCAGCTAGCGGGGATCGCGCCTGGCGTTTCGTGCCGCATCCATGAGCTTTCCGATAGCTCTTCGGCGCTGAAACGATTCGTGGGTTGGATGAAACGATGCGCATTTGGGTCGATGCGGATGCCTGTCCGAGTGTCATTAAGGACATCTTGTTCCGGGCCGCAGAGCGAGTCGGGATTGAGACGACGCTGGTGGCGAATCAGCCGGTGAGGATCCCTGCGTCCCGTTATGTTAAGGCGCTCCAGGTGGCGGCGGGATTTGACGTCGCTGACCGGCACATCCTGCAGGCCGTGCGGCAAGGCGACCTGGTGGTCACCGCGGATATTCCTTTGGCCGCCGATGTGGTCGCAAAAGGCGGCATGGCATTGAATCCACGAGGGGAGCTGTACACCACGGAAAACATTCGCGAGCGTCTGGCGATGCGCAATCTGGCCGAAGAGCTTCGCGCTACCGGAACGATGACCGGTGGGCCCTCGGCGCTTAGTAAACGGGATCGGCAGGCGTTTGCAAATCATTTGGACCGGCTGTTGGCGCGCCACGGGCGCGCGTGAGAAAGGACGTTATGCCGGTGTTTGCGCGTACAGGGGCTTTGCTTGGTCTCTCGGTCAGGCTCAGACCCGGCTTTTTCAGAGCGTGCGGGTGGCAATTATGATGTCGTGATCCTCCGGGCTCGCATGTACCTCAAAGCCGAGCTTGCGCATAAATCGAAGCATGCCTTGATTTCCTCGTAGCACCTCGCCTTCCATGATCTTTAGACCCTTGCGCCGCGCCGTTTCCATGAGACTGAGCATCAGCTGGCTTGCGATACCGCGGTGCTGCCACTGATCGGAGACCACGATAGCAAACTCACAAGTTTCGCCGTCCGGGTTGATGATATAGCGAGCGACACCGACTTCCTTTTGTCTGCCGTTGGCTTTGGTGACGGCGATAAGTGCCATCTCTCGGTCATAATCGATCTGCGTGAAGCGGGAGAGCATCGCCGGAGTTAACTTTTCCAGGGCATACATGAAGCGAAAGTACTTTGAGCGATTGGACAAGGCCTGAACAAACTCACGCTCGATGACGGCATCCTCCGGCCGGATCGGTCGCATGATGACTTCTTCACCGTCAGGCGCTTGCCAGGTCGTGATCAGCTCGGTCGGATAGGGATGTATGGCCACGTGGTCATACGGATCCCGGCTGTCGGGTCTGGCCTTCAATGTCAGCTGGCCGTCGATCACAACGGCGTTCATGTCATCGATGCTCACATCGAGCTCTACCTTTTCCAAGGTGCGCAGCGCACACGCCATTTCCGAGACGCGTAGCAGGAGTGTTTCCAGCGCTGCGGCCTTAGCGGGGGGGCGGCTGCCGGCGGGCAACAGCAAACGATTGACGCGCGAGGTGCGGATCAGGCTCCGCGCCAAATAGCGGTTCAGCGGTGGCAGCGCCACCACGCGCTCTGGACAGATCTCCGCTGCCGCGCCACCCGCCGCGATGAATATCGTCGGGCCAAATACGGGCGCCTGGAAGATTCCAAGCCTCAGGGATCGGGCGCTTACCCCGGAACCGGGGTAGGCCTCGGTGAACGGAATATGGAAAGCCTGCAGCAATGCTATCGAGTCGCGACCGCTGAGCACAAGCCGACCCTCAGCCAGTGCCTTATCGAGCTCCGCCCGCGCCTTCTCCAGGTCGGGTTTCGCCTGCTCCACCATGGGGTCGGGCACCTGCAGCAGCAGCAGCTGATTTTGATGAAAGGTAGCCAACGAATGAAAAGCGTCCACCGCGGCCTCCGGCGTGCGGTAGCTCGGTATCGCATGTTCGCTGAACAGCCGCCGGCTGGTCTCCACCTGTTGCCCTCCCATCCAGCAGGCGAGCAGGGGCTTGCGGTGATGCTTTGCGAGATCCACGATGGCGTGAGCCACCGCTTCGGGCTCGGTCATCGCCTGCGGTGTTAGGATCGCGAGCACCGCGTCGACACCGCCATCGCGCATGCAAATGGAAATTGCTTGGCGAAATCGCTCTGGCGGCGCATCCCCCATGATATCGACCGGGTTGTCATGGGACCACGCCGTGGGAAGATCGCGGTTCAGCGCATCGATCGTTTCCGCAGCGAGGGGCACGACCGGCAGGCCTCTGTCGGCCAGGCGATCCGCTGCCATCACGCCGGTGCCGCCACCGTTGGTGACGATGGCAAGCCGTTCGCCCTGCGTGCGTACGCCCGTAGAAAGGGTCGTTGCCGCGGCAAAAAGTTTCGCAAAATTGCTCACGCGGACCGCGCCCGCACGGCAGAAGGCCGCGTCAAAGGCGTCGTCATCCCCGACCAGCGCGCCGCTGTGGGAACGTACCGCGCGCCAGCCTTCCATGTGCCGCCCGGTTTTCATCACAATCACGGGCTTCACGCGCGCTGCACTGCGCAGTCCGCTCATGAAGCGCCGTGCGTTGTGAATGCCCTCGATGTGCAGCAGAATGCTCTTGGTGCGCGGATCGGCCACGAGAAACTCCAGGATTTCGCCAAAGTCTAAATCAGCGGAGTTGCCTGTGGAGATAACGTTAGAGAAGCCGACCGCATGGGTAGCCGCCCAGTCGAGCACGGCAGTGCACAAAGCGCCAGATTGCGCAACCAGGGCCAAATCGCCGGGCTCTGCGCCCCGCTTGCTGACGGTGGCATTCAGGCCGGTATCGGGGCGGATGGCGCCGAGGCAGTTGGGGCCGAGAAAGCGGATTGCGTGCTGCCGCGCTATGGCGATCAGCTGCTCTTCCAGGCGACTGCCTTCCGCGCCAATTTCGCGAAAGCCTGCCGAGAGCACCACCGCCGCACGTGTGCCGTGCCGACCCACTGCATCCATGACTTCGGGGACGGTGGCGGCAGGTGTCGCGATGACGGCCAGATCGACCGGCGCGGCGAGTTCCTCGATGCAGGCGTGTGCCCGGATGCCTTGGATAGTCTGATAGCGTGGATTGATGGGATAGACTGGACCGCGAAACCCGCCCTGAAGGATGTTTTCAACTAACACTGCACCAACGCTCCCATGCCTTTCGCTGGCACCGAAGACGGCAATCGATCGGGGTTTGAAGAGGGTGGTGAGATAGTGCAGATGCATGGTGTTCTCGGCGCAGGCCGCGGCGATCCGGATGGTTGGTTTGCTGATGTTAAGGAAGCATTATCATTAACAAGCTGTCTTACAAACCGCTGCGCTTGTGACCCAGCGGCAGTGCGCGGCGCCTCGCCGACTTGCGCCGCCGGCGCTCGCGAAATTTCTAAAGCCGCTGCCAAGCAGCGTCACCTCCAGCGCAGCGGCCCGGGAGTGAAGCCATGCAGACGGCCTACATCACGCACCCCTACTGCTTTAAGCACGAGATGGTGGCGGGCCATCCTGAATGCCCGGCACGGCTCATGGCCATTGAAGACCAGTTGAAGAGCGCCGGACTGTTCGATTTCCTTGTACACTACGAGGCGCCCAAGGCAAGCACGACGGAACTTGCCCGCGTGCACCACAAGGCCCATATCCACGGCATCCTCTCGCGGTCACCGAAGCACGGCCTCGTCCATATCGATCCGGACACCTGCATGAATCCTTATACCGCGGTTGCGGCGCTGCGGGCAGCCGGGTCGGCGGTATTAGCGGCCGAACTGGTGACCAGCGGCCAGGTAAATAATGCTTTCTGCTGTGTGCGCCCGCCTGGACACCACTGCGAACGCGGTGAGGCTATGGGATTTTGTTTCTTTAATAACCTTGCGGTCGGAGTTGCACACGCGCTTACCAAGTGCGGCGTCGAGCGAATTGCAGTCGTGGACTTTGATGTGCACCATGGAAACGGCACCGAAGACATCTTCGAGCAGGAGCGGCGCGTCCTGGTCTGCTCGGCCTATCAACACCCATTATACCCCTACAGAGGACGGGAGACAGTGGATGGCCATCTCATCAACGTGCCCCTGGATGCCGGCAGCGGAAGCGAGGAATTCCGCCACGCGGTGGAAACTCACTGGTTACCTCAGCTTGAGCGCTTCCAGCCGCACATGATATTTATATCCGCCGGCTTCGACGCCCATCATGAAGACGACATGGCCGAGCTCAATCTGACCGAGGCCGACTACGCGTGGGTCACGCGCCAGGTCATGGCCATCGCGGCGGCCCACGCCCGCGGCAGAATCGTGTCGTTGCTCGAAGGCGGCTACGCCCTGCATGCACTCGGTCGCAGCGTTGCTGCCCATGTGCGAACGCTGATGAACCTTTAACAAGCGGTTTGGCGCGAGCGGGGTCGGCGCTTGACCGGCAATGCATGAACGGCGAATAAGGCCGGATGAGTACAATGAGTCGAGAGGGCCTGTGGCGATAGGAGCGCGTTCGAGTGCAGCAAACGTTGATCGATTTCATTCGTCACGGGGAACCCGTAGGCGGACGCCGTTACCGCGGCAGCGGAGCCGACGATCCGCTATCTGAGAAGGGTTGGCAGCAGATGTGGCAGGCGATCGGGGAGGGTTGCTCGTGGAGGAGAATTATCACTTCTCCGCTACAACGCTGCCGCGCTTTCGCGCAAGCCTTGGCCGAGCGCAATGGGGTACCGCTGACGGTCGATGCACGCTTTCGGGAAGTGGGTATGGGCGTTTGGGAGGGCAGGAGCCCGGAACAGGTCCGCTGTGAAGATTCTCTGGCTTACGCACGCTACTACCGTGATGCGGTAGGAGGTCGGCCAGAGGGGGCTGAACAACTGAAAGACCTCCTTGAACGGGTCAGCAATGGCTACGAGCAATTGCTTGCGGACCATCCGGGTGAGCCTATTCTCATCGTCGCTCACGCGGGCGTGATGCGCGCTATGCTCGGGCACGTGCTGAAATCCGAGCCCAACGCCTGGTATCGCGCCCAGGTTGACTATGCCGGCTCGAGTTGCTTTGGTCACGACACTCACGGCAGCTACTTGCGGTTCCATAACCGCGCGACACTTGCCTGATGCCATCCGGTCAGTCGTTCTAAGGCGGCTTCGCCGACCTTCCTGTCCCTCATCGCCCCCGTTGCTTTGCCTCGTTTGCTCGCTGAATCCCGAGCGCCTTCATCCTAAAGAAGGGCTGTAGTCAGCCGATAGGGAGGGCACTTCATGGGGGGGCGCCTGCCGTCGCCGTTGGCGCCGCATTCATCCGTCAGACAGAACTAACTAATTACTGATGGAAACGACGCACCAGCTGCTGCGCTATTACGCCGACCAGCATTGCTCGCGCCAATGGAACAGCTTCCTTCTTTCTCTGGGCCAGGAGCTCGAGGCGCTTGCGGAGCAAGGCGAGCTGCGACCCTTCATGCATCAAGTCGGAAAGCGCATGGCGACCCAGATGTCGCTACCAGAGACACATGCGCTGGACGATCTCCAAGCCGGGATGAATCAGCACTGGGATCGGATGGGTTGGGGTTGGGTGTCCTTGGAAGTGAAGCCGGCATTCCTATTGATCAAGCATTCGGCTGCGCCTTTGCGGTCCGCGTTCGGTGCCCGCAGCCTGTCTTGGAGTCCCGCCTTACTGGAAGGAATTTATCAGCACTGGTTCACGCTGGCCGGTGCTGGCGAAGGGCTTCGCGTTTCCCAATCTCAGCATCCGCCGGCCTCGGAAGACGCGTTGACCTTTGAATTCCATCTGTCGGCGACTTCGCCCAATAAGACTTCCCAGGATGAGCAGTCAAATGATGGATAAATCTGTTGATGGATAAATCTGTGGACTCGGATATCCGCAATCTATACGCCAGCTTCGACGGCGCGGCCGAGACCTACCGCGAGGTGTATCGCGAGGAGCAATGCAGCGAAGCGGCGCGGCGGTGGCGTCTCTTGGGAAAGGTCGTCGCAGCGATGGAGCACTCGGCGGCGCAGACGCACCCTGCCTTGTTGCAGCCGACCGCACCGGACAGCCGGCGAACGGTTGACGGCTGCCGTGCGCGGGCGGCGGCGTCTGCAACGACGGTTGCGGCGGCGCGAGACGCTACTCCCCGCAGCGATGTGCCCGCGTCACAAGCACAGGGAAAACCGCTCGAATCACTTTTTCAGCGCCTTTCGGCATTGCCTTCAGAGTTGCCGCCACGGCGCTGAGAAACCTCCCGGCTCCAATAAAAGCATTCTAGACACAGAACTGCTCGTGAGTTCTGTGCAGCGATCTATTGCCTGGGCAGCGCAGGGATGTACGTCAACAGCTGGGTCGCCGAGGCGGGTCCAAATAGACAGATTTGAGTGATGCGGGAGAAATCAATGCTCCGAATATCGGTTATGTCCCCAAAAGGGGGCGTGGGCAAGACAACGTTTGCCGCAAACCTCGCTGCAAGCCTGACTGAGCGTACCGGAAGAATTCTCGCTGTCGATCTCGATCCTCAGAATGCCCTGCAACTCCACTTTGGCATCGATCCCGGTGATGCGACAGAGCCGAGTCGGAAGGCGCGCCAGGGTGCGTCCTGGCAGGAGGCCATTTTACGCAACAAGCACGGCGTGGATGTGCTCCCCTTTGGCGCGTTCGGAATGGCCGAGCAGACCGATGCCGGGCACGCCGCCAGCGGCCGCCTTGAAGGTATTGAAACGCTCGCAGCTGACCCGCTCTTTAAAGCCTATTCCTTGGCAATCCTCGATACTCCTGCGGGCACGACCCCGATGTTGCGCAAAATAATGACGGTTTCTGATGTGGTGTTCATCGTGCTTTTGCCTGATGCGGCGTCGTTTGCCTGTGTGCCGCAGATCACACGATGGCTCCAGCATGACCACGGTCAACCGACCGAGTCTTGCCACCCCTACTACATTCTCAATCAAATGGACGCACGCCGGAGACTTCATCGCGACGTCAAGACATTGATGGGCCATGTGCTCGGTGAGTCACTTCTCGAGTTCCACATTCATAGCGACGCCAGCGTAAGTGAAGCGCTGGCGCAGCAACAGCCGGTGCTGAGATACGCACCCCATGCGCAGTCCACACGGGATTTCGGGCGTCTCGCACACTGGCTAGGTGAGCAGGGGGTTACTGAGCGCGCTATGAGTGTGAGTTAACCAATGATGAACACGAAGACCGACGCTCGTAGCACGCCTCGGCCCGAAGGCCTTCACAGCCGATCAGCCGGGGACAGTTTGGTGTGGCGATTACTGGGTCTTGGTGCCGCGCTGGCACTGCTTTTCCTCGTCGTTACGGTACCGCTGACTCTGACCGCCCAGGCGCTTTTTGGTGCGTGCACCTTTGGGCTTGCGCTGTCGCTGAATCGCAACCGCAGTGCTTTTGTAACGCTGCTTCTGGTGCTGATTTCCGTCACCGTTTCCAGCCGGTATATTTATTGGCGTCTCACAGAGACGCTCGGCTTTGAGAGCCTATTAGGAGCGGTGGTCGGCACGTCGCTCATGGCAGCCGAGATCTATGCCTTTGCCGTTCTGCTTCTTGGCTTTTTCCAGTCGATTCGTCCGCTCGGGCGTAAGCCGGTTGCGCTGCCCGCCGATGCCAAGCTTTGGCCGAGCGTGGATGTTTATATTCCAACCTACAATGAACCGCTCAAAGTGGTACGTACCACGGTGCTGGCCGCTTTGAGCCTGGATTGGCCAAAGGAAAAACTGAACATCTATGTTCTCGATGACGGGCGGCGCAAGGAGTTTCGCGACTTTGTTGAATCCGTGGGCGCGCACTATCTGACCCGCCCTGACAACGCTCATGCCAAAGCCGGAAACATCAATCACGCATTGCAACGCACCGACGGGCAATTGATTGCCATCTTCGACTGCGACCACATCCCAACGCGTTCCTTTCTACAGACGACCGTCGGATGGTTTCTGCGCGAGCAGCGTCTCGGCATGTTACAGACGCCCCATCACTTCTTCACCCCCGATCCGTTCGAGCGCAATCTGCGTACGTTTCGCAGGATTCCGAATGAGGGAGAGCTCTTCTATGGGCTCATTCAGGACGGTAACGATCTCTGGGATGCGACCTTTTTCTGCGGCTCGTGTGCGGTGCTGCGTCGCAGCGCGTTGCTTGAGGTGGGCGGCGTTGCCGTGGAAACAGTTACCGAAGACGCCCATACCGCTTTGAAGATGCACCGCCGCGGGTATTCCACCGCCTATCTCAAGTTGCCGCAAGCCGCAGGGCTTGCCACCGAAAGCTTTTCAGCGCACATCGGTCAACGCATCCGTTGGGCCCGCGGCTTGGCGCAGATGTTTCGCATCGACAACCCCTTCCTGGGAAGGGGACTGAAGCTTGCTCAACGCCTCTGTTATGCGAACGCGACACTACACTATTTTTATGCACTTCCCCGCCTCATCTTTCTGACGGCGCCGCTCAGCTTTCTTTTTTTCGAGGCGCACGTAATTCAAGCGCAAGCCTTTATGATTGCCGCGCTGGCGCTTCCCCATATCGCCCATGCCTATCTCACCAATAACCGGATTCAGGGCAAGTACCGACACTCGTTATGGTCGGAGGTGTATGAGGCCACCCTTGCTTATTACATCTTGGGTCCCACCTTGCTTGCGCTCATTGATCCACGACTCGGTAAGTTCAACGTGACGGCCAAGGGGGGGATCATTCCGAAGGATTATTTCGACTTAAGAATCGCGGGCCCCCACCTGGTGCTGCTGCTGCTCAATCTCGTCGGACTCGCCTTCGGCGCGGTAAGACTCTTGTGGTGGAACACCGAGGAGATCGATACCGTAGTGCTGAATATCGTTTGGACGGTTTATAACGTCATTATCCTCGGCGCCACGCTGGCCGTTGCATGGGAAACCCGCCAAAGAAGGGAACATCACCGTATCGGCGCCAGCTTATCCGCCGCGGTTGGGTTTCCCGATGGGCGAGTCATCAGCGGCAAATTAAACGATATGTCGGAGGGCGGTGCAGCGATTCGCCTGGACACCGGGGAAAGCGTGGATAAGGACGAGGAGCTTACGCTCTATGTTGCCACCGACGCTCGCGAGGCAGGCTTCTCCGCCCGCGTGGTGGCCTGCGACGCGGGGTTGCTGCGGCTGCGCTTCGAGGCGTTTGATGCGGAACAACAGCGGTCTTTGGTTTTTTTCCTGTATGCCCGCGCAGACGCCTGGATGAACTGGGAAGAACGACAGTCTGGTGATCGCTCCGTGTCCGCGTTCCGGGAGATTTCACGCCATGGCGTGCGGGGCCTGTGGCGCTCGCTTTCAATCGCAACGTTGTTGAGGACGGCTCGGTTTGCCGGCTCGAAGCTGTGGCGACTTTCCCGCGAAGCGGCTCGGGCATTGTTGGCGTTACTCATCATCGGGCTGTCGATTGCACTTATCGTGTTCGCACGAAGCGCAGTTGCGGCCGCTGATCTACCGGCAGATGACGCGAAGCGCTTTACCTTCAAGCAACTCGGTGCGCAGGACGCCATGAGCTTGGACGGCATAGGCAGCGCCGTGTCGGTGCCGTTTTCCGTTCGCGCCGATGAGGTGGCGTATGGTGCGCGCCTGCGGCTGGCGTATCGCTATCGCACAACGCTCTTTTCTAAACCCAGCATGCTTAGCGTGCGGGTCAATGACGAACCCGTTATCGATCTGCCCATAGCGGAAGATGGCGCCGGACGCGAAGACAGAGAAGTCCTCTTGGATCCTAGGCTCTTGAAGGACTTCAATCATCTCACGATGCAGTTTCGCGCGCTCGACATGCAATGTCAGGACACGTTGGAAAGCCCACCCAGCGTGATCATTAGCGGCGCGAGCGCAATTGAGTTGTGGACCCATCAGCTGCCATTGAAGCAGGACCTCGCGCTGCTGCCCTTGCCCTTTTTCGATGATCGGGATCCCGGCCCGTTGGTCTTGCCCGTCACATTGGCAAGACAGCCCACCCGAGCGTCCGTGCATGCGGCAGTTACCGTTACCTCGTGGTTCGGCAGTCTCGCCAGCTACCGCGGCGCGCGTTTCCCGGTGATGCTCGAGGCGTTGCCCGGTGGTAACGGGCTCGTTTTTGCTACCCCGGAAACATCCCCAGTGGGACTGTCCTTGCCGAGGGTCGACGGGCCGACAATTGCTCTGCAGGAGCATCCGCGAAATCCAGGGGCGAGGCTGCTGCTTTTGCTTGGACGGAATTCACAGGAACTTCTGCTCGCGGCCAGAGCGCTCGTGGAGCGATCGCAGGAATTTTCGGGGACGCACCACCGAGTCGCCAATCCGATTCAATTGAAGCCGCGAAAACCTTACGACGCGCCAAGATGGATTCCCAGTGACCGTCCTGTACGCTTCGAAGAGTTGATGCCGGCGGATGCGTTTGAGGACGGTGTGGGCGCCCCTAACGTGCTTGGCATTGACTTCCGGGCGGCGCCCGATTTGTTTAGTTGGCGCAGCGCGGGCATCCCCGTGAAATTGAAGTATCAACTCCACTCGCTACCGACTGCGGGGACCGGAGTGCTCAATGTCACCTTCAATAAGAAATTCATCTCCGCTTCCCCGGTGGCTCGCCGGAGCTGGTATGAGCGCTTGGGATGGTTTCCTAGGAATGCGCCCAATGAACAGGCGACCTATCAGGTGGTGATTCCGCCCGCTTTGGTGGGGCAGCACAACCGCCTGCAACTTCACTTCCATGCGCCGCATAGGGAGCGCTCCGATTGCGTGCAGGACGAAAAATCGGTGCGGGGGTTGGACGCCGTGATCGGCCGAGATTCCACCATCGATCTCACTGAATTCTTTCATTTTGCGTCACTCCCTAATCTTTCTTTCTTCGCTAATTCGGGTTTTCCATTCACGCGCCTTGCCGATCTGAAAGAAACTGCCGTGGTCCTGCCGAATGAGCTCAATGCCGATAATCTCGAGGTGTTGCTGACACTCATGGGGCGCTTTGGTGCCTTCACCGGCTATGCCGCGCACAACGTTTCCCTCATTACCTCCGAGGAGCTCGAAGCCAATGAGGACAAGGACCTGCTCGTTCTCGGCAGCGTCTCCAATCAACCGCTGATTGCTCGTTGGGCGAGCAAAGCGCCGTTTTCCTTTGTTCAGGGCAAATTCCAGTTGAATCCGCCTTCGGGCTGGCAATTTGTGCGCACACACTGGAACGAAGCAACGCCTTCAGCGGAGCGCGATCGGGCAAACATGACGGCTCAACGAGGAGGCCTGGAACTGGCCGCTTTGATGGGATTCGCCTCACCGCTGGTCCAGGGCCGTAGCGTCATTGTGCTCACCGCTGGTTCTTCTGCAGGGCTCAGAAAAATCACCGAGGCGATGCTCGACCCCGATCATCTGAGCCAGATCCAAGGTGATCTGACAATGATTGCCGGCGAGCGGCCGACTGCGTTTCGAATTGGCCCGCGCTACCTTGTCGGTCGGTTGCCCTGGTGGACACATTTGCGATGGCGGGTTTCCCAGCACCCTTGGGTGCTTCTGCTGTTTCTGTTCACCGGTACCGCAGCGATCGCGGGCTTAGCTCACCACGCCCTCGGGCGACGGGCACAGGCTCGCTTGCAGGGATGACTTTGCGTCTGCGCGCATTATTGCCGGCGAGTCTCGTGCTGATGGGCGCGTGGTCCGTCGGGTCCCCGGCAGACACCTCCTCGTGTGCCCAATGGCGACTTTGGCAGGCCTATGCCGACCGCTTTATTCAGGCCGACGGGCGCGTCGTTGAGTTCACCGCCGACGCCCGCACCACGTCAGAGGGGCAGGCCTACGCATTGCTTTTTTCGTTAGTCGCGAACGACAGGAAACGCTTTGAACGAATTTTGGCATGGACCGAAGACAACCTCGTACAGGGCCGCTTAGGTGATCGTTTAGCGGCGTGGCTGTGGGGCAAGGATGCCGACGGGCGCTGGCAGGTTCTGGACGCGAATGCCGCTAGCGATGCCGATCTGTGGATGGCTTACGCTTTGTTGGAGGCGGGTCGGTTGTGGTCAGAGCCGGAGCTTACCGCGCGCGCACGGGCCTTGATGGAACGCATCAAGGCGTCCGAGGTGGTATGCCTGCCGCAGCTTGGCCCAATGCTGTTGCCGGGTCCGTATGGGTTTCATACGGACGAAAAAACGTGGCGATTTAATCCCAGCTACCTGCCACTGCAGCTGCTGCGGGCATTGGCCGAGCACGATCCGGGCGGGCCATGGCAGCGGTTGGCTGAAAACACCGTCACCATGATCCAGGCCACCGCTCCCAAGGGATTGGTTCCGGATTGGGTGGCTTATGACGCGCAGAAGGGGTTTATACCTGACCCCATCAAAGGGTCGATAGGCAGCTTCGACGCCATCCGGGTGTATCTGTGGGCTGGAATGCTGGACGCGAGCGATGCGCTTGCCGGTGCTCTACTCGAGGCGATCTCCGGCATGCAGCAAATCCTCGATGAAATCGGTATGCCTCCCATGTACCTCGACGCGACGACCGGTACCACTCACGATGCAGGGCCGGTAGGCTTTAGCGCGGCGCTACTCCCTTACCTTAAAGCGGGCAATAACTGGCAACAACTGGCGCGGCAACGTCGGCGCGTCTTGGCTAACCGTTTTTCGGATCTGATCGGGCAGCCGCCTCGGTACTACGACCAGAATTTGGCGCTCTTCGGTGAGGGCGCCCTCGACGGACGAATTCGTTTCGCTAGCAATGGACAACTTCTCTTGTCGTGGGTAGATCTATGTCACGCATCCTCATCTCAGCATTCCTCCTCGTCGCCTTCCTATCCGTAGCCGACGCACGGCCCGAAGCAGAGGATCTCGCCGTTCGCCAGTTAGTCGAGCAGGGACGGTATTGGCAGTCGCGCAGTCGCTGGGAAGAGGCGGCGCAGACCTGGAACAAGTTATTACTGAGCCATCCGCAACATCCAGAGGGCCTGTCGGGGCTGGCCTTCTATGAGCTGCAGGCCGGTCGCACGGATGCAGCGCGCGCGTATCTCGATCGGCTGAGGGAACTGCAACCTGCTCACCCCGCGATAAGCCAACTCGCCAAGGCCGTTGCGTCCACCGCGGGGACAGAACTGAATCCGCTGGACAAGGCCCGGCAACTGGCGGCTGAGCAACGCTATGCAGAGGCGATCGAGCAGTACGCCATTAGCTTTGGCGGGCTACGACCGCAGGGCGAGCTTGCCCTTGAATACTACCAGACGCTCGGGGCGACTGAGGCGGGTTGGGAGGCGGCCCGCCGGGGGCTTGCCGAGCTTCTGGCCAACCACCCGAACGAGCCACGGTATGCTTTGGCGCTCGCTCAACATTTGACTTATCGAGAGTCTCATCGGCGGGAGGGAATTGCACAATTGCAGGCGCTTGCCGATCGCCCCGAAGTGGCGACGCCCTCGCGGCAAGCCTGGCGCCAGGCACTCCTATGGCTTCGCTTCCAATCCGGCGATGACGTTTTGTATGAGGCTTATCTACAACACCATCGCGATGACGACGCCGTGCGGACACGTTTGGCCGAGCTTCGAAGAACGCGCACGCCCGAGCAGAATGAGATGGTCAAACAAGGGTATGAGGCGCTTGAGAAGGAGGACCTGACGGCCGCGAAACGTTCCTTTGAGAGGCTTCTCAAGGGCCGCAGCAATGACGCCGAAGCGCTCGCCGGGCTTGGAATCGCGCACTTTCGTGGCGGCGACTATCATCAGGCACGTGATCTGCTCGGTAGCGCGCTCAAGGCGGCGCCTGAACGCCGCAAGGCATGGGCAAAAGCGTATGACGAGGCGCTTTTTTGGGCGTTGGTGCGCGACGCTGAGCGGGCCCGAGACGGCGCCGATTTGGGCCGAGCAGAACAACTCATGCGCCAGGCATTGAAAATTTCCCCTCAAGACCCCGATCTGCGCGTGACTCTGGCGGAGGTGACGGCAGAACGAGGCCGGTATCAGGAGGCCGAGATCGATTACCGACGTGTGCTGAAACAACACCCAGCGCATGCCCGCGCTCTGCAAGGTCTGGTGAGCGTCCTTAGCCATCAGGAGCGCACGGCTGAGGCGCTGGCACTCATCGAGGGACTCTCGGGAGCGCACCAGCAAACGGTGCGAGAACTGCGAGACCGGCTTCTGGCAACCAGCCATCGCGCCCGGGCCGAATCCTTTGCCAACCGCGGTGACGCTCACAGCGCACAACACGCACTGGAGCAGGCGCTGGTACTCGATCCGGACAACCCCTGGGTGCGGCTCGACCTGGCGAGACTTTACCAGCGCCAGGGTGCTTACGACCAGGCCCGCAGCTTGATGCAAGGGCTGCTCCTCACCGCGCCTGCCAATTCAGAGGCACTCTATGCCAGCGCTTTACTCAGCGCGGAGGCCGGGGATGCCGAGGCGAGCCTTGGCCAGTTAAGCAGGATTCCAGCCAAGAGCCGGACACCGGCCATGAGGGCCCTCGAGGAGCGCCTCAGAGCGGGCGAAACGATAGCAAATGCATTGGCGCTGGCGCGTCGCCGACAGAGGTCAGGGGCCTATGAGCTCCTGTCCCAGGTGGAGCGCAATGCGGGAACTAATGCGGATGTCGTTGCCATGCTGGCCAATGCCTGGGTGGAGGTTGGGGAGGAAGCCCGTGGCCTCGGGTTGCTTCGCCAGGCCATGGGTCACCGGCCCAAGCCAGCGCTGCGCATTCAGTACGCCGGGGTTTTGTTAAGGACCGGTCAGGACTCAGAGCTCACAGCGATACTCCGGGAGCTGAAAGACGATCCGCGGCTGACCCAGCAAGAGAGCAGAGATCTCGAGAATCTTTTGGTCGGGCAGGCCGTTCGCCATGCCGATATTGCGCGTCAGAAGGGAGATTTAGCCGGTGCCTACGACCTGTTGGCGCCCTATGTTCGGCAAGCCCCACCGCATCCAAAGGCATTGATCATGCTCGGTCACCTCTACCGTGACGCCGGTGAGCCGCGACCGGCCCTCGACCTGTACCTCAAGGTTTTGCAGCACCAGCCGGGCGAAATGGATGCTCGGGGCGCGGCATTTGGCGCGGCAATGAAACTGGGTGAGGTGAAACAAGCCGAGGCACTGGTCACCAAGGGTCTCGAGCAGTACCCGGACAATCCGGAGGCGAACGCGCTAGCGGGACGTTTAGCGCACAGTCGCGGGCGGGAGGCGCAGGCTATCAAATATTTTGAGCGAGCGCTGATGCTATTGGGCGCGCCGGAAGAGGTGCCTTCGTCTGAGAGCGCGTCTGGCCAGGGCACGGCGGGGGGTAATCCGTTTACCGGCACGCCAGTGCGAATGACAGGCGGGAACACGGTGGCGTACGTCGGCAGAGAAGCGCCCAGGCAGCGGGTTGTGAACGAGCTCACCCGCCCCGCGTCGAACGCCTACGACGCCCCGGTGTCGGCGTCGGATTTTGCGGCCTTTGAACGAAATACAGTGCCTGCGGATGGCGTTACGTCTGCTGCCGATGCGGTGACTGTCCAACAGGCTTCTTCTAATCCCTTCAGGAAAGCGCCCCTGGAGGCGTATTCTACGAGCAGCGTTGCGGCTCAGCCGCGCGCGGATGAGATCCGCGAATCCCATCAGCTGCTTCATGACCAGCTACGAAGTGAACTGCAGGCTGTTCGCGCTGCGCGCGGTGCTGAAGTCGCGACCGGTCTCAGCATACGGGCGCGCGACGGAGAGGAAGGGCTGGGCGAACTGCACGATCTGGAGATCCCGTTACAAGCCGAGCTGTCACCGAAGGGAGATTCCGGGCGGCTGACTTTGCGCATCGTACCGGTGAACCTCAGCGCCGGGGACTTGAGCCTGAACGACGTTAATAAGGCGCGGCGTTTCGGCAGCAATGCGCTGGCAATGGGTTTTCTAGGCACCGGCAGCGTCTCTCAAGATGAGCAGGGCATCGGCATCGGGGCTAAATGGGAGTATCGGGACTGGGCGGTAGACGTGGGGAGCAGCGGGCTCGGATTTGCGGTGGACAACGTCACCGGCGGGGTTCGCTGGCAACCGGCCTTACAGCGATTCCGCTTTGGCTTCGGCGCCTTTCGGCGGCCAGTCACTGACAGCTTGCTCTCCTACGCAGGTACCCAAGATACTTTTACCGGCGTTACCTGGGGAGGCGTGGTCAGTACCGGAGGGCAGTTCGATATTGCTTATGATGAAGGACAGTACGGTCTCTATGGGACCGCGGCTTATGCGGCGCTCGACGGCGAACGGGTCGCCTCCAATAAAAAGATTCGCTTGGGAGGAGGACTGTTTTGGCGGGCGTATGAAGATGCGAACCAGCGGGTGACCGCGGGCGTCGATGTTAACTATTTTGGCTATGACAAGAATTTGAGCCACTTCACCCTAGGGCAGGGGGGCTACTTCAGCCCGCATCACTATACGAGCTTTGGAGTTCCCGTTACGTGGTCCGGACGCCATGATAAAGTCTCTTTCGGCTTAACGGGTTACCTTGGCCTGCAGACCTTCAAAGAAGACGATGGCCCATTTTTCCCCAACGATCCGGACTTGCAGTCTCGCCTCGAGGCACTGGCCCAGTCGACACCGGATCTCGAAGCCTTTTTCCCCGGTCAGAGCAAGACCGGAGTGAGCTACAACTTTTCCGCCAACGTGGCGTTTCAAATACAGCCAAAGCTCGCGGTTGGCGGTAATGTGAGCTTCGACAATGCCCGCGATTACAATGAGCAAACCGGGATGGTCTATGTACGCTATTTTTTCCAGCCACAGCACCAGCCTGTCGCGTTTCCACCGAAGCCTGTCAGACCGCTCTATTCCGGCACTCCCTGACAAACCGTTTCAAACTACGGCACTTGCCATAGCGGTGTTGCGCCCCGACTGCCAATCCGTGTACTCCCCGGTACACCGATGATCGACGGTCACTAAGCAGAGGAAACGCACCTGTGGTGAGGAACCAGACACCGAAAGACGGCCACACCGACCGACAGCGCTCACCGGTTCGTCTCCGGAGCAGGTTTGCTGTCTTCGCCTTCGGGGGGCGTAAGCCAGTCTTTCACAACAGGGGTTACCGTATCAGCTGCTTTTTGCGCCGCTTGGTCGACTTTTCGTACGGCTTGGCTACGTTCCTGCTCCGATAGGTTGGTCCAGACGAGATAGCCAATATAGATCAACGCCGCCGCTATGATGATGCTGATGAGCGACTTCATAATACTTTTCTCCTAATGAGCCAGACAATCTGCACGGTCCTGTTCATCTCTAGGAGATGCCCTGGGAGCCGCTTCAAATAATGCCGCGACCACCGCGATGGGTAACGCAGAGCTGCCGGCGCGGGCAAACGCCGCATGCGCGGATCGACACCCGTGAGCCTTTACCTCTTATTGCCCCGTTTCTGCGGCCGGCCTGGGTAGCAACTCTCCCTGGAATTGTTCGATTTCGGCGCGCAGTTTCCGGACGGCCTGCAGCAACTTGTCGGTCTGGGCGAGCCGATGCTTAAGATCGCGTTCAAACAACGCGATGGTGCCCTCGCCGAGCTGTTGCAGCTCCGTGACGTGTTCGGTGAGGGTGGCGCGCAAGCGCTGCTCTAAGTCGTCGAGGCTCTGGTCGAGGGCCAAGCTACATCGTGCCTGCAGGCGGTCCCGATTACGGGCGAACAATCCATAGCCGATGCCCACATAGCCTAGGCCTCCGAGCACCAAGCCAGAAATGAGGCCGTCGAAGTAGACGCCGAACACCAAGAGTCCCGCCGCAGCGCCCGCCTGCACCAGGCGATAGACCAGCAGCAGCCGATTTAACCGCCCCAGCGCCGTTTGCGGCTGCACCGTATCTTCCGGATGAATGTTGTCGAGCCGGCCCAGGCGCTCGCGGATCTCCGCGAGGGTCTGCTCCCGCTGCCGCGCCAAGGCATCCTGCGCGGATTGTTTGACATGACGGGGGCGGGCGGCGAGCAGGCCGAGCATTTGCTGGGCAAGCTCCTGACCCCGCTGGTGAAGGTCCGAGTAATAGCGCAGCTGATCCTGGTACAGAGCGTGGGTCAGCTCCTGCTGCACATTACCGAAGAACTCGAGCAGCCATTGGCGCACCTCGTGGCCGCTCGCCAGGGCATGCTTGAGGGTATCGATTTTCTCCAGAAA
>JAGTVB010000125.1 GCA_018224385.1 Gammaproteobacteria bacterium
CGTGTTGAGCCTGCTGCCTCATGCCACGCTGGCGGCGATTGTCATCGTGTATTCGGTCGGGCTGATCCAGCCTGGGGAGTTTCGCGCTATCCGCAACGTGCGCACGATGGAGTTTCGCTGGGCAATCGTCGCCGCGCTCGGTGTGCTGGTGTTCGGCACGCTCAAGGGCATCGTGGTGGCGATTATCGTGTCGATGATCGGGCTGGCGAGCCAGACCGCCCATCCGCGCGTGTCTGTCATCGCGCGCAAGCGCGGGACCGACGTACTGCGACCGCTGTCGCCCGAACACCCCGACGACGAGACCTTCGAGGGCCTGCTGATCGTGCGCCCGGAGGGGCGCCTGTTCTTCGTCAACGCTCAATATGTGGCCGAGCAGATCCGCGCCCTGGTCGCGCAGCACCAGCCGCGCGTGATTGCGTTGGACATGAGCCGGGTGCCCGATCTCGAATACTCGGCGCTGCAAATGTTGATAGAGGGCGAGAAACGCTGGACCGAACGCGGCGCCGTGATCTGGCTGGTGGGGCTGAACCCCGGCGTTCTCGCAATGGCACGAAAGGCCGGGCTGGCCGAGCGACTCGGCCGCGAGCGCATGCTGTTCAATGCGCGCGCGGCGATCGAGCACTACGAGGTGCTGCAGGCAACGGCCGGCGGTCCACCGGAACCGGCCGCGTCCGGGTCGTCTGTTCTATGACGCGCTGAAAAGCGGACACATCAATGCGGCTGTGGACACACCGATCAGCAGTGCTCCACGGATGGCTTCCAGCGGGCCGAGCAGCTTGTGTTTGGCCGGCATGACCACGTAGCGCGGACCAAGCTAGAGGAACACTATACAGCCGGGATCTTCTATCGCATTCTGTTTTTCCCGCACACGATGGTTACTAGTGAACCTGTATTGAATCCAGCCAGCAAGCATCTGAGTTGCCAGCATGAAGGTAAGGCTGGGATTCTAGAAGAGGAAGTTGCAACGATTAAGCCTTGGCAGGGGGGAAGAACGTCAGCCGCGCGAACCCCTGAATCCCGCTTCGGGATCGGCTGGAGCGAGGCTGTCTTGCGCCAAACAGCGCAGATGGGGCCGAGTTCAGGCCGCTCGTCGACCGAAATAGCATTTCAATTCAAGGATCGATCGCCAGATGCAATTAGATAACGCGACGTTTCGGAAACTTCTGTCCCAAGACTTGGTGGAGGTGATGATCCGCGTCGGCATCATTGCCTTCGTGGTGGTCATGTGCGTGCGTATCGTTGCCCCGTTTGCGGGGCTGGTGCTGTGGGCGTTGATCCTCGCTGTCTCGCTCTATCCACTCCAGCGCCGCCTTGCAGAACGCCTTCGGGGTCGGCAAGGCGGCGCCGCAACCCTTATAGTGGTAGCAGCGTTACTGATGATCGGGTTGCCCAGCGTGATCCTCGGCAGCTCATTGGCGAGCCATATTCACGACGCGTATAGCACATTCAAAGACGAAGTGATTACTATCAAGCAGCCCGAGCCCAGCGTTGCCGAGTGGCCTGTTATCGGCGAGACAATCTACCGCAGCTGGAGCTCCGTCGCCACTGACCTGCCTGCATTTCTGAAAAGACTCCAGCCGCAACTCAGAAATTTCGCAAAATCCGTTCTGGGGGCCGCTGCGAACACGGTGGGCGGGGTATTTTTGTTCCTCGGTTCGCTAATTGTCGCCGGAATCATGATGGCTTACGGCGAATCCGGGAGCCGGGTGATACTACGTATCCTTTCACGCCTGACCGGACCGACAAAGGGCCTGCAACTGCACCGCCTTTCCACCGCGACCATCCGCTCGGTCGCCACCGGGGTCATCGGCGTGGCGCTCATCCAGGCATTATTGCTGGGTGTCGGTTTTGTCTTAGCGGGTATTCCGGCGGCTGCTGTATGGGCGTTGCTCGTTTTGCTCTTGGGCATTGCGCAACTGCCGGCCTTGCTGGTTTCACTGCCCGCGATTGCCTACCTATGGTGGTCCGGTGATGCCTCCACCGCGAGTAATATCGTTTTCACCGTCTATCTGCTGCTCGCCGGGATGGCTGATAATGTCCTAAAACCGCTCTTGCTCGGCCGCGGCGTGAATGTGCCCATGCCGGTCATCCTGCTCGGTACTTTCGGTGGCATGATATCGGGTGGCATTATCGGCCTGTTTATTGGGGCCGTGTTGCTGGCCGTCGGCTACCAGATCTTCATGGGCTGGGTCGATGAAGCTGAAGAGGGCACGACAACGGAGCCGGGGCAAACGAAAGCGGTTGCCCCGGTGGTGTCGCCTGCCAGTGAATAGCTTACAGATGTTCCTGGTGGCAGTGACCGAGGGTAGCCACCGCTGCGACGACGACCAACAGATTCACCCTATTTGAGCGCAAGCCCGCCCTTTCGGCGTCGGTTCGATCAGCGGGGTAACGGCTACCAGCAGGAGTAGCAGCGCGACGAAGAGATAGAAACAGCGCTGGAAGAAGAGACGCCCGCCGCCCGGTACGTACGAAGTCAACGTCGGTCCAGCGCCGGAACTCCTCATCGCTGGGATCGCCCCGCATCCCGAAGGTCCGAAGGTAGATCGTCTGCCTTTCCAGCCCTTGGTAGGCCTGGAGAAACGCCTGCCGGTCATCGGGCCTGATGGCACGAACGGTGACACGCAGCACGTTCTTCAGCGTCTCCTCAACACGATAGCTTCGCGCATCCATCTTTCATGTCTCCGGCTCAGGGTGAGCGCCGATTTTGGCCTGAGACTACACCATAGTTATGGCCCGAGGTGGCGCGTGTGTATACTCGGCAGCAGTTCCTGGTCACGGCCCAGGATCGACTGACAGAGACGCGGGGCAACACATCGTGCGCAACCTGGTGGCCTTATACAAGGCGCTCGGCGGAGGCTGGCAATTTCGTGAGAGGAAAACGTTTGTCCCGGAAAGCACCGTGCAGGAGATGCGACAACGAACCAATTGGGGAAAACTGTTACCGCCTGAAGAAGCGGCCGTGGAGCTTTATCCGCCACTATCCGCCAAGGCGCAGCCGCTGTTTCGGCAACCCGTTTGGTAGCTGCCAGCGCAGAACTTAGGCCATTTCGGAATAAGAGTTTTCCTATTGTGCAGGCCGAATGACGATGTCCC
>JAGTVB010000126.1 GCA_018224385.1 Gammaproteobacteria bacterium
CGACCGCCGCTGACCCCCTCAACACTTCTGCTCTGGTTTGGACCCTTTGCACTGGCGCTCGTTGGGATAACACTGCTTTTGATAAAGATACGCAGCCGCCGGGGGTTGCCCCGCCGGCTAAGCTTGTCCGACGCCGAGCAAAAGCGCGTCGCGGAATTGCTCCAGACGACGTCCAACGATAAGGCGCCGCAATGATCACGTTCTGGCTTGCCGCGTCGGCAATGGTGGTAATCGCCCTCGCGCTCGTTCTACCGGCCATGTTGGGCCGCCTTCCTCGCCATCGCTTTACCCGAGAGCAGGCCAACATCGCGATTTATAAGGAACGCCTTGCAGAGCTTGATGGGGAGCTTGCTGCGGGAACCATTGCCGACAGCGAATATAGAGAGGCACAAAGCGAATTGGGCCAGGCAATGCTCGATGACGTTGAGGCAAAGGACGCACGAAAAACGCTGCAGGTTTCCGCAAGCCCTTGGGCCGGTATCATTATCGGGGTCGCCACGCCGCTCATCGCTTTTGGTCTTTACCTGCAACTGGGCGCTCCGCTCAGCCTTCAATCAGGCAGTGGGTCGATGCATCAACAGGATGAGGGAACGACCGTAGAGGAGCTGGTCCTGCGGCTTGAAAATCGTCTCGCAGCCAACCCAGACGATGCTGAAGGGTGGTGGATGCTGGCGCGCACCTATGCGGCTATGGACCGCCTAGAGGCTGCCCGCGGGGCCTACGAAAAGGCCTATAAGGGCCTTGAGACCAATCCGGATATGCTGGTCGGCTATGCCGAAGTGTTGGCAAGACTTAACGGGAATCGCTTTGAAGGCAGGCCCTACGAACTGTTGCGTACCGCGTTGCAGAAGGCGCCCGATTCGGAACGCATCCTGTGGCTTTTCGGCATCGCGGAATTTCAGCAAGACGGCGCTGCCGAGGCGATCGCCACCTGGGAGCGACTGCGGAAGCTGGGGACCCTGGGCCCCGAGGAGACGGCGCTACTTGATCAATTTATCGCCAGAGCGAAAGGCGAAGTACCGGCTGGCTCAGTCAATGGAGTCCGATCAGACCTCAGCGACGCGAAGGGTTCAGGTGCGGGCACGATTAACGTCCGCGTTGATATTGCGAAAGATATCGCCGATCGCGTGGCCCCGATGGATGCGGTCTTTGTTTTTGCCAGAGCAGCCGATGGCCCGCGGATGCCGCTTGCCATCGTTAAAACCGCAGTTAAGGATTTACCAGCGACGGTGGTACTCGATGATGGTGATGCAATGAATTCCGAGTTCAGACTCTCCAATTATTCCGCCGTGGTCGTGGAGGCCAGGGTATCGAAGTCGGGCAACGCGCTGCGCAGCTCAGGAGACTTTGAGGGCCTGAGCCAAACGGTCCAGCCGGGGACACACCAGCCCATCCACATATCCATCCGCGAACCGGTACCCTAAAAAATCAGGGCCGTAATCGAGCGCCGCTGCTCACTCGGTTCGCTCCTGTTTTGGGTCAAAATCACGACGCTGTTGAGCACCTTGACACTGTACCGGGTAACCTGCTTGAATAGTTCACAAATTACAAGAAGTAGTCGTTGCTAACCGCTTTAACGAAGGGACTAACTTAAGGTGCTTGCTCATCTAAACGGAACTCTGACTCGATCCCTCCGACAGCAGCCAGTGGCTTTTTACTCATTGCTGTTGGTCTACGCGCTGCTCCTCTCCTTTGGCGCCCCCCTGTCGGCACAGGAAGGCGCGCAGGGCGCTGTTGAAGCCCCGTCGAAATACATCATCGGTCCGGAGGATGTGTTGGAAATATCAGTCTGGAGAGAACCCGACCTTCAGCGCGAGGTGCTCGTTCGTCCCGACGGTAGAATCTCTTTCCCTCTCGCCGGAGACTTCAAAGCCGCAGGCAGAACGCCCGAGCAGATACAAGAAATCATTACGCAGCGGATTCAACGATACATACCCGACCCGGTTGTTACCGTCACGGTGCGAACCATTGGCGGCAACAAGATTTATGTCATTGGGCAGGTCAAAGCTCCGGGTGCCTACGTAATCGGTCGCTATGTGGACGTTCTGCAAGCACTCACGCTCGCCGGAGGGCTGTCGGAATTTGCAGACGAGGACAGTATTCGAATCATACGTCGGGAGGCTGGGCGAGAGACAGTGTTCCCGTTCGAGTACGATGATGTAAAAAAAGGACGGAAACTGCAGCAAAATATCATTTTGAGAGGGGGCGATACGGTGGTAGTACCCTGACTTAGGATGGTTAGGTCTGCAGATCTTCAGCGGCCAAATCCTTGGGGATTGCTTTAAAGATGCCGCGGGCGTCGGTAACCCGAGTTAGGCGCCGCGGTTCTATGATATCTTCTTAAGGATTTCTGTGGGGTTTGTCCTGCGCATTTTCCCTCGCCAGGACCCAATTTTGGGCGATCGTCAAATGGATTGGAACGATAAGCTTGCTATCCCCTATGGAGCGATATCTGTCCTTGCGATGTTGCTGTCTCCCGTCACGGCATCACACGCGGCTGAATGGTATCTCGATCCCTCCATAAGTCTCATTGGTCGGTACGACGACAATCGGTTTTTGAGAACAACCAACGAGGCCTCCGTTTTAGGAGGACAAGTCTCACCAACCTTAGCGTTTGGCAGACGGACAGAGACCACCGATATTCGCGGTGTAGGGCAAGTCGATGGCATTATCACGAATGATGAAAGCGATCCCGACCGAATTGAGGCGCTCGCGCGCTTCTTCACCGATTACCAGACGCAGCTCAGCCGGTGGCAGTTCGACGCGTACTGGCGTCGAGAGACGACGCTGCGCACCGATATTCGCGATCCCAGCTTTGATGCGGTAGAGGCTCCCGATAGTGCCGACCTGCAATCGCCCGATCTTGGGCTCATCACCAACGCCAGCTTGTTCTTCAATCGATTTACCGTCGAACCCTCTGCGCAATGGGTTGTCGGACCGCGCACCACCCTTGAACTGGAGTACCGATTTGACTATCTCGCCTATGAAGACGAGCAGGAAGCGGAGCTTTTCGGCGTTTTCAACAGCATGCGCAATGCGATTGTTCCGAGCCTAGCGTATCGCTTATCGCCAACGACCAGCCTGCGCTTAATCGGACGCTATCAACGGTATGATAACGACAACGATGACTACTTTAATAACTACAGCATAGGGCTCGGTATCGACCACGCCTTCTCAGAGAGCGCCAAGGGCAGCCTGACGGCTGGACCCACCTATACCGAAAGCGAGGAAGGCGATGATCTGGGTGCCGTAGTTGATGCCAGCCTAGAGCAGCAATTTGAAAAGAGCCGTCTCGCCACGTTCGTTCGATATGATGTCCAGCCCACCACCGAAGGTGTCCCACTCCAAAGGGCGCAGCTTGATGTGCGTTGGTTTCGCGATCTCACCCCCCGCTGGGCATTTGAGCTTCTCGGCCGCGCATTCCGTAACGATCGCCTTGATGACGTGACCAGTGGCAGTGATCGCTATTACGCTCAGGTTGAGCCGGTGATCGTGTGGCGTGCAACGCGGCTGCTGTTCTTAGAAGCCCGATACCGTTTCCGCTGGGAGCGAAGAGACAATACAGATGATGATGCTTTTAGTAACGGTGTTGAGCTTGCGGTAACGTACCGTTGGGATCGAATCTCCGCTTCCCGCTAAGAAGTCGTTTTAAAACCTGCGGCGCTTGGGCTATGCTCCCTGAGACGGCTGCGCCGCGGCTTCGTTAGCACAGCGAAGCAACGCCCGGTAACTCCAACAACAGCCTCGGTAGCCTGTGGCGCGAGGAAGCTACGCCCCTCGCCCACCCACTTCTTATAGCGGTTGCTAACGAAGCCGCAACCATAACCTGGCGGAACAATCGCTCAAGATGACACGTTGTTACCGAGCCAGGTAAGAACCGCCATGGCTGGCGTAGCGTCGTTGCCCCGAATGCCTACCCTATATCCACCGCCGGATCGCAGTGCCGCAAGCCCTGCGCTTGCGCCAACGTCCCCGATGTGCATTACCCAATCGCATTGATTTGCTTCGGCGTCGATACGGCTAGGCTATCCACATAGCCGTCTGTGTCTGAAATAAGCCCGATGTTCACGGTCCTGCTAAAACGCGCTCGCTTTGGCTGTTGCCGCGCATCAACATATAATGCAGGCATGACTCGGGTGAGCAAGTTGAAAGCTTAGTCCGATAGCCCTCATCCATTTGGCTTATTTACGGATGTTCCAAAACGGGAAACTTCGATGGGTTACTTTGTTTACAAGGTCTTTCCACTCAAACGCCTGGAGTTCGTGCAACAAACACAACAGTATCGGGAGGCAAGAGATCTCGCAAGATCTATGCGCAAGGCGCTTCAGCAAGATGACGATTATTCAGTAAAGGTAATCTTTGCGCAAAATCCCGATGAGGCCGAAAGGCTGTTGACCGAAGAGCGCGAACCGAGACCGGTCGGGGAGGAATGAGTCACGCTACAGGGCGCCATCCGGTGTCCAACCGTTTGACACGCGATTGCGAACGCTGTGACCGGCCGCGCCGCTCAATGCCGCTGCGGCCAAGCACAGCAACTTTTACAACCGCTTCTAACCTGCTGTCGCGACGACAGTGTGCTGTCGGGAAGGGATTGCCCAGGTCGATGGTTGGACAATATTCGCTGAGTGCCCAGCCGAAATACCCACTACCTGCTGAAAGCCCTATCTCCCGCCACGCCCAAGACGTTCCTGTGCAGCAAAGCCCTCGGGTAAGGTGTCTGTTGCGTCGCGCAGGAACGTACAGGAAGAGGAACAATAGGTGGAGTATGCAAAGCAGCCCTCAACCCTTCCAAAGATCGCGTTCCTGAGTGCGTTGTTTATCGTTCCCGGCACTGCAGCAGCCGGGGGGTTTCAAATATTCGAACACAGTGTCCAGGGACTCGGCCAAGCCTTTGCCGGAAGCGCAGCAAGTGCCGATGATGCGGCAACGGTGTTCTTTAATCCCGCAGGAATGACGCAACTCACCGGAACCCGGATTCAAGGTGCGGCGAACATTATCGTTACGCGGGCGGATTTCGTGAATGAAGGATCGGTGACTGGAACCGGTCAGCCGCTGCAGGGAGCGTCAGCCGACGGGGGTATTCTAACTGCCGTTTGGAACGGCTATGTGACTCATGCTTTAAGCGATCGGGTTTTCGTGGGGTTTGGCGTCAACACGCCATTTGGCCTTAAAACCCATTATCCTCGAAGCTGGATTGGTCGCTATCACGCGGTCGAATCCGATCTGCGCACGCTCAACCTAAGCCCAGTGGTCGCCATCCGGCTGCACGACATGCTCTCCGTGGGTGTTGGTGTCGACGCCCAGTATGTCGATGTGCTACTCTCGAACGCCATCGACTTGGGCGCGTTCCTTGCCCCTACGGGGTTGACTTCACCGGGCAGCGATGATGGCTTCCAGGAGATAAAAGCCGATGACTGGGGATGGGGCTACAACATAGGCCTTCTGTTTACCCCAGATGAAAACACGCGCATCGGCCTAGCTTATCGATCGGGCATCGATTTGACGCTGCGGGGCGAAGCCAGATTTGAAACGAGCGCCAGTGCCGACAGCACCCTGGCCGCCACCGGGCTTTCATTTCTTTTCCAAAACACCGGTGCGCGCGCCACCGTGACGTTACCAGAGACAGTCTCCATCGGCGCGTATCATCGCCTCAATTCTCGCTGGGCGCTCTTGGCTGGCCTGAGCTGGACGCGATGGGATAACCTCGAGGATCAAATCAGCATTCGCTTCGATAATCCCCACCAACCCGGTCAGACATTACCTCTCAATTACGATGATGCCTTTCGCTACTCAGCAGGGGTCAATTACTATGTCAGCGAACGGCTCACGCTGCGCAGCGGTGTCGCCTATGATGAAACCCCGATCCCCGATGCCGCAAGCCGCACCGCCGCGTTGCCAGACGCCGATCGATTCTGGCTGGCCGCTGGCCTTACCTACAGCGTGACCAAGAATCTGTTTATTGACTTCGCCTACGCGCACCTGTTCATCGACGACGCCGAAATTGAAAATACCTTGTCAAGCGCCGTACCGCGACTGCAAAGTCGGCTCATTGGCCGGTTCGAAAACGCCGCCAATATCATCAGTGCCCAAATCGGCTGGTGCTTTTGAGCGCCAATATCGAGTCGAATGAGACATGGCGCGACGCCGCTAACCGATAGATCGCGAGCTTGCGTGGCGAAAAGCCTCGCGCATCTCCTCGTAGGTTTGCGCGATAGGGAACTGTGGGAACTTCTGCGCAATAGCGCTGGGCGGCCGAAAAAAAATCCCGGCATCCGCCGCCGCCATCATATTCGTATCATTGTACGAATCGCCAGCCGCGATGGTACGAAAATTGAGTGCGCGTAGGGCTTTCACCGCCTGACGCTTTTGATCAGCCTGTCGCAGCCGGTAATTGACGATCTTCCCCCCTACATCCACGTCCAAATGGTTACAGAAAAGCGTCGGCCAATTGAGCCTACGCATGAGTGGCGTTGCAAACTCATAGAAAGTGTCGGATAAAATAACGACTTGAAAGCGCTCTCGGAGCCAATCAAGGAACGAAAGCGCCCCTGGAAGCGGATCCAGGGTCTCGATAACCGCCTGGATATCAGCAATCCCCAGTCCATTTTGATCCAAGTGAAACAAGCGCTGACGCATCAATTCGTCATAATCCGGGACGTCCCGAGTTGTTGCTCGAAGCGCCGCAATCCCGGTGCGCTCTGCCACCCCAATCCAAATTTCCGGAACTAATACGCCCTCGAGGTCCAGGCACGCTACTTCCATCGTGATTCCCCGATGTCTATTTGCTGAGACGCTGTCTAAAAAGCGACGGCGTTTGTTAACGCGGCGATGTGCGCCGGTTCGACACAAGAAGCCAATTTACGCGGATTTTCTAATCGGAACGCTGCGTGACTAAAAATGCGAGGAATGTGAAAACGTACGCCCGGCTGGGATGCGAAAACCCGATGCCGCAACTCATGGTAGCATGTTTGAGCAGGCGGATGCAGCAGGGCAAGGGCCCAGTCTGGCCTTGAAGTACCCTGCTTCAAAACCAGACCTGCCCCGGCGTGACCACCGTTTTGATCACACGGCGCCACTGTTCATCGAGCCGTTTGGCGGAGATCGGATAAGCGGTACCAAGTTCTTGCGCAAACAGGGAGACCCGAAACTCTTCGACCATCCAGCGCAGCTTCCCCAGTTCTGCATCGTCAAGTCCTGAGGTGCGATGCTGCTGTAACAGCTCTCGGCATCTTAGCCATAAAGAACCCAGGTGCCTTAGTTTCAGCGTATCTCTTGCCGGCTCCCTGAATAACCGATCAACACGAATGGCGAGCGCACTCAAATATCGCGGGAAGTGCCGCAGCTGGTTTAACTCGATGTCGCGAAGAAACCCTTGGTAAATCAGGGACTCGAGCTGAGTGTTGATATCGGACAAGGCCTCCGCCGCACCGGCCGCCGGAATGCGCGCGCGCTTTTAGAATATCGCTGTAGGCCTGAAGAATTTCTCCAACGAGATCATTGACCTCTTGGGCAACGGCCATCAGCCGCGGCGCTCTTTCTTCCTTACGCTGCCTAAACTGCAATTCAGTGCGGATCATCGGCTCGCGATCCAGCAGCACCTCATCCACCACCAAGCCAATTAAATCCTCCTGCAGAGATCCCCAAAGGCTCTGCGATACGGCAGGAGCGCGGCAGCTGGCGGTGCTTCGGAATGGTGACGGTGGCACTGATGGGTAATTGAGCCAGACGCCTCGACTACCGCGCAAATTCCTAGTTAGATCCCGGAAGGCCGGTGCTAGCTCAAGCATAAAGAGACGCCGAAGACCCGCGCGGTGAGTTCTATCGGCCTCTTGCCTTGCATCCGCGATACGAATCGCCACGCTCGAGCGCTCGTCTGACAGCGCCGGATAGCCCCGGCAAACGCCCGTACCATGGCCCCACTCAATTTGCTCCGGCAGGTCTCCAAAGTCCCACCTTGTGATGCCCGTCCTCTCGAATTCAGGACACGTCAGCGATCCAAACTGCATGCGAGCGTAGCCCGACAGCTTTTGCTGCAGGCGTGGAAGATTACGTCCCGAATCGAGGAGGCTGCCATCAATATCGACGATACGAAAGTTCATCAACAAGTGTTCAGGCAACCGCTCGTCATTCCACGCCTCGGCGGGAACATCTACACCGATATGTTCCCTTATAACGCGCGTCAGGGCTTGCGTTAGCGGTTGGGATTGCGGCACCAGGCGCGCCGCAGAGATCTTGCACGCATTGGATACCGGGCCGAGCGCGCGACGAAGGTCCTTTGGAAGCGCGCGGATGAGAAAACAAATCTTCTCTGCCAGCCTGCCGGGCACTAGCCATTCAAAGCTCTCCGGAATCTGCTGCCTCAAGCTCGCGATCGGAATAGTGACCGTAATGCCGTCATCCGGATTGCCTGGTTGAAAGTGATACTGGAGCGGGAAACGCTGCCCATTGAGCTCCAATACATCGGGAAACGCTTCTTCCGTAACCTCATGGGCAGCCGGCCGTAGCAGGCTTTCTCGAGTCAAAAAAAGCAGCTCTGGATGCTGTTTTTCCGCCTCATCACGCCACCTTTCAAACGCCGGGCCAGTGCAAATGTCGGCAGGAATGCGCTTGTCGTAGAAGCGAAAGACGAACTCTTCTTCTTCCACAAGGTCGAGCCGCCGCGCCTTGTGCTCGAGCCTTCTAAGCTCCTCTAGCAGTGCCTGATTATGGGAAAAGAAAGCGCCTTTGGTGTGGTAACGCCGCGCCACCAGCGCTTCGCGAATGAATAGCTCGCGCGCAACGCCTGGATCGATCCGCCCGTAATCAGTGCGCCGGTTGGCGACTATAGTGAGCCCATAGAAGGTCACGTGCTCGTAGGCCATTACTTTTTGGCTGTTTGGCTCCCAATGCGGTTCTCGATGATGGCGTTTTACCAAGTGCTGAGCCGCGCGTTCGATCCACTCGGGCCGAATGCGCGCGACCTCGGCGGCATAAAGTCGCGACGTTTCGAGCAGCTCGGCCGCCATTACCCACCTTGCACCCGATCTCCCAACGCCGGAAGCTGGCGAGATGAGAAACCGCATACGGCGTGGGCCTAGATAATCGTTCTGCTCCGTGCGAACGCCGACCCGGGTCAAATAACCGGTAAGCAATGCACGGTGGAGCTGCGAATAAGCGGCAGGTTGCTCGTTTACGGGCAGCCCCATCTCACCGGCGATCGCGCAAAGCTGGCGATGAACGTCGAGCCATTCACTCATTCGAGTATAGGAAAGGTAACGCTCCCGGCAAAGCCTGCGAAGTGCCCGAGTCGACGCCGTCTTCTTTTGCTCTTGATAGAACGCCCACAGTGCCAACGATCCCAGAAAGTCCGAGCGCTCATGCCGAAACAGCGCATGAGCCGCCGTTGCTGCCTCTCTGGCGGCGAGCGGCCGCTCGCGAGGATCATCGATGCTCAGATAGCTTGCCACCACCAGTGCCTCCCTGAGGCAACCCTCCTGCGCAGCACCGAGGAGGATTGTTCCCACCCTTGGATGTAAAGGAAGTCGAGC
>JAGTVB010000127.1 GCA_018224385.1 Gammaproteobacteria bacterium
ACAAGAACCGTTGGGAGCTTTGCGCGCGCGTGCTGGCGCGCCGAGATGTGGTGGAGCGGCTTTCCGAGCCATGGTGAGCTGAGGCGGGGAACGGGTCGCTTGCAGGGGGCGCCTGGAACCAGAGGTTAGGCGGCAGTAGTGTCATCGGTGCGATTGGGAAACGACACTTCCAATACAACACAACCGACATCCGTTTTGAATGGGCCGTGAAGTTCTCCCGGCGGCCGGCTGGCATAATGTCCAGCTTCCAGCCACATGTCGAACGCTTTGTCATAGAGGCGGCCACTGACGATGAAAACCTCTTCGGGATACTGATGGCTCTTGGCGCCCAATGGCGTGGTATCGGCACCCGGGAGAAACCGGGTCAGCCTGGTGTATTCACCAGTAACGAAGTCGATACTCAGCGTCAGCTCCTCGATCATTCCCTCTAGCCCCTTGATGGGCGCCCAGCGTTTCTCACTCTCGGGGCTAAGGGCGTTCCAGTAAGTTGATGTGGACTTGGCCATGCGTGGCTTCCTACCGGGAAACGTGGTCCCCAGCTAACGTCAGTAGAGGAGGTTCAATTCTCACATTTCAACATCTATTGCCCTGCTTATGCTATATCGAAAAGCGTGGTTCCCCACCCACGCCAAGGGTGCCTGCATCGGCTCCACGATTGGAACGTGACAGGTTAACCGTCATGGCTCTGGTCGGCATGGTTTGAACCGAGCTCGAGCTCGAGGTGCACGATCCCTTCGTGGGGTTTCCGAGAAACGTTAAATCCCTTTTTCTTGGCCAGCGCGATCATGCGTCGGTTCTCCTGTAGTGCTTCGCCATAGAGGATTTTCGTCTGGCGGCCGCGACAGTAACGGATCATCTTATCGAGCAGCAGGGTGCCCAGTCCCTGTCCCTTGAGATCGGAGCGCACCACCAGCGCAAATTCCGCGCGTACGTTGTCGGGATCGGTGATGGCGCGCACCACACCGAGTGTTTCCGGCTGGCCCGCCGAGTCTTGCGCGGTGGCGATGAAGGCCATCTCGCGGTCATAATCGATCTGCGTGAGGCGGGCGAATTCGGAGCGGGGCAATGCGCGCACCGCTCTAAAGAAGCGAAAGCGGATGTCTTTTTGTTCCAGGTTGGCGAACAGCTCAAGGTGGGCTGGCTCGTCTTCGGGGCGGATCGGCCGCAGCAGCACTTCCCGTTCACCAAAGTGCAGCGCTTCTTCGAGCTCCTTTGGATAAGGGCGAATGGCGAGCCGCTTCGGGCCCGGCACTGCCGATTGCTCTACCCGAAGGCGGGCGTCCAGGGCCACGATGCCGTGCTCGTCTGCCAGCAGCGGATTGATGTCGAGCTGTTGGATCTCGGGGATGTCCGTCACCATCTGAGCGACATGTACCAGCGCCGCGTAGATGTCCTCCAGCGCTGCCGGCGGGTGCTGGCGAAAACCCGCCAGCACCCGCGCCACCCGGGTCCTGGACACTAAATCGCGCGCCAACGGTACGTTCAGCGGGGGTAGTGCCACCGCGCGGTCGCCGATCACCTCGACCGCCGTACCGCCTTGACCGAAGAGGATGACCGGACCAAAGATGGCATCGGTGGTCGCGCCGATGATGAGCTCGTAGGCCCCCGGCCGCCGCGCCATTCGCTGTACGGTAAAGCCCTCGAGGGTGGCATCTGGTCGCAACGCCTTGACCCGCTCCGTGATGCCGCCGACTGCGCAGCGCACGGCTTCGGCGGTTTCGAGGTCCAGCACCACACCGCCCACATCGGACTTATGGCTAAGCTGGTGCGAGAGCACCTTGACGGCCACCGGAAAGCCCAGTTTGCGCGCCATAGCCACCGCGTGCTCCGCATCGGTCACGATTTCGGTCTCGACGATGGGGATCCCGTAGGCCTTCAGCAGCGACTTCGACTCTGGCTCCGTCAGCAGGCGGCGCTCGCTGCGGAGCACGCGCTCGACGATCTGGCGGGCGGCCGGCGTATCGGGTCTGAATTCGTTGGGGAGCGACGGTGGGGTTTCTCGCAGCAGTTCTTGATTGCGCCGGTAATTGACCATCTGCATGAAGGCGTCCACCGCATCTTCGGGCGTATCATAGGTGGGAATGCCCGCATCGGCGAACGTATGCCGCGCCTTGGCGACCGCATCGACGCCGAGCCAGCAGCCAAGCACGTTGCGTTGTGAGCCCTTGATTACGGGAACGCAGGCTTGGGCGATGTCGCGGCTGGAAACGACGGCCGAGGGGGCGTGGATGAAGAGCACCGCGTCGATCGCCGGGTCCTCCAGCAGGAGCTTGAGGGCCTTCACGTAGCGCGCCACCGGCGCATCTCCGATAATGTCAACAGGATTGCTCCGCGGCCATGTCGACGGAAGGGCTTCATCCAGTGCCTGGAGGGTGTCACCGGAGAGCGAGGCGAGGCGCCCGCCAGCGCGCATCAGGGCATCGGTCGCCATGACGCCGGGCCCGCCGCCGTTGGTCATGATGGCGAGTCGGTCGCCATGCAACGGACGGGCGCGCGCCAGCGTTTCGACGGCGCTGAACAGTTCCTCGATCTCGTAGACCCGCAGCATTCCGGCGCGGCGGATCGCGGCTTCGTAGACCTCATCCGAGCCGGCCAGCGCTTCGGTGTGGGAGGCGGCGGCTTTTGCGCCCTCGGGCTCGCGCCCAGTCTTTACCGCAATGACTGGCTTGTTGCGGGCGGCGGCCCGCGTTGCCGACATGAATTTGCGCGCGTCGCTGACGGCTTCGATATAGAGCAGAATCGCCCGTGTTTCGGCTTCGCTGGCCAAGTAGTCGAGCACATCACCGAAGTCCACGTCGGCGCTGTTTCCCAGGGACACGAAATGAGAGAATCCGATGCCGTTCGATTTGGCCCAGTCGAGCACCGTCGTCGCCAGGGCACCGGATTGGGTGACAAAGGCCAGTTTTCCCGGAAGCGCCGAGGTGTGTGCGAAGCTTGCATTGAGCCCAAGGCGCGTCACCATGACGCCGACGGTGTTCGGCCCGAGGATGCGCAGCAGATAGGGTTTCGCCGCCTCGATCATTTGTTGTTGCAGGCTTCGCGTCTCGCCTCTGGGGATTTGGCCAAGGCCCGCGGTGACCACCACCGCTGCTTTGGTGCCGCGTTGCCCCAGTTCGGCGATCAGCCGGGGAACGGTCGGCGCTGGCGTGCAGATGATGGCCAGATCGGGGACCCGCGGGAGGCTCGCGATATCCGGATAAGCCATCACCCCGGCCACCGCTTCATAGCGGGGGTTCACCGGCATGATGGGATCGGGGAATCCCCCTGCGAGCAAATTGTGCATGAGCGTTGCGCCCACCGTTTGGGGCTCGCGCGATGCCCCAATGACGGCAATGGATTTAGGCTGAAATAGTCGGTCTAGGTTGCGTACGGTCATGGCATCGTCTTGTTCGGTGGCCCCTCTACGCCCGGCGGTACCACCCGGCGTGCCGCGGGCGGCCTAGGGCTCTTTGGCCGACACGGCGCCCGGGGCTGGGGGCGATTGGCGATTGTGCCAGAGTCGGGCGGTGTCGAAATCTCCAAGCGGTTGCGCCGCACCGGGATCAGGATGCCCGCGCGACGTTAGCATAACAACTTCCACTTTCAACATCGTGCTTCCTCGCATGGGTCGGGAACTGCGTGGTCGGGATCCGATCATCGTGAGGCTTTGCACAGGAGGGACCCGCATGAAGGAAGAGACCGTTGTCAAGCTTCAAGACTGGACCGGCGCCCTGACGGACTCTGTGGCGCGGGTGGCGCAAACGCTGCTGGCCTACTTGCCCGCGTTGCTCGGCGCCATCGCTCTTCTGCTCCTCGGGTGGCTGGCGGCTCGGCTGCTAAGAGGACTATCCATGCAGATCGCCACGCGGGCCATGGGCCGGCTTGCCGGGACTAAGCCCATCGAGCCGGAGGTGGAGCGCTCGCAGAGTTACCGGTCGGTGCCGACACTGACAGCGCGCGTGGTTTACTGGACCGTATTTCTGTTCTTTGTGGCCGCCGCTTTGGAGCAGCTGGGCCTGCACGCGGTATCGAACATGTTGGCGTTGGTGACCGCCTATCTGCCGCGCATCCTGTTTGGCATCCTCATCGTATTTGTCGGTATCTGGAGCGGCGCCTACGTGCGCGGGTTGATCGTGCGCGCCGCCCGGCGCGCCGGGGTCGCTCAAGGGGCCTTGGTGGGCCGTATCGCACAGCTGTTGGTCGCCCTCATGGTCGGTGTTGTCGCCATTGAAGAGATCGGCATCCAAAGCGCTGCCCTCGTGACCAGTCTGGCGGCCGCGCTTGCGGCCACCCTCGGTGCGGTCGGGCTCGCGTTTGGCCTCGGCGCGCGCACCGCGGTGAGCAATCTCATTGCGGCGCACTATCTGCAGGATCTGTATCGCGTGGGCGATCTGATTCGCGTTGGAGAACTGGAGGGCCGCATCGTCGAGATTGGCAGGGTGGCGGTGCTCATCGAAAGCGAGCAGGGCCGGGTCACGATTCCGGCGCAACGGTTTAGCGAGGACGTGTCGGTGTTACTGCGCAAGGAGCGGTCATGAATGCGACGCAGCGCTTGAGCGAGGCCTTCCTTGCGCACCGCCCACACGAGGCGGCCCGCTTTCTTGAGCAGATTCCTCTCGAAGCACTGAGCGCCTTTCTTGCCGGGCACGATCCACCTGCGTCAGCCCCGGTATTGCAGTTCC
>JAGTVB010000128.1 GCA_018224385.1 Gammaproteobacteria bacterium
CGTAGGCCGTGCTGCCCCGGAGCGTCGATGCGGGCAGAGGGTGGCTGCGCCATAACTCCCTAAGCCAATGATTTTCATGGTGGGCCCGCCAGGCATCCCCGGCGCCTCGGTGAGGCACCGTTCTCTCGCCGATGGCTCGAGGGCGAACCTAGGCTGTGGTATACGGGAGTCCACGTCTTACGAAAGCAGGGAGTTAGGCCCATGCCAAGCGTACTAGCCGGCGTTTTTGCAGCATTACGATCCTGCCGTTAATTCATAGATTTTGAGTTAAGCGGCACGGACAGGTAATTATGGTCCTCGGCCTCGCATGCGGTCACGTATCCTTGGCACGGGCCCACAATGCCTGGGCGGCTGCATACAAGCGCGAGCGAGCCAAGATCGCTGCAGCTCTCGGAGAGCACATAATTGGGATCGAGCACGTGGGCAGTACATCAATACTGGACGTACCCGCAAAGCCCATCTTGGATATCTTGGTTGGAATTCAAGACTTCGATGAGGCCCGCGTATGTGTCGGGCCCATGACCGACATCGGATACAGCTTTCGCGGAGAAAATGGAATCGCGAGGCGACACTACTTCGTCAAGGGCGATCCGAGGACACATCACGTCCACATGGTTGAGATCCAGTCAGACAATTGGAAAGTAACCCTGAGGTTTCGCGATTTACTGCGCATGCACCCCCACCTTGCCAGCGAATACGCCCGCGAGAAGGAACATCTGGCGCGAGTCCACGCTGGCGATCGCGAAGGGTATCAGCGTGAGAAGGACAAGGTTGTTGAGAGTATTCTTGAACGAGGCCACATCGGGTGAGCCGCCTAATACGGCGGTGCAGCTGACGTGGCAAAGTGTCACGCCCCTTGTGCACGCAATGGCCGCGCCACTTCTTCACGCAGCTGAGCTTGGTCGTTAGCGGGCATGAATCAACCTTCACACCACCTGCCTCTTTTGCTCTTACTCGCTCTCAGCACATCCGGCTGCTTCTGGGAGCGTCCCGAATCTTCCTACTCATCGTTCGCTGACGCCAAGCTCAAGGGTGCGATAGACAAGGGCTGGATCCCTGCATGGCTACCTGCCAGCACAACGGACATCCGTGAACTGCATGACATTGACACAAACGAGAGCATGCTGGCTTTCAACCTGGACCCCAAGCAAGGCTGGCCGCTCCCTGACCACTGCCAGTCGGTTACCTATGGGGAGACATCCCCACCCAGATTCTCTCGCCGCTGGTGGCCGTCGGCGCAGCAGCTAGAGGAGTCGTACGATTTCTATCGCTGCAAGGCCGACGTTCCGTTTTCAGAAACCTTCACTTGGGTGGGTCAACACAAGTCTGGGGAGCGTGGAATTCACTGGCGCGCGCATGCCCGCTAACAATTCCATAAGGAGCTTCCCCGTCAACCTCGCCGCATGATGCCCTTGCCCTTAGACGTTGAGTAGGCAACATCCCGATGCTTCGTCTCGCGTTGCAATCCGATGCAATACAACTCGCTGAGCTTCGGTGGCTTTCACGCGAGGAGCACGATCAACGGGCCGAGCCTCTTGAGATATTCACGCCTCGATTCACTGCGTGGCTGGTCACCGCGTTCGGTTCCGGTTTGTGGCTGGCCGCCGTTGCCTCCGGCGGCGCGCAGCTAACTGGCTGCATGTTCCTGCAGCGAATTGCTACGGTTCCAGTGCCAGGCGGCGCTTCAACGCGCGAATGGGGTTACGTCACCCATGCATACGTCCGCCCGCCCTATCGCCGTCAAGGGTTGGGTACAAGCTTGCTGGAGCTTCTCATCGATCAAGCGTGCCACTTGAATCTTCACGAGTTGCACGTCTGGCCGAGCGTTGCGGCGGTGTCTCTATACACTCGCGCTGGCTTCCTGTCACCGGAGGAGGTGCGGGCCGCCGTGCCGCCAGACGCGCCGTCCTATGTCCTGCCGCTCAAGCAGGTCGGATCCATCACTTCGCGGGATGACCAGTCGGGGAAATAGGTTATCTCGCCTCGGCCAGCTTGCCAGCGTCCCAGCCGCCCCTGGGCCCCCCGCTCGGGCTATGCCCTACACCAAGGGATTTCAATCCCTTCGCCTCCCGCCATAAGCCCTCTAACCATATGATTTGCATGGTGGCGTCCGCAAGGCTCTTCGCGATCGTTTCCACCACTAACATCCTTGCAAGCCTCAAAGCCATAAAGCTCAAAGCTTGTGCCGCAGTCGTGATGGGGGGTCAATTTTCGACGCCGATCACCCCCCGAAAGGGATCAATATCCCACGCCGATTCACAGTCGAAGCCAGCAAGATGCCCGCCGACCTAAGCGAGGCGGCGGGCGCAACGAGATACACGCTCGCCGTTATTGCTTGCGGCGGCGTGCGACCCCAAGTCCGGCGAGGCCAAGGCCAAGAAGTGCGAGAGTAGCGGGTTCGGGTACGAGGACTGAGTAAGAAATGCTGGTGACGTATGAATTCGAATCGGACCAACCGGCCAACACCATGTAGGCTAGCGGCATTTGACCGGCAAGTGAAAAATTGAGCCGCCAGTCCCAAAGTTCGACGGCATCATCGTCATCCCAATTTGGAGAACGAACAGTTTCCGAATTCACCCAATCCCCGATAAGCTCATCATTAGGGCCGAACATAAAAGCCATCAGCCCATCTGAAGATGTGTCCCATCCTGTGATGGAAACCTCTCGCACACGGGGCGCGAAATCCACTCTAAGTGCACTAAAATACGCGTAGTCGTACCAGCGCCCGGTAATAAGCCCCATTCCAACGTTTGTTGCGTCGCCGATCGTACGACCACATCCTGTAAGCGGCAGGTCACTCCTGTGTGAGACTTGAATCAGAGCTGGCTCGTAAACGAAGGCATCTGCCTCCAGGTCTCGCGACATCATCGCAAGTGTGGCACCTCGCGCAACGCTGGATGCATCTGTGCCGACCGCGTGGTCACAGGCATCAATGGTACGCGTGATAAGTCCCGCATTTGATTCGCCGCTATAGACGAGCGCCAATGCTCCACACGCGGCGGCTAATCTGAATGTCTGAGTTAGCGTGACCATCTCAATTTCCTTTTGAGCTAGAACCGGGCATGGCAACCCATAATGCCATGCAAGATTCACACCGGCTACGGAATGACCCGATATGATCCGATCCCCTAGCCCTGAATCGCGGCATCCTCTCTGCGTCACTTAGGGCTGTGGAACGGTTTCTCCGGGAGGGCGTGCTGTTCAGTCTAGCCATTGTTCCATCCTCTTGCGAGAGTCCTCATTCCAACATCGACCTGGGAAGCCTGTGTCGTCAATTGATTCGGCGAGCCGACCGCTGATACACCCGCAACATCTGTTGATCAATCTGAATGATTGCAGGCTCATCAGGTGAGCCTGAGCGAGCCTTGGCCGTTATCAGCACGTTCATCACCTAAACTAATAGGGACTGTCTCTCGCAGGGGGGGAGAGGTGGTCTGGGTTGATTGGACAGCTATTCGGGGAAGATAAGTGATCGTCATCGGTCATCACGATTCAGGCTGCTTCCCTCAGCCCGCGGGTCTGAAAGTAAACCTCATCCGGGGCCCGGCCGTCTCGCTATGGGGACACCAAGGGATTCCAGTCCCTTCGCCTCCCGGCATAACCCCCTGAGGGCTAAGTCGTCGATGACGCTAAAGCCAGGTGTCGCAACGCCCGAGCGTTGAGATTCGTAGGGTTGACCGATATCCTCATGGATTGCCGTCGATGAGCTGAATCGAGGGTGTTTCCCTTTACGGCGGTACGCATATGAAAAGCATTCTGGTCGGCACCGACCTGACAGGAAACAGCGAGAATGCAGTCATCCGCGCAATTCAGCTGTCGAAGCTATCCGGCGCGACATTACACGTGCTGCACGTCAATCGGAGCGTGGAGGTCCCGGGCGATCCGGATGCGACGGCCCTGGCCCGGGACGAGATGGGTGAGCGAGTCCGGAATTTTGTTGGGCAGTATGCGGGTTCTTCGGAAATCGAATGTGAGGCCCATATCGAGAGTCGCGGTCGCGTGTACGAGAGAGTAATCGAGTACGTTCGCAAGGTACGAGCTGATCTCGTGGTAATCGGCAGGAGTATGCGACCCGATGTGCTTCCCGATGCCGTGTTCTTGACGACAGGTCACGTCATCACAGACTCGCCTGCTCCAGTGCTTGTTGTTACGCAACCGGTCTCCGGAAACTATCGGCACATTCTCCTGGAGGCCCA
>JAGTVB010000129.1 GCA_018224385.1 Gammaproteobacteria bacterium
CCTCGTGGCCGCTCGCCAAGGCATTCTTGAGGGTATCGATTTCCCCCAGACATGTGTGTTTCCCCTGGAAACGCTTGCGCAGGCGCCGCTTGGCATCCTCGCCCCGGCGCCGGCACTCGTCCATCATGCGGGCCACCTGCTTCTCCACGTCCACTTCGGTGTGCACGTTGAGGGTTAGGCCGTGGAGCTTGCCGAGCAAGATGTCATCGTGCTTATTCAGCCGCTCATGGCTTTCGAGAAGTTTCTCCATTCCGCCGACGAAGCGCAGGATGTTGTTCGCCAGCGATTGAACCTTGGTATACTGGCGTCCCTCCACCACCGCAGAGCGCAGGTAGTCGCGCAGCGCGCTGATCCCCATTCCCGTTTTGACCGAGACCGCGAAAACGACGGGATCGTCGATGCCGCTCTCGACCAGCTGCTCGCGGATGTGCTCAAGGGTCCGTTTCCGTTCGGTCGAGGGCAACAGGTCCGCTTGCTGCAGAACGAACAGCGTGTTGCGCTGCCAGTCGTGCTTGATGTAGCGCAGGAACTCCCAGGCGCTGCCGGTGTAAGGGTTCTTCGCAAAAAACACGAACAGAACCAGATCACTCTGCGGGATATAGTTTTCCGTGATGACCTGGTGGTGACGGATGATGGAGTTCGTGCCCGGCGTATCCACGATGCAGATGTGACGCAGAATGGCGTGGGGCAGCTGCACGCGCTCTTCGAACTCGGAAATTTGCGTTCGCTGTTCCTCCTCGCCGTGATTGATCTCCTGCACGCGATCGGTGCAGGGGGCGCTATCTACCGCGCACACCGGCGCTTCGAGGAGCGCGTTGATGAGGCTGCTCTTACCGGATTTGACCTCGCCTACGATGACGAACAGGAATGGTTTGAGGGCGCTTGCGGAAAGCTGATCGATCTCGCCGAGCAGCGCCGGGTCGCCGCATTGAGTGGCGAGCTCTTGACCTTGACGGACGAAGCCGAGCAGCCGGTCTTGCTGCTGGCTCAGCGCGTTTGGGACCAAGTTGCGATCAAATAGAGTCTTGGCGATGCGCAGCATGGTGGATTGGGCATCCGAGAAAGGTAGGACGTTGGCGTTCGCCGGCTAAGGCGTAGGGTACCATGAGAAGGCGCTGGAGTATCGGTTCCATGGTGTGGCCGTGCGCCTTGCGATTCCGGCGCTGGCGACGGTTTCTCCGTAATCGCTTAGTCTTCACGCTCCACGGCTTTGATCCAGGCCGATGATTCAAAATGTTCTACCTCTGCCCGCAGATCGGTGACCATGGCTTGCAATTGTTCGATCTTCGCGCGCCTTTTTGCCAAGTTTGCTTCGAAGCGGTTCAGCGTGTGCTGCAGGGTCTCCTGCAGCCTGCAGGCATTGGAAAGCAAGGTTACCCTAAGGCGCTGATCGATAACGTTAAGGCCCCGGTCCAGAACTTTGCGGGCATGTTTCGCAGTGCGCGCACGATTTCGCCCTGTCAATGCGACCCCGACGCCGAGGTAACCGCCGGCACCGAGAAGCAGAGCGGTAAAAACATCGCCCCAATTGTAGCCGACCAGCAAAGACCCAAGGCCGGTGCCCCCTTGCAGGAGACGATCCACCAGCGGCCAGCGACCGAGGGCCCGCATCCTGGGAAGCCGCGGTGCCGGATGCGGCGGACTCTGCTCACCGATTGTTTGCACTGCTTTGCGGATCCGTTTGAGTGCTTGCAGCCGTCTGCGGGCGAGGGCGTCGCGGGGTGGTTGAGTGAGGCAGGGCGGTTCGGCGGGAATGGCCTCAATCGATTGTAGCGCGTGCCGTTTGCGATTCTGAAAAAGATTGAGGCTACGCATCTCGGCCTGAAACAGACAGCGGGTGAACGCACTCTGAAGTTTATCGAAACGCCCGGTCACCCTGAGCGGCGTTTTCCAACCGCTGAGGAGGGCATCGTGCAGCGTGTCGGAGCCCGCCAGATCGTGTCCGTGTAAGCGCAGCCGCTCCAGCAGCGAAGGCCCCTGTCCGCCGGTGGCGGCGTGCTGAGATGTCGGGGTGAATTGCCCGTCGGTGGCGCCGAAGTGGGTATCCAGCCAGCGCCGGGTTTCCTCTGCGTGATGCCGGGCAAGGGCGGCGATGGATTGATATTCCCGTTCGCCTTCGCCGGCGGTCCCCCGGACCAGTTCTCTGAACTCCGCAAGCCCCACCTCATCGTGCCGCAAGAGGCAGGCGTGATCATTCAGTGCGTCTTCCACACGATGCAGGAAGCGCAACAAGTTGTGGGTCAGGGAGATGCTCTTGTTGAATTGTCGTCCCTTGACCACCTTGATTCGCAGATAGTCGCGCAGCGCGTCCACCCCCGCTCCGGTCAGCACCGAGACCGGAAACACCACCGGCTTGGCGATGCCCACTTTGTTCAGATGCTGCGTGACCAGCGATACCGTACGCTCCAACTCCTCAGCGTCCAGCAGATCCGCCTGCTGCAGCACGAACAGGGTGTTGCGCTGCCAGTCGTGCTTGATCTGGTGCAGAAAATCCCAGGCGCTGCCGGTGTAGGGATTCTTGGCGAAAAACACGAACAGGATCAGATCGCTCTGGGGAATGTAATTCTCGGTGATCCGCTGATGATCGTGAATGATGGAGTTGACGCCTGGGGTATCGACGATGCTGATGTATTTGAGGATGTCATGAGGCAGTTGCAGCTGCTCCTCGAAGTGAGAGACGCTGATGCGCCGCTTTCTCGCGCCGTAGTTGATCTCCTGGACGCGATCGGTGCAGGGGGCGCTATCTACCGCGCACACCGGCGCTTCGAGGAGCGCGTTGATGAGACTGCTTTTGCCGGACTTGACCTCACCCACGGCAACAAACAGGAACGGTTTGTGCGCGCTGGCAGCCAGCTGATCGACTTCGGCCAATAACGCCGGCGCGCCCAGCGTTTCGACCACCGGTCGGCAGCGATCGACGAACGCCTGCACCGTTTCGCGATCCCGCGCCAACCCCCGGGGCAGCACCGGCGGGATTCGGGGCAGCCGATCAGCCTTTGCCATTACGGATGGGCGTGAGCGTGCGTGATAGCGGGTGGTGGCCCCGTATCGGGCGAACAAGGCCCAATGGCCGGGGTGCCCCAGGCGGTGGTCCGGTCGGGGTGCACGGCAAGCCATCGGTGGTTCGCCGCCGCAGCCCTGTGGTCAGGTACCCGTGCCATCGGTGCTCCCCAGAGTGCGCGGGCCGCCGGCGGCGAGAGAAGTCTGCTCGGTCCAAGGAATCCTCACCCGTAGCGGAACTTGTTCTTGTCGTTCTTGGTGCAGGACAGCGGGCTATGCTCATCGTTTCGTCCGTGTCACCATTCAGACGTTAAAACCGCACCCAGAATCTGTCGGCAGCCACTCGCCTTGCCATAAGGGTGTGTCCGGCATGGATGCCGGACTCAAGTCTACAAGGATGTATTCACGACGTCCCTTGAGGCACGGCGACTGGCTGCCACCCGGACAAAACGATGGGCATGGCCGGACAGCGCATCGCGGACACAGATCTACGTCAGCGAACGATCAAGGTCAAGGCTTCAGATCGAGATTAAGGAAGCAAGCGCTCGCCCAGGATGACTCGCGCTGACGCTACGCTGCTTAGAACTGCACGCGCAGGTTTGCGAAGAAGTTACGACCGGGGCCCGGAAGGCGTTCCCCGAGACCGACATCGCTTTCCCGTACCCGATTGATGCCGTTAAGGTGCGGGCGATACGTGGCGTCCAGCACATTGCTGAGCCCGGCCCGCAGGGTGGCGGTCGCGTGAGTCGTCTGCCAGAGCGATATTTCCCCGAAAAGATTCAGTAATCCGTAGCCGGAGGAAGGCGTCTCGTCGTTGGTTAAGGCCACCCTGTCCTGCTGATCATAGAACATGCCTTCCACGGTGGCGAGCCACTGGGGGCGCTCGTAGGTCAGGGCCACCGTGGCGTTCAGCGGCGCAATACGATAGAGGTCGTCGTTGATATCGAGGCGCTTGCCGCGCACATAGCTCAAGATTCCTCCCATGTGCCAGTGCTCTGCAAGGGTGATCCCCCAGTCGATGTCGACCCCATAAAATTCCGCATCCACGTTGCTAAATCGCAGCGGCGTGGGGTCGCCGCTGGCGGTGCTCACCGCGATCACCACCGCATCGGTGACCGGCGTTCCCTGGATGTAATCGTCCACTCGGCGGTAGAAGCCGCGCGGCGCCAGGTAAAAGCGGCCGGTGCGCCAATCCAGTCCGAGCTCCACTTGATGGGACACTTCCGGCTCGAGGTCGATGGTGCCGATGTAGTTATTGCCATCCGCGAGCCCCCCGGTGGATTCCAGCGGCAGCCACAGATAACGCTCCTGATACGATGGAGAGCGCGTCTTGCGCGCCACGCCGAGCTCGATGGCGACGTCACCGAGCGGCCGGTAGGACAGCTGAGTCACCCAATCGACGTTGTCATCACCTTTGTTGCGGTCGGCACTGTTGAATCGGTCACGCAGCATCCGTGGGCCCGCCATGGCCCGTGCCGGCGTGGCATCGACGGGCCCGGCATCCATGTCGACCCGGGTGTAGCGAAGGCCTAACTCTGAACCCCAGCGCTTGGCGAGTTGGGCCCGCCACTCGGTAAAGAATCCGTAGCGGTTGCGCTCCACCGCGTTGAAATTATCCACGAAAAAGCCCGCGTTGTTGGGATCGAAAATGGTGGCGTCCTCGTCGGTCAGGTTTCCATCCGCGCCGATGAGGAGCTCCCCGAGCGTCAGTGCGCGGCTAGCGGTCAACTTGTAGCTCCAGCCTCGGCTCTCAACTGTGCTGAAGCGCTGCTGCAGCGGCAACGGGCGAAGAGAATAGTTGTCCATCAAATGATCGACGTCGGTGTAGGCGATCAGGCTGGTCAGGGACATCCCGCGCCACTGACTTTCGAATTCTCCCTTGGCGATATTCGTATTGACGAAGATGATGTCCATCGGCAGCGCCGGAGTGCCGGTCTGCTCGGTTTCATTGCGCAGATAGCTTAGCCCGAGCTCGTGCTCATCGGACTGGAAGCCGTAGGCAACATCGTAGGCATTGCGCTCATAGGCCGAATCGCGGATGGTGCCGCCACCAAAGCGGGTATCGCCGCCTTGGTCTCGGGAGCCGCCGACGTAGAGCTTGTGCTGGCGGTTGGCAAATCCCACGGTGCCCCCCACCGAATAACCGTCGTCCACGGTATGACCCGTGGCGTCTACGTACCCATGAAACTCGAACGGTTTGGCCGCCCCGAAGGGCAATGTCTTCGGCTGAGCGCGTATGCTGCCGCCCAATGTCTCGAGCCCTGAGCTCACCGGCGCTATCCCCCGGACCATCTCCAGTGAATCCAGGCGGGAAAGCGAGATATAGTGTAACGGCGGCTCCATCTCGTTCGGGCACGCCGAGTTGGTGTAGACGCCGTCGACCAGAAGGTTGAGCCGGTTGCCAAACAGCCCCCGGTACTGCGCAATCCCGGTAAGCGGCCCGTTGAAGTTGACGTCCGCTCCGGGAGCCTGCTTCAGGAGCTCCGCGGTGCCGGGACCGGTGATGGGGGTGCCGCGGGTGTCCACGGTGAACGGCACAGCCGTTTCTGCCGCACCCTCCACCGTGAGTGCCGGGAGCTCATGGGTCTGCTGTGCGGTCACCGATGACGCGGTTAACGCAACTGCGATACCTGCAAGCGAGCGCCTTAACTCCGCAGTGGGTGCGCGTGCCGATGCCATAGTAGTTTTCTTCTCCCGCAAGCTGCGTGGGCATTAGGAATGCCGTGCTCGTGGCCGGCGCTGCTCCTGGGTCGACCCTGCAGCGGGCCCGATTGCATGATAAGAGCAAGCCTACTCGGCCGGTATGCGACATGGTGTCGCGCGACAATTTGTCGCACCCTGGCCAGCGCTTCTCGATGTTAGGATGAGCGATTAAATCGTCTGCAGAGTGTTAGGAGGCGCTACCGCCGCCATGCACGCTCCTCCGTCCGCCTCCTTACGCAACCCAGGCTTGGATTGGTAGCAAAAACATCCGTCCGAGTGAGGCCGCGCGCCAATGCCCATGGACTTGCTAAAAGCGAGCGTTGACTACATCATTTTCGGTGCGCTTGGGCTCATGAGCTTCCTGCTGGTGTGGCTCGCCCTAGAGCGGTGGTGGTACTTGCGGCAGGTCGATCTGAGCCAGTTCTCCCACGCCGATGACCTGCAAATTGCCCTGACCCGCCACCTGACGGCGCTGTCGTCCATCGCCGCCAACGCACCCTACGTTGGCCTCTTGGGCACGGTGCTTGGCATTCTCATCACCTTCTACGACCTTGGCCAGGGTGGCATCTTGGAGCCCGCGAGCATCATGTTGGGCCTCGCCTTGGCACTCAAAGCAACGGCGGCCGGCTTGCTGATCGCCATTCCTGGGGTGGTCATCTACAACGGCCTGGTGCGCAGGATCGAGATTCTGAGTGCCGAGTGGCGGCGCCGGTGGGCATGAAGCGCTTCGATCAAATCAGCGTGATTCCGTTCATCGACATCATGCTGGTGCTGCTTGCCATCGTCCTGACCACGGCGACCTTCATTGTCAACCGTCAACTCGATATCGAGCTGCCCGAGGCACGCACCGCCACGGCGGTTGCGAGCCAGCCCGGGTTGACCTTAACCATCAACCGAGACGGCGTGCTCTACCGAGAAAGTAACCCTGTGTCACTGGCCACGCTGGAACGCCAGCTGAGCGAGCTCAGCGAGAACGCCCCGATCGTCCTGCGCGTCGATACCCAAGCCTCCTTTGGGCGCTTCGTCGCGGTCATCGATGCGCTGAAGGCAAACCGGCTGGGGAATCTCTCCATCGTGGCGCAGCATCCGCAATGAGCGGGCATCGCATCGGGTTCGCCGGCTCGCTGTTGCTGCACTGCGGTCTGCTCGGCATAGGGTGGGCGCTGGCGGACATCCCCCAGCCGAGCGCCGACCCGCGCGATCACTTACTCCCGCTGACGCTGGCGATGTTCCAAGCGGTGCCGCCCACCCCGCATGAGCCGGTTCCGGCGGCGGTGCGTGGCATGCGGCCCGAGGGGAGCGCGAAGAGCACCGTCGAGCCACCGCCCAAACAACAGGCAGCAGCGCGCAAAGTGCGCGAGCCTGCCAAGCGGGCCCCAGCGGAAGGGCCCGCCTTGACGCCGGTGACCCGGGGTCGAGCGCCAACGGCTGCAGAAAAGCCATCCCTACGACGTAAGCCAAAGCCGACACCGGTTGCCGTTGCGCAAGCGGCCGAGCCGCGTCCCATCCCGTGGCAAGCGGCTCGGCAGCAACGCCATGCGCCGCCGCGCTCCTTGGCACCGCGCGGCGTCGCCGAGCGCTCAAGGAATAACCTGTCCGAGCCTGCTGCGGTGGCGCCAGTAGCGATCCCAGCGGACATTGCCGCACCCACCGGCGCGCAACAACGGCACCATTCGGAGCGCGCCGCGAAACTGGAGGACGAGTATCTCGAGAAGTTGTGGCGTGCCTTGGAGCGATCGAAGTTCTATCCTCGGCAGGCGCGGCGCCGGGGACTGCAAGGCCTGGTGCACGTGCGCTTCCGCGTGTTGAGGGATGGCTCGTTCGATGACCTGGAGGTGGTTGTGGGTTCTGGCAACCGACTGCTCGACGCCGCGGCCGTACAGACCGTCAGCAAAGTTTCGGGTGCTTTCCCCTTCCCCAGTGCGCTGCCAAAGCAGGCGTTGGTGGTGAGCCTGCCCATTACTTACCGCTGGCAATAGCGGAGCCTGTGTGCCCCAACCGACGCTGCCCTGCGACAGCGGCGTTGGGTAGTGGTCGCTCCCCGTCGAACGACAGGGTAGATCTCAGGGCGGCCCGCCGCTGGTCATGGCGCGTTTGCTTTGGGCTCCGAGCGGTGGCCTTTTCGTGCGCCGCCAACCGCCGCCAAGACCGCGCCCTAGACCAGCAGGTCGGCGATGTCCCGGGCCGCCGCCTGGGCCGCGAGCCAGGAGGGAACGGGCAGGTTCTTTTGCCGCAGGAACTCGGGATTCCAAAGTTTGCTGGCGTAGCGGGTGCCGGAATCGCAGAGCACCGTGACGATGGTCTTTCCCGGCCCGAGCTTTTCGGCGAGGCGCACCGCGCCGGCCAAGTTGATGGCGCTGGAGCCGCCAAGACAGAGTCCCTCGTGGCGTAGCAGATCGAAGAGGATGGGCAGCGCCTCTTGGTCTGGGATCAAGAACGGCTGGTCGACGACGGTGCCGGCGACATTGGCCGTTACTCGC
>JAGTVB010000130.1 GCA_018224385.1 Gammaproteobacteria bacterium
ATCCGCGGTTCACGAGCTTGGTGAAATCGTCGTTGGACTGGAACCCGGTGGCGGTGGCTTCGGCGTTGCCGCCGGACTTGAAATCGACATTCGGATAGGCGTAGGGCATGGTCATCTCCTCAAATACTCAAAACGGTTGTCGTAAAGGGTTAAAAATCGCGTTCGCTTAGCCTACTGCAGGGGCTGTGCCAAGTATCCTGAAAGGCCGGCCAGGTAATCTGTAACACGCTGATTTGTGAACCTATTTTTCAGGAAACCCCGCGTGGCTTCGCACGCCAAAAACCGCTTGAAGCCCTCTCCACTGGGAGCCCGGAAGGCCCGCTGTCTCTTTTTCCGTGACAATAGTGTCCAGTCGTCTGGACACCGATCGCCTTCCTATTAAGGAGGGGTAACATTTCAGTCCTCAACACCCCCTAGCGTCGGAGATAATCTCAAGAGGGACGAGGACTGCGCTCTTGTGAATACTGGCCATACAGATAAATTCAAGTTTGTTTCTGAATCACCCACCAGATTTTTTGGCTCTCATCACGAGGATCCCCCCTCGGGAATCCGCGAACCCGATAAGCTGTAGTTTTTGCGACAGCTTTTTATGTATTGCGAGGTGAATCTTGGTGCAAACTGTCCGCTTTAAGCGGTTGAAACGCCAAAGTACAGACTTCGGGCGGATAAGCGATCGGGGTCAACGGCCAGCACTAAATGGAGCGAGCTTTGGAGGGCCGATGAAACGCCGAATCGTTCTCAAATTCCCCCTGCTGGGTATTGCTCTGGGAAACGCGATCACAGGGGAAGCGGTTCGAGCGACCCCGCCCTCAGCACTTGAGGAGATCGTCACGACCTGGAGTCAGGGGTTGCCTGAGCTGGCGCCCGAAGAAGCGCGATTTTTAACAAGGTTCGCGGTGGACCGCCAACAGGCGATCGATACGAGAAGCGGTTTCTTCGAGGCACCGGGAACCCACTCGGCGATCGTTCGCCAGCCCCCATCTTCTACGATCTTTTGAGGGCCGCAGATGCCCACCAGAGCACCCTGGATCCCCATGTGAAGCGGCTCGTCGAGCAACAGGGGGATCGGTTCTACTACTTGGAGTCGGGGGTGACCATCGATCGAGGCCGGTGGGTCGGCCGCCGGAGGTATCCACCCATTCCCAGACACCGGATTCCGAATCGAAGGCGCTGCTCACACTCGGCACAGAGGCCGCCCTGAAGGTGGGTGGGGGTCTTGAGCTCAAGCCGGTCAAGGTGGAGGGTTCCGCTGGGGTCAATGTGCAGTCCGAACGTTTTAACCTTCTCGAACAAGGGCTCATCTCGGCTATCGGCGAGAAGCAACCCTGGAGCCGGTGGATGTTAAACTCGAGCCGCCTGGTGCGAGACGATGTCCGCTTCATCACGGTGCTGCGCGTGCCCAAACACGTGGTGTCGCTGACCATCGATGTGACGGCTACCTTAATATTATCGGTGCGGTGATGGGCGTGTAACCCTTTGGCGGCGAGGGCTTATCCGGCACCGGGCCCAAGGTCGGCGGGCCGCACTAACTTGCACCGCTTCGTCACGAGCGCACCGTCACCGTCAATACGGTGGCGGTCGGCAGTAACGCCAGCTTGTTATCGCTGCAGGAGGAGTAACTTTCCATGTTGCGTACCCTGCAACGCATCGTTGAAGAGGTCGCCACGGCGAGCAACCTCGACGAGGTCCTGAGCATCAGCGTTCGTCGTGTCAAGGAGTCCATGGCGGTCGACGCCTGTTACATCTTCCTGGCGGATACCCAAAGCGGTGAATACGTGCTGATGGCTGCGGACGGCCTGAATCCGGAGTCTGTGGGCCGAGTGCGTCTTGACCTGAACGAAGGTTTGACCGGGCTCGTCGGGAAGCGCAAGGAGCCGGTCAATCTGGAGGATGCGGCGGCTCATCCGGACTTTCGCTACTTTCCAGAAACCGGAGAAGAACGCTATCACGCCTTTCTCGGCGTGCCCATCATCCATTACCGGCAAGTCTTGGGGGTGCTTGCGGTGCAACAACAGGCGCAGCGCCTGTTCGACCAAGACGAGGTGGCTTTTCTCGTCACAATCGCGGCGCAGCTTGCAGGGGCCATCGACCATGCGGCGGTCAGTGGCGGTATCAGTAAGCTACTGAACAGTCAGGCGAGGAGTACCAGCTTTATCCAGGGTGTATGGGGTGCCCCCGGCATCGCCATTGGCACCATCGTGCTTCTCCGTCCGTTCACGAGGCTTGAAGACGTACCAGATCGTGCGGTTGAAGACGTCGCAGCGGAAGAAGCCGCTTTCTGCAGCACCGTGAACGCCCTCCAGGAAGAGCTGCGCGCCAGTGGCCAGCATAGGGCTACACTTCTCCCGATAGAAGCACGCGCGCTGTTTGACACCTATGTGATGCTGCTGGGCAGTGAGGATTTGATTGCAAGCACCGTGCGGCGCATTCATGACGGGAACTGGGCTCCCGGCGCCTTAAGGGACGCGATCGCCGAACATGCACGCGTCTTCGATCGCATGGAGGATGACTATCTTCGGGCCCGCGCGGCGGATATCCGGGACATTGGCCGCCATATCCTGCTGCGTCTCCAATCGGAGAGTACGACCCAAGCCCAGTGCCCGGACCGCTGTGTGCTGCTCGGCGACGAGATCAGCGTGGGGCAAATTGCTGAGATACCCATGGAGAAATTGGTCGGCATCGTCTGCATGCGAGGCTCGGGTCTGGCACATATCGCAATCCTCGCTCGTGTTCTGGGTATTCCCGCCGTGATGGGTCTCGGAGATTTGCCGGTGGGTCGATTAGACGGCAGTGAAATCGTTGTCGACGGCTACCAGGGGCGGATCTATATTCGCCCCTCCCCCGCTGTCCGCAATGAATTCAAGCGGCTCGCCAAGGAAGAGAGGAAACTCTCCGCGGGCCTCGGCAAACTCCGAAGCCTGCCAGCTGAGACCTTAGACGGTGCGAGAATAACTTTGCATGCCAATGCAGGGCTTCTGTCCGATATTGCCCTTTCCCTCGCAAGCGGCGCTGAAGGCGTCGGTCTCTATCGCACCGAGTTCGCGTTTATGGTTCGCGACTTCTTCCCGGGGGAAGAGGAACAGTACCAAGTCTATCGCAAGGTGTTGCGGGCATTTGCGCCAAGGCCCGTCACCATGCGGACCCTGGATATTGGCGGAGACAAACCCCTACCCTACCTCTGCGTCAAAGAGGACAACCCGTACATGGGTTGGCGCGGGATCCGTATTAGCCTCGATCATCCAGAGATATTTCTCACCCAACTCCGTGCCATGCTGCGTGCCAATGCGGGTCTGGGCAACTTGCGTCTCCTGCTTCCCATGATTAGCCAGGTGGGAGAAGTCGATGAGGCGATCGGGTTATTAGCGCGCGCGCATCAAGCGCTTGTGGATGAGGGACTGGAGTCAATCAAGCCACAAGTGGGTGTGATGGTGGAGACACCTTCGGCGATCTATCAGTTACCGGCGCTGGCAAAACGCGTGGACTTCTTTTCCGTCGGGACGAACGATCTCACACAATATGTGCTGGTGGTGGACCGCAACAACGCACGTGTGGCGGGTCTCTATGAATGCTTGCACCCCGCTGTGATCCATGCTGTGCGTGAGGTCATTCACCGAGCACGGCTCGGTGCAAAGCCGGTTGGCGTGTGCGGCGAGATGGCGGGTGACCCGGCCGCCGCGATCATCCTGATGGGGATGGGAATCGACAACCTGAGCATGGCGGCCGCCAACATTCCTCGCGTCAAGTGGGTCATTCGTAGCTTCACCCGACAACGGGCTCGTGAACTTCTCGACCAAGCACTCGAGCTGGAGGAGGCTGCCGCCATCCGGCATATGTTGAATGCTGCATTACAGCAGGCCGGCCTCGGCGGGCTGGTGCGGGCAGGAAAATAGCGACGTGCCCGCCGAGGGCCTAACTCGAATGCTCGTTCCGAAGAGATCGACCCATGGAGCATGGTGACGGCATTGGGTGTCAGTCCAAGCTCTAACGTCGCCAGCGCCGCTTTGGTGTGTTTGTCGAGGCGACGCCTGCTCGTGCCGCGCGACTACGGCCATTTCGGCCAATCCCGCGCAGATGGTGTTGGCGCTGGACGACTCCCTCCCTGATTTCATCTTCGCGCTGACCGGCAACCGCGTGCTGGCATTGCTCACGCAGTCGGCCTGGACAGGGGCGAGGCTGGAGCTGCTGCTTTTGTGAGCTCCCACATGATGGGGCAGTGGCTGTGCTCTGTGATGAGTGTTTGTGTCTCGTGAAAGCCAATCGCCGGCGCCTGCGGTACGCTTGCCGGGGTTGGCTGGGGGGATGGGCAGGTCGACATCGACCAACTCGATCCGACGCCCTTTGACCATCATGCCAAGATCCATAGCGCCTGCTTCTTGCCGGTTTTGGAATCCTTTAAATATGGAAAAGGGGTGTCCATCTGAGTGCTGTAGGTACAACATGTAGGGATGTGCCTTTACGCCTGCTTCCCATCGTCAAGAAAATACTGGAAAGTTCCCACCACGCGCCTGGCGAGACCACAACCAGCAGCGGTTACAGCACTAAGATGGACACCCCTTATATAGAAAGATTTTGACGTCAATCACGGTCCATTCAGGGCTGAATGGCCACAAATTCGGCTATCCAAAGCATCGTAAACGGGAAAGTTTGCTGTGCCGGAAAAATCGACGGTTTGAGCTTACCCCCCTATTGGGCAAGTCAGCGCGCGTGGTGGAGGTGGACTGGGCCACTATGGCCGGAACGTTGATTTCCATTCGGCCCAATGTGGTCATGGTAAGGCCTGGCGCCGCATTCGAGCGCCCGCGTATCACCGGCCCTGTAACTCGACGAACTCGAAGCCGTCCGTGGCCAAGCGGTTGTTCAGGGAGGTACCCACGGGGGTTGCCACAGATGACTACCCTTGTTAGACAGAATACCGAGAACCCAGTTCGGGCCGCTGGCTTACCCGCCCGTTGCCGGCGGCCAGAAAACGAGGGAAGGCCAGAAGGGAATGCCGGACGGGCCAGAAGCCACCGAACATTAGAAATCCGAAGCACTCTAAGTAGTTACAAAGGCACATGCGGCATGCCTCTGCCTCCAGGGCCATCGAGGTGCCCGGGCGGGTGAACACTGTTCGTTGCCTTTTCGCCTGCGGGGGAGAGGCGTGCGCATCATTCGGCCTGCCCTCATCTCGGCCGCCCTGCTGATCGCCCCGCTCCGAATTGGTGAGACACTGAGATGGACGCCGAAGTTTACGACTCCGATCTACTCGACAGCACTTTGCTTCGGGCGATGGTAAAGGGTGCTGCCGACGGCATCCTCGCCATC
>JAGTVB010000131.1 GCA_018224385.1 Gammaproteobacteria bacterium
TCTGGTAGGAGGTAGCCTATCGGCTACCTCCTACCAGATGGGTTAGCCCCTTAAAGGGGCATAGGGTGAGCCGCTAAAGCGGCTAGCGATCCAGCAAGTTCATCTGCTCGAAGTACCGGTCTCGTTCCTCCTGCGTCCTAATATAATCTCGGATCATCGCCTCGTCTAAACCCACGGTCGAGACGAAGAATCCTCGGGCCCAGAAGTTTTCATCCTTCAAGTTCCGGACCTTCCTCCCGAACTGGCGTGCGATCGCGATGGCACTCTTGCCTTTGAGGTAGTCCACGGCGTTGGATACCGCATACTTCGGCGGAATGCTGATGCACATGTGCACAGGGTCCCCCTTCAGATGACCTTCCTCAATCCGGCACTCCTTGTACCCGGCAAGCTCCTGGAAAATCTCGCCCAGGTGGCTTCGAAGATTTCCGTACAGCATCTTCTTCCGATATTTCGGGATGAAAACCACAGGGTATTTACAGTCCCATCGGGTATGCGCCAGACTTCGATAATCTCTCATCTCGGTTCTGCTTCGTGCTTTTGTTTGAGCTACGAAGGCTAGAACGACCGCGGGAACGGTCAAACCCATGAGAGTCCCCCGGCATAGCTGGGGGTTTACCTATCTTAATTAATCCCAATCGCAATTCAAATGAGCATAGGGTCTGGGACGTCTACCGAGACGCTGAAGCCGTGCGGAGGACACAGGAAATGGAGAGGCGAATGGCGCAAGTGATCCGCTTGCCGGATAACTTCATTGGTAAGGCGGATCGAGAGAAGCTCGAAAGCTTCGGTGCACATGTGATCGTACACGGCCGTGCTACGCGCTGGCATTGGGCTAAGGATATTGGCGGCGGGGATATTTTTGAGATCTACAAGGCGGGACCTAAAGAGATGCTCATCGTGCGCATCCGCCGCGATCGGCCTCGAGATGTGTTTCGCGCTGAGGATGCATCCGGTGGCTTAGTCGCTGCCGGTACCTTGGAGCATGTTATGGCGGTTCTCGAGAGGCAATAGGCCAATTGCAGCAAAACTTCGGCAGGCCAAAGAGCCGGCAACTCGCGATGGAAAATGAGCCATTGGTCATGTGGCGGCTGAACAGAATCGTCAGAAACGATGTTGAACAGCCGCAGGCCCCGCTCCCGAAGGGGTGATTTTAACAGAAATGGGGCCAACAAACGGGGTGTAATGGGAGTACTTGAGCCATTACAGTGACGTGTAAACACCAGTCCGGAGGAATAGGCCATGGGCATTCTGCATAAACTGAAAAGGCTGCAGGACTATCACCTACAAGCTCGAGACGGCGAAATTGGGGATCTGAGAGAAGCTTACTTTGATGACCAGGTGTGGACCGTACGCTACCTGGTGGTGCGCACAGGGGGTTGGCTATTTGGACGTGAGGTTCTGATCGCCCCGCGCAGTGTAACTGGCTTAAACGAAGAAGCAAGAACGCTGGTAGTTGACCTTACCCAAGAGCAAATCAAGGGCAGTCCTCCCATTACCACGCAAAAACCGGTTTCGCGCCACTATGAACAGGCTTTTTACCAGTATTATCACTGGATTCCCTATTGGTACGGAGAACCGTTTCTCGCTCCCGGTATGCCGCCGGTCTCGGCCGAGCTTCCCAAAGAAGGCGTTGGAGCCCCTGAGAACCCCCATTTGCGCAGCAGTCACGAGGTGCGCGGCTACCACCTCAATGCAAGTAACGGTGAATTCGGCCATGTGGCAGACTTTATCGTCGACCAACAGGATTGGCGGGTACGCTACCTTGAGATTGATACCCGTAATTGGTGGCCCGGCAAGCACGTGCTCGTTGCGCCCACGTGGATCCAGCATGTGAGCTGGGGGCGCAAGGAAATAGCGATAACCCTTAGTCGCGAAGCGATTGAGAGCGCCCCTTCGTATGATTCCTCAAAGCCCATCACTCCTGATTATGAAATCAAATTATACAAACATTACGGCTTGTCGCCGCAGGACAGTTAGGCGGCATTTGCAGAAACGACCGCCGCTGGCCTAAGAGCGTGTTTTAAAACCCCAGCGAGCGCAGGCATAACAAGGCGCACGCTGGCGAGGAACCGGAATGTACCAGGGAGTACATGAGGATTTCGAACCAGCGCGCACGCAGTTATGCCAAGCGCAGAAGGTTAAAAACATGATCTAACGTGTGAGCACGACGATGACGGAGCATTCTCGTGTACTTGTGCATGTATGTGCCGCAGTCAGTCTTGCTGACCCAAGATTTTGACGTCTTCACCCAATAAATCCCGCACATACACCACCTGCACGAGCACTATGAGGACCAACGCAAGCGGTGCCGCCACCACCACGCCAAGGGTTCCCAAAGTGCCCCCCATTAACAACTGTGCGCTCAGCAATGTCGCGGGAGGTAAAGCCAACTAAGATCGGTTGAAGCACTAGCCTCCGCGCGTGCAAAAGTGCCGCCGGAGGCGATGCACAAGTCATGCGCATAATGACTTCTTCATCTCTACTCAATCGAAAAAAGATCGATACTGTTTTTCTCACCCATCAAGTCAAGCGCCTGTCCACCACCACGCGCGACGCATGTTAAGGGTTCCTCCGCAATTAGGACAGGAATTCCGGTTTCCTCAGTGAATAGCCGGTCCAAACCTCTTAGTAAAGCACCGCCGCCGGTTAGCATCATTCCACGCTCCGCCACGTCGGCACCAAGTTCAGGAGGGGTTTGCTCAAGCGCCGTCTTTACAGCGCTGACAATTCCGGCCAGCGGCTCCTGCAAAGCTTCCAGGATCTCGTTGCTATTGAGTGTAAATGACTGGGGTACTCCTTCGGATAAATTTCGCCCGCGAACTTCGATCTGTAGAACCTCATTACTGGGGTAGGCTGAGCCAATTTCGTGTTTGATACGTTCTGCGGTGGCTTCACCGATGAGGATCCCATAGTTGCGCCGCACATAATTGATGATCGCCTCGTCCAGCCGATCGCCCCCGATACGCACAGACTCGGCATAAACGATGCCATTCAAGGAAAGCACCGCCACCTCCGTGGTACCTCCTCCGATGTCAACAACTAAGGAACCACTCGCCTCGCTTACGGGCATGCCGGCGCCAATAGCCGCCGCAATTGGCTCCTCAATGAGATAGACTTCACGAGCTCCGGCTCCGGCAGCTGATTCCCGAATCGCCCGGCGTTCCACTTGGGTCGATCCACACGGTACGCAGACAAGGACCCTCGGGTTTGGTCTAAAGAAGCGATTACCGTGGGAGCGGTGAATAAAATATTGGAGCATTTTTTCGGTGACCGTAAAATTGGCAATGACGCCGTCCTTCAGAGGACGAACTGCGATAATGTCGCCAGGCGTTCGGCCGAGCATGCGTTTGGCCTCATTTCCCACCGCTGCGATGCTCTTGCCTTTGTTCGTTCTGCCATTGTCCTGCCGGATGGCAACTACGGAAGGCTCGTTGAGGACAATCCCTTGACCACGCTCATATATCAGAGTGTTTGCAGTGCCCAGATCAATGGAGAGATCGCTGGAGAAAACTCCGCGTAGTCGGCTGAACATGCCCCCCGGCTCCTCTATAGGTATTCTTAAAGGGTGTTTCAAAACCTGGCGAGCGGCAGTAGAGCAAGGCGCACGGTGGTGAGGAATCGCAGTGTACAGGGAGCACCTTCGCATTCCGAGGCAGCACGCAACGCAGCTGTGGCTAGCGCAGCAGGTTTTAACACATCCTCTTAAGGAGAGTAGACCCTCGAAAGGTGGATACTGGCGCACCATTGAAGTACACCGCATCTTTAACTATCGTCTGCGAAAGTAATTGCTTTAGAGGATGTTTAAAGGATGCCGCAGGTGGGTGGAGCAGACGACGGCGCCCGAGGCCGACACAGTGCGGCTACTCAAGATTGTTCCTCGCGATCTTGTCTCGCCACCTGCGCCATGCTCTGTCACGTCGCAATCCATTCTCCAACACCTTCTATTGCATCATTCTCCTTGCGGTGTGGCACCTTGAGAAGGCATTTACGTCCTTAGACTGATCCATAAGGGATGTACAATTGGCCTGCAATGTGCGCCCAAATGAATCGGGGTTCAGCCGCAGTTCCTGTCGCAGTACGGCGAGCTATGCTTACCGTGGCAGTGCCTGTGGATCGCTCGCTGACAAAGACATCCTCGGTAGGAGGGGATAGGAGGAATCATCATGAAAGAGGTTCGCAGCA
>JAGTVB010000132.1 GCA_018224385.1 Gammaproteobacteria bacterium
CGCGAGCAGCTCGCGCTCGCGCGGGCTCAGTTTACCGCACGGTTTCAGTCCGGATCTCCGGCCCGTGACCTGATCCACGAGCAGGCACTGCAGACCGACCAGGTGCTGCAGCGCGCATGGCAGCGGTTTGCGCTTCAAGGCAATCCGTCACTTGCCCTGGTGGCGGTGGGAGGCTACGGGCGACGGGAGCTGCACCCAGGTTCGGACGTAGATTTGCTGGTTTTGCTCAGAGAGGAACCCGATCCTGACTTGAGTCAGTGCATCCAGGGCTTCATCGCCTTCCTCTGGGACATCGGTCTGGAAGTGGGTCACAGCGTGCGCACCCTGGATCAATGCGTGGTGGAAGCCCGCCGCGACCTCACGGTGGTCACTAACCTGATGGAGGCGCGGCTCATCGACGGCCCGCACCAACTACTGGATAAGCTGGAACAATGCTTGAGCCCAGCACACCTGTGGTCGAGCCGTGAGTTTTTTGAGGCCAAGCGGCAGGAACAGCAACGTCGGCACCATAAGTACCATGACACGGCGTACAACCTGGAACCGAATGTCAAAGAAGGGCCCGGGGGCTTGCGAGACATCCAGGTAGTCGGCTGGGTCGCCAGACGCCACTTCGGCGCGCAAACCCTGCAACAGCTGGTCGAGCATGGCTTTCTGACCGACTCGGAATACGAAGCGCTGATCAACGAGCAGGATTTCCTTTGGCAGGTACGCTATGCGCTGCATGTGCTGACCGGACGGCGGGAGGACCGGCTGTTATTCGACTATCAGCGCGCCATTGCCGAGGAGTTCGGCTACCGTGACCAGGATCATCACCTCGCGGTGGAGCAGTTCATGAAGCGGTATTATCGGTCGATCGGCGAGCTCGACCGGCTCAACGAGATGCTGCTGGAGCTGTTTGAGGAGGTCACCGTCTACGCCGACGCCCCGGTCGAGATCGTACCGATTGACCACCGCTTCGAAAAACGCTTCCAGAGTCGCAACGGTTTTCTCGAGGTGGCTCACGACAAGGTCTTCAAGCAGTTTCCCCTGGCACTGCTGGAGCTGTTTCTAGTGCTGCAGCTGTTTCCCGCGCTCAAAGGGGTGCGTGCGTCCACTATTCGACTGGTCCGGGATCACCGTTACCTCATCGATGAGCAGTTCCGCTACGACATCCGCGCCCGGCGCCTATTTCTGGAGATCCTGAGGCAACCTCGAGGGCTCAGCCATGAGCTTAGGCGCATGCATCGCTACGGGGTGCTGTCAGCGTATCTGCCCGTATTCGGTGCCGTGGTCGGGCAGATGCAGTACGACTTGTTTCATGTGTACACGGTGGACGAACACAGTCTGTTTGTGGTCCGCAACCTCCGCACCTTCGCCGTGCCAGAGAAAAAGCATGAGTTGCCGCTGTGTTCGGCCATTTTCCAACGCCTGCCAAAGCCAGAACTACTCTATATTGCTGGCCTGTTTCACGACATCGCCAAGGGCCGCGGCGGCGACCATTCAGAGCTTGGTGCAGACGATGCCCTGCAGTTCTGTCGCCACCACGGGATGAGCCATTACGACGGGCGACTGGTCGCCTGGCTGGTAAAATACCACCTCATCATGTCCATGACCGCTCAGCGCCAAGACATCTCGGATCCGCAAGTCATTGCCGCCTTCGCCGGACGCGTGCGAGATCGAATTCATCTGGATTATCTGTACCTCCTCACGGTGGCCGACATTCGGGCGACCAATCCCAAGCTCTGGAATGACTGGAAGGATGCGTTGCTGCGCGATCTCTATGATGCGACGCTGCGTGCGCTTCGCCGTGGGCTGGAAAATCCGGTGGACCGCAGCGAGCTTATCAGCGAAACCCAGGCCGAGGCATGGCGCCTGTTGTCCACGGAAAAGACACAGCAACGCCCGGACCTGAGGGAGGTGGAAACGCTGTGGGAATGGTTTGGTGAAGATTATTTCCTGCGTTTTCGACCCGATGAGATTGCCTGGCACACCCGGGCCATCATACATGCTAAGCCGTCCTCACCGCTGGTGTTGGTGCGACAGGGCCGCGGCGTCACCGAGGTATTCGTCTATACCAAAGACCAAGACAACCTGTTTGCGGCAATGACTTCGATCCTGAGCCGGCTCGGGCTCACCATTCACGACGCACGGATTCTCACCGCCAATAACGGCATGACGCTTGACTCCTATGCCGTTTTGGAAGAAGGGGGTGAGGCGATTACCGACCCAGGGCGCGAGCATGAGATCTGTGCGGTGCTGCGTGATCAACTGCGTGCTCCTCAAGAGGCGCTGGTACCGGTCAATCGGTTGGCAAAGCGGCAATTGAAACACTTTCCCATTGAGCCACGGGTCTTCTTTTATCCCGATGAACGGAACAACCGCACCGTAATTGAGGTCATTGCAGGGGACCGGCCGGGACTGTTGGCCACGATCGCCAGCGCCATGGTGACCTGTAAGATGCGGGTGCAAAATGCCAAGATCGCCACGCTTGGCGAGCGGGCCGAGGATCTGTTTTTCATCACCGACTCTTGCAATCAACCGCTCACGGAATCCGTCAAGACATGCTTGCAACAAATGGTGCTCGATGCGCTGCGGGAACAACGTTGAACAACGGGCGTCCAAGCGCACGTCTTGTGCGCCAGCCGCGACGCCATCCCGGTTCCGTGGCGCAATACCGGGCTGCAACATCCAAGTGATCGGCAGCTGTCGCTCTTCTGGCGGGCCAGGATCTCAGCCCACGGCTTGCGCCCAGAGTGGATTGTCACATGAGTGAATTAACGCACTTTAACGCGGACGGTGAAGCCCACATGGTGGATGTCGGTGGAAAGCCGGTGACGCATCGCATCGCGGTGGCCGAGGGGCGCATCCATATGACCTCGGGGACCCTCGCGCAGGTGCTGCGCGGAGGCCTCAGCAAAGGTGACGTGCTCGGTATCGCCAGAGTCGCGGGCATCATGGGCGCCAAGAGAACCTCTGATCTCGTGCCGCTGTGCCACCCGCTGCCACTCACCAAGCTGGACGTGGAGTTCTTTCCCGAGGTCGAGTTGAGTGCGATTCGCTGCCGCGTTCGAGCCGAGACCCACGCCCGCACGGGGGTCGAGATGGAGGCGCTAACAGGCGTTCAGATTGCCCTGCTCACGATCTACGACATGTGTAAGTCGGTGGATCGGGAAATGACTATCGCCGGGATACGTTTACTACAAAAGTCCGGCGGTCGATCCGGGGCCTGGCATGCTGCTGAAAGGTTGTGAAGAGACCGCTGCGAGCGGCCCGAGCGCAAAGCGGACGACGCGGTGCGCAGCGACGAAATATATCAACTAGAGAGACCCGGAGCGGGCACCACCCAACGCGCCGATCAAGGGAGCCCAGCAGGTTGACTCACACGCTCTGAGCCCGAGATCGGCAGGGCGAACCCCTGGCCAACATCCCTTTGGACACGAGGAGGGTATTGTTTTGGCCAGTCCGTGGCATACTGTCTGTTATACTGGGCTTCGTTTCGACCCGCGTGATCGCGCGGCTCGTGCCGGAAACGAATCACGACAGGTTCAACCTTATTATCCCTGGGGTTATTCATGGCCGATCCTGCTAAATCCTCCCTGAACCTACGCCTGCAAAGACTCGAAGCCCACTTGGAGCAGGAAAATCCGGTGCTTCTCCAAGCCGTCAAGAGCTTCCGGACGCTCGATAGTGTCGGTTATCGGCTGGGACTCCTGCGGACCGACGAATCCTATGCCACCAAAGTTCCCTGGTGGCCGCTGATTTCGGTGTTGGGAACATTCTCCTCCGGAAAATCCACCTTCATCAACCACTATCTGAGCACCAAGCTCCAGCTCACCGGAAACCAGGCGGTCGATGATAAGTTTACGGTGATCTGCTATAGCAGTGACGGCGCCGCACGGGTACTACCAGGGCTTGCGCTCGATGCCGATCCCCGCTTTCCCTTCTACCAGATCAGCGAGGACATCGACCGAGTCGTCTCCGGAGAGGGCCGACGCGTGGACGCATACCTGCAACTCAAAACCTGTCCAAGCGAACGCTTGCGCGGCAAGATCATCATCGATTCCCCAGGATTCGACGCCGATGCGCAGCGTACTTCGACACTGCGGATCACGGATCACATCATCGATCTCTCTGACCTGGTGTTAGTGTTCTTCGATGCACGCCATCCTGAACCGGGAGCCATGCAGGACACCTTACAGCACTTGGTGGCCGATACCATCAATCGCCCGGATTCAAACAAGTTTCTCTACATACTGAATCAAATCGACGCGACGGCGCGCGAGGACAATCCCGAGGAGGTGGTGGCTGCCTGGCAGCGGGCGCTGGCGCAGAAAGGCCTGACGGCGGGACGTTTCTACCGAATCTACAATCCGGACGCTGCCATTCCCATTGAAAACGAGAAGTTGCGGTTGCGTTATGAAACGAAGCGCGACACGGACTTGGCCGATATCCATACGCGCCTGCAGCAGGTTGGCGAAGAGCGGGCGTATCGCATTGTCGGCGTGCTGGAGAAGATAGCCAAGACCATTGAGCACCAAATCGTTCCGAGCCTACGGCAGGCAAGGCTACTTTGGAAACGCCGTACCCTTTGGGCGGATGGCATTGTGTTCACGCTGCTGGTGCTGGGATTCTTGGCCTGGAGTATCTCAGCGGGTTATTGGGATGGACTGCTTTTCTCCCCACCTTGGCTCGCGAGCCTCAGCAGCAACGTTTGGCTTCTAGGATTTACCTTAGCCGCACTCGCCGGGGCGGGGCTGTATCTCCATATGGCCGTGCGCAAGCTGGCAGCGCGAACGGTCATCTCCAAACTGCGCCGTGATTCGACGCTGCGCGATTATCGGGAACCGCTCATCGCCGCGTTCATCAAAAACACGCACTTTACCCACTCTATTTTCGGATCGAACCCCGTTGGCTGGGGCACACGAGCCAGGAAGCGCATCGCCCAGGTCCTCAAAGACGCTGATCTTTATGTGCAAACACTCAACGATCAATTCACCAACCCGTCCGGCAGTCTCCAATCCGAGCCCGGTTTACCGCCGACGAGGACTGAAGCGACCGACCGAGCCGCCGAAGCCAGCGCTCAGCCTGAGACGTTCGAGGCGAAAATCGAGTCGGTAGAGGAGCAGCAGCGTTCCTAGCAGTTTGTTACGACTGCTGCAAAAGGACCCTATCCGTCGGAGAACCGCAGCAGACGCTGCCACCACTTCATCGCGGGCGATGCTGATGGTGGTACGTACTCGCCCAGGGCGGTAGGTTGCATGCGGCTTACCACCCAGCGCGGCAGCACACGGTTGCCGCTTGGCCCACATACCGCACCCAAATTCCCTGGATCGTAGATTTTTATCAGGCTCGGCGCATGGAGATCATCGGCGTACACGATACCGCAGTAGTCATATTCATGAGTCCGGCGTAGGTGCTTATCGATCC
>JAGTVB010000133.1 GCA_018224385.1 Gammaproteobacteria bacterium
CTGCCGTGATGAATAGCGATCGCGTGCTCTTCCAGGAGCGCGGTGCCGGGCTCCACCGGAATGATGTAGCGGGGGAGAAGTAGGGTATCGATGCTTTGCATAATCGGGGGTTGTCTTTCTCGTGGCGATTGGGTTGGGCGCATCCGGCTGGGCAATGATGGCCTATGTCAGCATAATAAGAGGGGTCGATGAGGGTTTCCAGGCGTGGCACGGCGGCTGCGGCGTTTCGTGCGTGTGCTTCGGTCAGTCACGCCTTTGACTTTTCCCAGGGGAGTCACGATGCAGGATTCCATTCGGGCGGTATCTTGGACCGATGCGGGCATCGCCTTGCTCGATCAGCGGCAGTTACCGCATCGTGCAGAGATCCTGGTGCTAAACACCGTGCGCGAAGTCGCGGAGGCGATTCAGCGCATGGTGGTTCGCGGAGCGCCCGCGATTGGCATCACCGCAGCGTATGCGGTGGTGCTCGCCGCCCGCGGTCGCTATGCCGCTGATGCGAGCCGCTGGAAGCACGCCGTAGCCGCCGATCTTGCCCTGCTTGCCGGGGCACGCCCCACGGCAGTCAATCTCGCCTGGGCACTGCAGCGTATGGCGGCGCTGATTGCTCAGCTTGAGGGCGATCCCGGGCCGCCGCTGCTTGCCGAGGCCCGACGTATTCACGCCGAAGATATCGCGGCCAATCATCGCATGGGTGAGCTCGGAGCGGCAGTCATCGAAAGTCCCTGCGAAGTACTGACGCACTGCAATGCCGGCGCGCTGGCGACCGGAGGATTCGGCACGGCCCTCGGGGTCATCCGCAGTGCCTTCACCGCTGGAAAGATCCGCTGCGTGTATGCCGACGAGACGCGGCCCTGGCTACAGGGAGCTCGGCTAACGGCCTGGGAGCTGCTTCAGGACCATATTCCGGTCAAGCTCATCGCCGATGGTGCGGCGACTTATGCGATGCGCCAAGGAAAAGTGCGGTGGGTGATTGTCGGTGCCGATCGCATCGCGGCCAACGGCGATGTGGCCAATAAGATCGGCACCTATGGGCTTGCGGTCAGCGCGCGTTACCACGGGGTGGGATTCATGGTGGTTGCGCCGATCTCTACGCTTGACCTGGGGATCGCGCACGGGAGTCACATTCCCATCGAAGAGCGCGGCGCTGACGAGCTCGTTTGCCTCGGCGAGCGACGCGTCGCCGCGGCGGGTGCCGGCGCGTGGAATCCGGTTTTCGATGTTACCCCAGCGGAACTCATCGATGTCATCGTGACCGAGCGGGGTGTGGTGCGGGCGCCCAACCGTGAGAAGCTGGCCGCGCTGATAGCCACGGAGACGCCACCCAACCGAGCGTAGGCACAGCCTTTGCGTCGACGCGGTGAAGACGGGTGGGTAAGCATTGCTTCCCGGATCCAAAAGAAAGGAAAGTCATAGATGGACATTTCGCTTCGTATTGCCGAAGAACTCAACGTGCGCCCGCGGCAAATCGAAGCCGCTGTGGATTTGTTGGACGGCGGAGCCAGCGTTCCCTTCATCGCTCGTTATCGCAAGGAGATGACGGGCGGTCTCGACGACCAACAGCTTCGGCGGCTGGAAGAGCGATTGCCCTATCTGCGCGAGCTCGAGGAGCGGCGCGAGACGGTGCTCAATAGTATCGACGGGCAAGGGAAGCTGACGCCCGAGCTCAAACAGGTGATCTTGAACGCCGACACCAAAACGCAACTCGAGGATCTCTACGCCCCCTATCGCCCGAAACGTCGCAACAGAGCGACACTGGCCCGAGAAGCCGGGCTCGAGCCCCTGGCGGATGCCTTAATTGCGGATCCGACCTTGGATCCCCACGTCGAGGCGGCCAAATATGTGCAGGCGCATACCCATCCCGAAGCGGCGCCGGGGGTAGCCGATGCGGCGGCGGCCCTGGAGGGTGCCCGCCACATCCTCATGGAGCGCATCGCGCTGGAGGCGATGCTGCTCGGGCGCCTTCGAGAAATCGCCTGGGAGCGCGGCCGACTGCGGGCCGCGGTAGTCAGCGACAAGGCGGCGGTGGGCGCCAAATTCAAAGACTATTTTGATTACGCCGAGGCTATCAAAGGCATCCCATCCCACCGGGCATTGGCCCTGCTTCGAGGACGAAACGAGGGGATACTGCACCTGTCCCTGCAAATTGGCGACGACCAGGAGGCGGGGGACCGTTATTGCGAGGCGGTTGTGGCCAAGCAATTCCACATCCGTGACGCCGGGCGCGCGGCTGACGGCTGGCTTCAGGACACGGTACGAATAGCCTGGCGCACCAAGCTTTTTCCGCGTATCGACGTTGATCTCAAGCTGCGGCTCCGGGAGGCAGCGGAGCAGCACGCAGTGCAGGTTTTTGCCGGCAATCTCAAGGACCTGCTGTTGGCCGCACCGGCTGGTGCCCGGGCGGCGATGGGCCTGGATCCGGGGCTGCGCACGGGGGTAAAGGTGGCCGTCGTGGATACGACGGGGAAGCTTTTGGAAACCGCCGTGATCTATCCCCACGCCCCGAAGCAGCAGTGGACACAGGCCATCGCACAACTTGCCACATTAGCCGAACGCCACCGCGTGGAGCTGGTCAGCATCGGCAATGGCACTGCCTCGCGCGAGACGCAACGCCTGGTTGCGGATCTCATTAGGAGCCATGCCCAGCTCAAGCTCGTCGGCGTGCTCGTGTCCGAGGCCGGTGCCTCGGTCTACTCCGCTTCCGAGGCAGCCAGCGAGGAGCTGCCATCGGTTGACGTGTCGCTGCGCGGAGCCGTGTCCATTGCCCGCCGCCTTCAGGATCCGCTGGCTGAGCTTGTCAAAATCGACCCGAAAGCCATCGGCGTCGGGCAATATCAGCACGACGTGCATCAGGGCCACCTGGCGCGCTCGCTGGACGCCGTGGTGGAGGATTGCGTTAATGCGGTGGGGGTGGACGTGAATACCGCCTCGCCCACGCTGCTCAAGCACGTGTCGGGACTCAACCCAACGCTCGCCCGCAATATCGTTGCCTATCGCGACCAGCATGGCCGCTTTCGCAGCCGGGAGCAGCTCAAGCAAGTGCCCCGGCTTGGAGCCAAGTCGTTCGAGCAGGCGGCAGGATTTCTGCGCATCGTCGGTGGCGGCAATCCGTTGGATGCGTCCGCGGTCCATCCGGAGGCTTATGCGGTGGTCGAGCGCATCAAGGCAAAGACGGGCCGGGGGCTCGAAACGCTGATCGGCGATGAGAAATTTCTGCGCTCGCTGAAGCCGGAGCGCTTTACGGATCAGAACTTCGGCGTGCCTACCGTGACCGATATCCTTGCCGAGCTGGAGAAACCGGGGCGCGATCCCCGGCCGGAGTTTCGCAGCGCGCGGTTTAAGGAAGGGGTGGAAAAGCTCGAAGATCTGCAGCCCGAAATGGTGCTGGAAGGGGTCGTCACTAACGTCACCAGTTTCGGTGCATTCGTTGACATTGGCGTTCACCAAGATGGTTTGGTACACGTGTCCATGTTGGCGGACCACTTTGTCAAGGACCCGCGGCAGGTGGTCAAGGCAGGCGACATTGTGCAGGTGCACGTGGTGGAAATCGACCTCGAACGGCGGCGCGTCGCGCTGTCCATGCGGGGTGCTTCGGTGCCGCAAGTCGAGAAGAAAAGCGCCCAACCCGCTGCGCGCACGACGGCAAGGGATGCCTTGCGCCGGTCGCCTAAAAGCGTGGCGCGGGAGGCTCGATTACCGCCGCAGACCGCCATGGCGGAAGCCTTGGCACAAGCTCTGAAACGTCACTGAGAAGCCGTTGCAACGAATGACTGCGCTTGGGGCGACGGGGACCCTCAGGCGCTTTGGTAACGACCGTAAAGCTTACTGTAGAGGCCGCCGCTTTCCATGAGTTCCTCATGCGCACCGGCTTCGATGATGCGCCCCGCATCGAAGACATAGACGCGATCGGCTTGCTTCACTGCGCTCAGGCGGTGGGCGACGATCAACGTCGTACGGTTGCTCAGAAAGCCTTGCAGGGCCTCGTGCAGGCGGGCTTCGGTCTTGGTGTCCAGTGCCGAGGTGGCCTCGTCGAGGATCACGACCTTGGGGTCACTGAGCACCAGTCGCGCCACAGCGATGCGTTGCCGCTGGCCGCCGGAGAGACGCACCCCTTGCCGTCCTACCACGCTGTCCAGGCGCTGTGGAAGCGCCGCGATGTCACGCCGCAGCTGCGCGATCTCAAGGGCTTGCCACAGGCGGGCATCTGGGATATCCCGGCCCAAGGTGAGGTTCTCGCGCACGGTGTCGTTGAACAGTGCGGGGTGCTGGAGCACGGTGGCCACATTCTCCCGCACTCGATCCAAACCGATGTCGCTGACCGGTACACCGCCGAAGGCTAAAACGCCCCGTTGTGCCGCATAGAGTCCGAGCAGGACCTGCACGAAGGTCGACTTGCCGCCGCCACTCGCGCCCACCAGGGCGACCTTTTCGCCCGCCGCGATGTCCAGCGAAAGATGGTTCAGCACCCACGGGCCGTGGCCATAGCGAAAGCACAGATCGCGCACCGTCACGGCGACCGTATCCTTACCCGCAAAAGGATTGGTGCGATGCGGGTAGGTGGGTTCCTGGTGCAGCGTCACCAGCCGATTGATGCGGCCCAGGGCCGCCCGAGCACCATAGTAGGCGTACTGGATATTGAGGACTTCCTGCACCGGCGTCATCATGAACCAGAGGTAACCGAACACGGCCATCATTTGTCCCACGGTGAGGTCGGAGAACACTACCAGCAGCATACTCAGGGCACGAAACACCTCAAAACCAATGAGAAAAATGAGGAAGGAGAGCCGATTGGAAGCATCGCTTTTCCAGGCGAACACAATGGCATGATCGCGTACCGCGCAGGCCCGGTCGATCACGCGGGCGATATAGTGCCGTTCGCGGTTGGCGGCGCGGATTTGCTGGATAGCATCCAGGGTTTCGGTCAGAGCTTCCTGAAAAAGCTCGAACGCCGCGTTCTCCCGACGCTTCAGTTCCTTCACGCGCTTCCCGAGCACTACGGTAAAGTAAATGACCAGGGGGTTGACGAACAGGATGACCAGGGCTAGGGGCCAGTGCATCCAAAGCAGTACCCCGGCGATGCCGATGAGCGTCAACACGCCTATCAAGAAGCGGCCGACGGTCACGCCTACGAATTGATCGATGGCTTCTGCGTCAGTGACGAAGTGAGCCGTGACGGCGCCGCTGCCCATGGTCTCGTACTCCGCCATGGAGATGCGCTCCAGACGGTGGAGCAATTCGCGACGCATGCGAAAGGTGACGTCCTTGGCGATGCCGGTGAATTGTCGTGTCTGCCATACGCCGAGCAATACCGACACGAGGCGCAACATCACCGTGAGCGCGAGCACGGCCAGTACGTACAGCACCGGCCCGTGCCAGGCGCTCGGGAAGAGACGCTCCATCAGGGCCACTGCGGTACCGGGGTGTTGCAGCAGTACCTCGTCCACCAGCAGTGGCATGAGCAGCGGAATGGGGACGCTGGTCAATGCCGCCGCGACGGCGATGATGTGCGCCAGTATCAATTCACGCCGATGATGCAGGGCGATGCGTATGACATACTGCCAGGTATAGCCGCTGGCAGGGCCGCGGCCTTCCTCGCGCCGGGAAGACGAATTGGCTTGCGCCGCTGCGCGGGCGAGGTATCGGCTCCGGGATCGGTCCCTGCGTGTTGTTACCATTTCCGTTCTTAGCCTCACCTTGGGGGCTTGGCCCTCTGGGGGGCGCTCGGGACATCCCGTTACGGCGTCGCCCGAGCCCCGCGCGCCGCCGGCAGGGTGGCACCCGATCCCGATAAGCCCCACTCAGACCCGCCGGGCTTTACTTTAGCGTGTGCGAAGCAAGTGCGCCGCTGCACAATGACCCTCCTTGCCAGAGTGCGTTTTGCATCAACTCCTTGCCTGTTAAAACCTTCTGGCGGCATCGAGTCCTAGTTGGCTCTGCACTGGCACAGGTAACCGTATCACTTTATAGTCCGTGGTTCGTATGTGGTGGACGCCTGCGCGATGCAAGGAAGTCGTTCCGTTCGCACCCTGCCTTATTGGTTTCTCGGTTTCGGCTGGGTTCTGCTCGGTCTGTTACTGATCGTTTTTGTGATCTTGCTTGGTATACGCCACGCCAAGCTCGATTTTATTCGCCGCACCGAAGCATTGCACGACCGCCTCGTGCAGAGGGTGCTGAGTAACGAGGTAGTGCTCGAAGGCTTCTCGGCGTATTTTTCCGTGGGCAAGGAGATACACCTCCATGAGGTACGCGC
>JAGTVB010000134.1 GCA_018224385.1 Gammaproteobacteria bacterium
CCAGGGGAAGGCTGCTCCGACTAGGGTGATGTCGTGCACGTCAAGCCCATCATCCGCCTGATTGAAATGGCTTTGGCGCGGCAAGGATGCTGATACGATGAGCGGGTCCGGTATGGAACCGCCGCGGGATGCGGGCGCGGCCTATGCGCCGGTAATCCTGGGTGGGATTGTCGGGAAACAGTTCGGCAAAGTGAGGGCAAGGACATGATGACCATAGCCGGTACGGTGCTCAGAGGCTCCATAGGTTATGATACCGCGCCGGGCATTGATGCTTCAGCCCGGCCAACGACACAACGACGCTGTCGCAGTGAAACGGCGTATCATGAGCAAGAGCGTGCGTGTTACCAGATGACCTACCGCTACCAGGGTCCCGAGTTCACTAAGCGCCTTGAGCATTCACCAGGGAACCCATCCAATTAAGGGTCTGGCTGCGGCCGGTCGATTACCAAGCTAAACGGCGGTTTGTTTCGACGCAAACTATTACCACTCCCTTAATTTCAGCTCGTGAAATCAGTCGCTGCTGTTTCCAGCCTTGCCGTACTTCTGCTGAGCTTTCAAGCTTACGCAGAGGCGCCGGAGCAATGGGCACAGTCACCATTTTTCGCTGTACCGCCGCAAACTAGCGTTGCCGAACGGGCCGCTCTGGTGGATCGTGATGCCGCCGCCGCGCTGGTCCGCTCCGCGACGGGGGGGCGGGTACTGGCAGTGCGCTCCGCCAGTGCCGACGGACGAGCCGTTTACCAGGTCAAGGTGCTGCTTCAAGGGGGGCGCGTTCGAATCATGCGGGTGGATGCTGAGACCGGACAGCTATTGGACTAGGCCCCAACATTATCGAGCGCACGCCGCATGCGAGTTTTGATCGTCGAAGACGAGCTGCAATTGCGCCAACATCTCGTCGATCAGCTTCGCCGCGCCGGCTACGTGGTGGACGCCGCTGCCGACGGCGAAGAAGGCCTGTACTTTGGCGTCGAATATCCTATCGACATCGCGGTGCTGGACCTCGGCTTGCCGCGGATTTCGGGAATCGATATTTTGCGTCGATGGCGTGAAACCGGGCGCTCTTTCCCCGTGCTCATCCTTACCGCCCGCGGGCGCTGGCAGGAAAAGGTCGAGGGTCTGGAAGCTGGGGCCGACGATTATCTCGTTAAACCCTTCCAAATGGAGGAGCTGCTGGCGCGCTTGCGAGCGCTGGTGCGCCGTTCTGCCGGATGGTCGGCTACCGTGCTACGCTGCGGGCCAATCAGCCTCGATACCGGCACCCAGCAAGTACAGCTGCATGCTCAGCCAGTCGACCTTACAGCGTACGAGTACAGGGTGCTTGAACACCTCATGCTGCATGCCGGTCAGGTGGTCTCCAAATCGGAACTAACCGAGCATCTCTACGACGAAGATCTGGAGCGCGACAGTAACGTTCTTGAGGTACTCATTGGCCGGTTGCGGCGCAAGCTCGATCCCACCCGCGCGCTCAATCCCATCGAAACCCTGCGAGGCCGCGGCTATCGCTTTCGCCTCGAGCGCGATCCCCAGACGTAAACCACCATGCGCTCGCTGCAAGGCCGTTTGCTAATTGCTGTCAGCGCGGTGCTGGTAGCCTTCCTCGGACTTACTGGTGCTGGATTAGATCGGGCATTTCAGCAGAGCGCGTTGGGAGCCGTTCACGATCGCCTCCAAGCTCAGATCTATTTGCTCCTCGGAGCGGTTGAGGTAAATGGCAACGGCGATTTGTGGGTACCCGCATTGCTTCCCGAAGCGCGCTTTTCCACTCCAAGCTCAGGGCTTTATGCGCAGATTACCGATAGCACCGGCAAATCGCTTTGGAGCTCGCCCTCAATGCTGGGGCTCAACATCCCGTTTCCTTTAGCGGCAAGCCCGGGGCAACCGGTTTTTTCCGAGGTAGAGGATGCCACTACCGGGCACCTTTTCAGCCTATCATTTGCCGTGATCTGGGAGCTGGGAGAAACCTCAAAGAGGCGGTACAGCTTCCGAGTCGCGGAGAGCCGCAATACCTTTGATGCGCAGGTGCAAAATTTTCGCCGCAACCTGTGGGGCTGGTTTGTGCTCGCGGCCCTTGCGCTGTTGGCGGCACAGGGTTTGGTGTTGCGCTGGAGTCTGACGCCGCTCCGTCAGGTGACCCGCGAGCTTACCGAGATCGAGCATGGCTCACGCCATGAGCTGACAACCCGGTATCCACGAGAAATCCAGCAGCTCACGGGGAACCTCAATGCCCTCATTCGCCACAGTCGCGAGCACCTCCAGCGCTCACGAAACGCCATAGGCGACCTCGCTCATAGCCTCAAGACGCCGCTGGCGGTGCTGCGCGCCTCCGTAGAAACGACGCCGCAACTCGCACAGTTGCGCCACACGGTAACGGAGCAGGTGGAGCGTATGAGCCAATCCGTAGAGTATCAGCTGCAGCGGGCCGCAGCCTCCGGGCGCACCACGATGACGACACCGGTACCGGTCGAACCGGTGGTGCAGAAGGTTATGGCATCGCTCAGCAAAGTCTACCACTCGAAAGGCATTGCATGGTCGGTGGAGATTGCGCCATCGACCCTGTTCTATGGAGACCAGGGTGACTTCATGGAAGTGATGGGAAACCTGATCGATAACGCGTTCAAGTGGTCCCAGTTACACGTGATGTTGCGGGCATTTCCGACGAAAAATACCGGGCGCTCTCAGGCCGGGGTTGTCATTGAGATCGAAGACGACGGTCCGGGGATTCCGGCTGCGAAGCTTCACGGTGTCTTGCGCCGGGGAATCCGCGCCGATCCCGATACCGCCGGTCACGGCATTGGATTAGCGGTGGTCCAAGAAATCGTCGAGGAGATCTATCGAGGGGACATCACAGTTGACCGCGGACCGCTCGGAGGAGCACGAGTGCGCGTTGAGTTCCCAGGATGACGATGCGCGTTTAGGGCTTATCGTCGTTATCAGCGAATGCACAAATGGCACACCTGATGTGCAACTTTTCAGGTTAAGCCGTCACTAAACTGTCCAGTTCCAACGGCTCACGGCCTTGTTGGATGTTAAGCCAGACGCCGAGGGTATGGGCCAAGATCTTGCGCGTGACCTGGTTGGTCAAATGCCATACATCGCGCGCCCGGGATTTTGCTAACCCAAAGCGTTGCTCAAGTTGACTGATCACCGTTTCGATGCGCTTGCGCAGGCGCCGTAACAGCCTTAACCACCAGCGCGGTCTGCGCTCTGTCATGTTCTTGCGCAGAGGCGTTTGCAGATCACTACCCAAGGCCGCGCAATCGGCTCTCAATTGGGGGCGGATATAACCCTTGTCACCGAACAGCAGTCCCTCGATCGCCTGCAGGATATCGTATGCCGAATCGCGCTCATCCACGTTGGCCGCGGTGAGCGTGATGCCAACAACCACGCCGCGCAGATCAATCAGCAGGTTGGCTTTCAACCCGTAATAATGCTCGTCCTTGGCGGCACAGTAACCGTAGTCGGCTTCGGCTTTCAGGACTTGGCTACGAGGGGCGCG
>JAGTVB010000135.1 GCA_018224385.1 Gammaproteobacteria bacterium
GGTGCGCTTGGACCCCCACTGGAACGGATGATCGTAGATAAACTCACCGGCCACCGAGTAATGGCCGTAACGCTCCGTTTCAGCGCGGAAGGGGCGAATCATCTGCGAGTGACAAACGTAGCAGCCCTCGCGGACATAGACATCTCTGCCAGCCAGCTCCAGGGCGCTGTAGGGCTTGAGCCCAGCGACCGGCTCGGGGGTCGACTTCAGATAGAAAAGCGGCACGATCTGCACCAGGCCGCCGATGGCGATGACCAGAACCACCAGGATGCCGAGCAGTAGGAGGTTTTTCTCGATCTTCTCGTGTGCGGTTGCCATGGGCTCATTTCCTCCTTAGTGCGCCGCAGCGGGAACCGGAACCGCCGCCTCGATGGTTTTCGCGCCCGCAACGGATTTCCACAGGTTATAGGCCATCACCAGGGTGCCACTCAGAAACAGAATGCCACCGAGGAAGCGGATGATGAAATACGGATGCATGGCCTGCACCGACTCCACGAAGCTGTAGGTCAAGGTCCCGTCCGGGTTGACGGCCCGCCACATGAGGCCCTGCATGATGCCCGCTACCCACATCGCGGTGATGTAGAGGACGATGCCGATGGTGGCCACCCAGAAGTGAATTTCCACCAGCTTTAGGCTGTAGAGCTCCCGCCCGAAGAGCCGTGGGATGAGGTAGTAAAGGCTGCCGAGGGAGATGAGGGCTACCCACCCGAGCGCTCCCGAGTGGACATGTCCGATGGTCCAGTCGGTATAGTGAGACAGGGCGTTGACGGTCTTGATGGACATCATGGGTCCTTCAAAGGTCGACATACCATAAAAGGCAATGGAGACCACGAGCAAGCGCAGAACCGGGTCGGTGCGCAGCTTCTCCCAGGCGCCAGAGAGGGTCATGATGCCGTTAATCATGCCGCCCCAGGACGGCGCCAGGAGCACCAGCGACATCGTCATGCCCAAGGACTGAACCCAGCCGGGAAGGGCGGTGTAGTGCAGGTGATGCGGGCCGGCCCAGATATAGGTGAAGATGAGGGCCCAGAAGTGAACGACCGAAAGGCGGTAGGAATAGACCGGGCGATTCGCCTGTTTCGAGACGAAATAATACATCATGCCAAGAAATCCGGCAGTCAGGAAGAACCCGACCGCGTTGTGTCCATACCACCACTGGATCATGGCGTCCTGGACCCCGGCATAAACGGAGTAGGATTTCCAAAGGCCGACGGGAATGGCGAGGCTATTGACCACATGGAGCACGGCGATGGTAATGATGAAGGCGCCGTAGAACCAGTTAGCCACGTAGATGTGGGCCATGCGCCGCTTGGCGATGGTGCCGAAAAAAACAACGGCATAGGCCACCCACACCAGGGTAACGAGAATATCGATGGGCCATTCGAGCTCCGCGTATTCTTTGCTGGAGGTAATTCCGAGGGGGAGGGTAATGGCTGCCGAAACGATGATTGCTTGCCACCCCCAGAAGGTGAATGCCGCCAGCTTATCGCTGAAAAGACGCACGTGACTGGTACGCTGAACCACGTAATAGGAAGTCGCAAACAGCGCAGAGCCGCCGAACGCGAAGATGACGGCGTTGGTGTGCAATGGCCTCAGCCGGCTGTAGGTCAGCCAGGGAATATCGAAATTCAGGGCGGGCCAGGCGAGCTGGGCGGCGATGAAAACACCCACCGACAATCCGACAATCGCCCACACAATGGTCATGACGGCGAATTGCCTAACCACCTTATAGTTATAGGTTTCCTGTACAGCCATACGACTCTCCCGATCTTGGTGTTCGTGCAGTAAGGGCTTGCAATGGATCGCTCTTAGTCTGGTTGCACCGTTGCGACTAGTAGTTGGCGATAACGGGTTCGAACCCCATTCCCCAAAGAATGGCGGTGACGGCCAACAGCGCCACCAGGGCCACGAGCCCGAAGGCAACCATTGCCGAGGAGAAGAGGAAACCGCGCTCCTGCGGGATCTCCATCATGATGGGGACGCCGGTATAAAAGAGGTAAACCGTGTAGCCGAGAACCGGTATGCCGATGACGAGATTTAGCCACAGCATGGGATAGAGGGTCATAACTCCCGAGAGCAACAGGGGAGTCGCCGTATAGGAGGCGAGCGCCACACACTGCGATAAAGGCTGATCGGCGCCATAGGTTTTGCCCATCCAGTGAACCATCCAGCCCACCGAAAATGCAACGATCAGCAAAGCGATGTAGTAGAGGACGGCGATACGCAACGCGCTCTCAACGGTGAGCTTTACTGGATCGCCTACGCCAAGCTGCCATCCCACCTGCGTGGTTCCAATAAATCCGGCGATGGGAGGAATCAGGGCAAGCCAAAGGGTATGGGTCAGGTAGACCCGCCCGATCGAGTAACGCTGTTGGCGGATCCGCTCCCACTCAGCCTGTGGCCTGGCAAAGAGTCCCCATAGATGTGCGCGCACCATAGCGTTCTCTCCCAGTTTAGGGCCGCCCTGAGCGGCCGTGCTCGGCCAAGCGATGATCCGCCATAACGGCCTGCCCCGTGGGGCATTCGAAGCGGTGATGTTTCGTTCCCGAACGATGCTGACCTCGTCCGTATCGTGAATGAATCATACCGGGACCCCGGCGGTTGGAAATTGACGTGGATCAATGAATCTATTAGGGATTTTGAATGTTGCGCCGCGCAAACGCGCGCGGGCTACCGCGGGTCGGCCGTGGCCGTTAGGTCGGTCCGGCGGCGGCTGTGGTGGTGGTCGCCAACGGAAGCGTTGCCGTTCGGCGCCGCCAGGCGCCCTGGATACTCAGCTGGCTTTCGATCCTATGGCGTGGCGTGGTGCAACGTCGAGGAGTGACTTAGTCTTCTTGAACAGGGGCGTTCGTCAAAGCGGTTGCGGCTTGCGCGCGGGTGTAGAATTGCCCCGCCTTGACAAAGCCTGCCGTGACCGAGCTACACACGGCGGTGACTCGTCCGGAGTTCGTGCGCTGCACAACGAGTTCTGGTGGTAATCCATCAAGCAGGTGCATGGGGGCGATGCGACCGTCCGAAAACCGGGATAGGTACACCAAGCCGGTGCGGTCGTCGCGAAAGGCCGGGAGAAAGCCGAAAGCTCGGTTCTCCTGGCTCATGCCGCCGGTACCCTGGAAGCGCTGGTAGGCTTCCCGAAGCCGTCGAATGCTCAGCAAGGCCGCGTTATTGCGTTCTTCGAAACCTGCGCCGGAGGCGCCGAACTTATTTCTGAAGCACAATGTGTCCATCGTCGTCCCCCAGGACCGAGGGTGGTTGCTCGCTGACGCGCAGGGGTTACCAAAGATCATTTCGGAGATAGGAAATGCATTTCCTGTGCCATCCAAATGGGCTGTCATTGCCTATCCAGCTCAAGGGAAAACATTAAGTTATGTCGAAATCGGTCACTACAGTGGATCCTTCAGCGGGTGATTAGGCGGGGAGGGCCGCTAGGGAACATGCTTCGCAAGGGTGGACGGCGGCGGTATACTTACCGCTCATTTTGCCCTACTGAGGCCTGGCCTTCACCGGGTATCCCTCAAGAAAAAAAACCGACAAAAGGCACGGCCGCCGCCACAGCAGTGGACAGATGGATTTCCCCTCACCGTTGATCGAAGGTTTGCTGGTAAGACGTTATCAGCGGTTTCTCGCCGATGTCGCGCTCTCAGATGGTCGCATGATCACCGCGCACACGCCCAATACTGGTTCCATGAAGGGCTGCAGTACCCCCGGATCGCGGGTGTGGCTGCGCGACACCGGTAATTTCCGGCGTAAGTATATCCTGACGTGGGAATTGGTGGAAGCAGGCCCCGGGGTATTGGTGGGCATCAATACGGGACTTCCGGGTCGGCTCGTGGCGGAGGGGATTCGCCAAGGGGTCATCACCGAACTGCAGGGTTACGACGAGCTTCACTCAGAGGTTTCTTACGGACGCGAACGCAGTCGAATCGACCTCTTGTTAAAAACGCGGGCAGGAGCGTGCTGTTACGTCGAGGTCAAGAATGTGACACTCGTCGAGGGACGCACGGCGCTGTTCCCCGATGCGGTGAGTGCGCGCGGAACGAAGCACCTTCGAGAGCTCGCTGCCGTCGCGGAGGCAGGGCACCGCGCCGTGATATTTTTTTGCGTGCAGCGCGCCGATGCAGTCGAAGTACGTCCCGCGGACAGCATCGACCCCCATTACGGACAGACCTTGCGCCAGGCATTGTCCCGTGGCGTCGAAGCGCTGGCCTACGATGCGTGTATTTCGCCGCGCGCGGTAGCCCTGCGTGCCCCACTGCCCGTGATTTGCCCTTAACAAAGGCCGCCGTGAAGCTCCGAGGGGCGCAGCGGTGGGCGGTGCGGTGTGTCAAGGGGTTGTGCCAGCCCGTGGTCACTCTCTTGGCAGTGAGTGATAACCCAAGACGGCTGTCCTCGCGTCTCCGACGCGCTGTTGTCCTGCCGAACCGAGTGGCGTTTTCTGGCCATGGTCATCGTTTCGTCAGCGTCACCATTCAGAGGTTAAAACCGCTCCTACAATCTTTAAGCAGCCAGTCGCCTTGCCCCAAGGGTGTGTCCGGCATGGATGCCGGACTCAAGTCTACAAGGATGTATTCACGACGTCCCTTGAGGCAAGGCGACTGGCTGCCACCCGGACGAAACGATGACCATGACCCGTTTTCTTACACCATCGCAAGCCGGCCTCGGTGCGGCGATCGATGAGCGCGCGGAGACTGTTTTCATGAACGTATGCGGTGCTTCCGATCGCTTCCTATCTGGCTTTTCCGGTTCCCGCTGCAAGCAATAGCCGTTTCCAGCTTGCGCGCCGAAGCCGCCATCGGGCACGGCGAACTCACTCTGGGTGAGGCTGTCTACTTTGATCCCATGCGCGCTTGTCCCACCGTTTTGGGATATCGGGCGTGAGATGTAAGACTGTGATCCATCGACTGGTAAGCAAGGGCAAAAGTGAATTACCTAATGGCATGCTGAGACCTTGGTTCGATGCGGTGGCGGCGCGGGGTAAGCCCATTGCTGGCTTAAGGTTAGCGATAGGGATTGGCTGCCTGCTTGCCGCCATCTCCCTTGGCTCGATGGCCGACACGCGGACCGGCCGCACGGCATTGGAACGCTATCATGCCGAGCAGGCGCGTGCGCTCAAGCGCGAGCAGCGGCAGCTATTTGAGAGTCTCGAGAAAGGTCTGCCCCGTTTGGAGGAGCGGGGGCTCAACCGCGGTTTGAAGCAGCAAATAACCCGTCAGCGGCAGTTGCACGATCGGCAAATTCGCGAGCAGGCGGCGTTACAGCAGCGTTTACGCGTTCTTCCTGAGGACAAGGCGCGGCGGCTGGAAACTCAGCAGTTGAAGCGTTTCAGGCTGGAGCAAGAGCGCCAACAGTTTCAGTTTCGGATGGAACAGCGCGGTTGGCTTCGCGGTCACTGACCACCCGTGGCGGACCTGGGTGAAGTCCGCAAGATCCTGATCGCCAAGGGTTCAGAGCGGATGGCCGAGTACTCTTCATCGAGGGTTACTGCCAGTCCGCAATGAAGATATTGGTCTCTCCCGGTATTCGACCGTTGCGATTGGATGCGAACACGAGCTTCTTGCCATCGTGGGAGAACATGGGAAATCCGTCGAAACCCGGATACCGGGTGATGCGCTCTAGAGCCCGCGTGGCGACGTGCAGCCTATAAAGATCGAAATCCCGTCCGGCGGGATCGTGCAGGTTAGAGGCGAAAATGATGTGCTGTCCGTCCGGGTGCCAATAGGGTGCGAAATTGGCGGCGCCGTTGTCGGTGAGCTGGATGGGTTCTCGTTGGTCCAGGTTCATGAGATAGATTTCGAGATTGCCGGGACGAACGAGCCCTTCGGCCAACAGCGCTTGATAGGCCAGCCGCTTTTTTCCTTGCGGTCGCGAAGCGCGCCACACCAACCAGTTGCCGTCCAAAGAAAAGAATGCTCCGCCATCGTAGCCGGGCGCATAAGTGAGTTGCTCTACCCCGGAGCCGTCCGGATTCATCATGAACAATTCGAGATCGCCGGTGCGTACCGAAGTAAATACGATTTTGTCGCCCCGAGGTGAATAGGTGCCCTCGGCGTCATAGCCCTCGGTGTTGGTCAAGCGCACCAGCGGGCCGCCCTCGGGTGGTGCCCGGAAGATGTCGTAGCTCTGGTAGAGCGGCCACACGTAACCCTGCGAATAATCCGGTTTCGGCGGACATTGCTTGGCGCCGAGGTGCGTGGAGGCGTAGATAATGGAACCGTTGTCGGGGGCAATAAAGGCACAGGTGGTAACGCCTTCGCCGGAAGACACTTGGCGCAGGTTGCTCCCGTCCGCTGCCATGCGAAAGATAGCGTCACATGCCAGACCATCACGGGTGGCCTGGAAGATCAACTCGCTGCCATCGGAGGAAAAGTAGGCTTCGGCATTTTGTCCGCCAAAGCTGAGCTGGCGGATGTTGCTCAAGTGCACTTCGCCTTCGAAACGCAGGTCGCCGTCGGCTGCGTTCTGCTTTCCAACGAACGGGCTCGAGCAATCGGCCCGTTGTGCCATTCCCAAACCAAGGACTGACGCCAGCAGTATTGAAAAAATGCCGTTCAGGAACATGAAATGGTCGCTCTGGGGGGCTTATCGCTCGACCACAAGGGCAGTCGTCTGGCGGCTCGTCCCGTCGCGCAGGAACTGAATGCGCAGGCGTGCACCCGGCTTAAGCGATTGCAGCACCTTCGACAGGTCCGGCAGGTGCTCGATGGATTCGCCATTGATTTCTACAATGATGTCGTTTTTCTTCAAACCCGAGGCCGCCGCCGGGGATTTGGGAGTTACCCCGGAAAGGCGCAC
>JAGTVB010000136.1 GCA_018224385.1 Gammaproteobacteria bacterium
GAAGTAGATCTGGCCCCGCACATCCTCACCACCCTGCAATAAAACCACGCCTGCCTCTCCTCACGGCGCTAAATCGGCCTCGCAGCGCTGCAGCAGCCCCTTGAACATCGGCAGGTAGCCCTGAAGCCGATCGTAGACAGCCTTGGCCAACGCCTCATCATATGTATGCAACGTCAAGTTACGGTCCGCCAGGATGGCTATCCACCCGTCCTCGTCCTCGATCCAACCCTGTTTGAACGCTTGCCGCAAACACCCTTTCGGCGAGGAGCACTGCTGCCCTTGTTCACGTAGTAATTGCTGAATGCTTTTCCAGGCCAGTTCGAAGCAAAATTCGAAGCGCTGAATGCAGGCATCCCGAATCAGGGCAGACTCTGGCTCTCTCAGTCCTTCCTCCAGCCTCGACAGGGCCCGGCGATAGGCCGCAACGTGCGGAACAGTCATAAAACTATTCCCTGCCTGAGTATCTCCTGCCGAAAATGAGGTCCCACCTCCGATAGGTTCACGAGGTCTATCGTGTAGAGCGTCGGCAGCTCGTCGACCCAATTCCAGAGCGCGGCATAGTCTGCCATAGAGAGGCCGTCCGGCGCCTCAATCGCAATATCGATGTCGGAGTTGACACGCGCCTTGCCGGTAACCCACGAGCCAAACCAAATAACCTTAGCCCGCGGTCCGAGACGAGTATGCACTTCCTGTGCAATCGCATCGACGAGTTGGCGCACCCGATCGGGTACGGTCCGGCCCAGAGAAGCGCTGCGGTCCATCCTAGGGGTCGTTACACGATGTTGCCCGTGGCCGAAAAAACAGCACGAGTATTATCGAGGCAATCGCTACCGAAAGGAAGGCCACCTAGTCCCGGGGCGGGGAAGAATCGCCCTTTGTAAGGCGCCGACAACACCCGTGGCGGCGCTAAGCCGCGAGCGCATCGCGTACCGTGTCGATAACGTACTGCTGGGTTTCCTCATCTAGATACGGATGCATCGGTAAACTGAGGATGCGTTTGGCCACCGATTCGGCTACCGGTAAGTCCCCCTCAACATAACCAAGGTCCGCAAAGACTGCTTGCAAATGCAGTGGCTTGGGGTAATAGATGGCCGCCGGAATACCCCGGCCGCCGAGTGCCGCGCGCAGCTGATCTCTCTGATCGGTCATGATCGAGTACTGTGACCAGGCGCTGCGATAACCATCCGGTACGGCTATGGTTTCCACCCTGTCTTTCAGTCCTGCCGTATAGCGCTCCGCGATGACCTGACGCGCCTCCACTTCTTCGGGGAAGGCCTGCAGTTTTGCAAGCAAAATAGCCGCCTGAAGCGTGTCTTCGCGACCATTGAGCCCAACGCGAACGTTGTCGTACTGATCCGTACCCTGACCGTGTATGCGTATGGAGCGCAGCGTATCCGCGAGCGCCGCATCGTCCGTGAGTACCGCCCCGCCATCGCCATAGCCCCCTAGGGGTTTGGCCGGGAAAAAACTCGTTGCCGCAGCGTCGCCGAGGCTGCCGGCAGCGCGGCCCTTGTAAAGGGCGCCGAAGCTCTGAGCCGCGTCCTCTAAGACAAACAGCTTTCGAGATCGGGCAACAGCGCGGATTGAATCATAGTCTGCCGGCAGGCCAAACAGATCGACCGGTATGACAGCGCGCGGGCGTAGCGTGCCTTCGTCTTCGATCCGCTGCACCGCGACGTCAAGGCGTCGTGGGTCGATGTTCAAAGTGTGCGGATCGATATCGACAAACACCGGTGTAGCACGCAGCAAGGCAATGACCTCAGCCGTCGCAACGAAAGTAAATGGCGTAGTGAACACGGCGTCTCCTGGTCCGATGCCATACGCCATCAACACCATCAGCAACGCATCGGTGCCACTTGAGCAGGCAACTGCGTGCCGTACCCCCACCCAATGAGCGAGCTGGCTTTCCAGCTCCAGTACTTCGGGCCCCATGATGAATTGCCCGTGGTGCAGCACCCGGTGAATGTTCCGCTCAACGTGGTGACGAATTGCATTGAGCTGCTTCTGCAGATCGACCAAGGCAATGGGTCTCTTAGGCCATTCGCCCGCAAGATAATCGTCTAGCAGCAGTGCCTGCCCGCACTGCGCTGCCAGCCGGATATCGCGGGTCAGCAAGCGCGCGTTGTCACCCAGGCGAGACACGGCTTTCATGAGCTGTGCCCGCAGGCAATCAGGGTGCTGAAACACGAGGCCATCCTCGGCAAGCGCCGCCAGCCAGTGCCTACCGGCAGCGAACTGCGCAACCTCCTGTTGGGCCTCTGCGTAGGCTCGTTCACTGGAAAGCTCCTTTGCGTCGTGTTCCGCTTGCCGCCGCAGTTCCTCAGCTGTCGCCTGGATAAGTGATTGGACGCTCGCGACCGACAACCACAGGCGATGACCGCAGTGCTCCGCATGCCGAAGGGCCCGCTGGGCAAGCTGCCGCTGGGACTCGCGCCCAGCACACACATCCACCACGATGTCGACATCGAGCAGCACATCCGTGATCATGACCATAGTCCGCGCCCTCGGTTGGTGAGCGCCTGCCAGCCTCAGAAAGGTGTTTTAAGACCCCGGCGAACGCAGGCATCGTGGGGCGCGCACGGCGGCGAAGTACCGGGATGTACCTGGGAGCACAAGGATTCCGGAGCGGCATCCAACGCTGCTGCTAGGACAAGCGCAGTAGTTTTTGAACAGTCTCTAAGGGTGGGATCGAGAGACCAGCTCAATGTGATCCGGAGCGATTTGGACTTTGGTCACTCGGCCGGTGATTTCCAGCAGCAGGGTCACCCGCTGTTTTCCGGAATGGCAGTGAAAGATGCCTTCATAACCGCTCATTGGACCCTCGCAGATTCGCACCGAGTCGCCTTTACGCAGTTGCCGTGTCTGCGGCTCAAAATACCCCTTATCGCCCTCCCGCAGTTTCAGTATCGTCACCAGATCATCGGGAACACGGCCCGCGCGGTCACCGAATCGCACCATGCTGGTCACGCCAGTAGTGGATCGAATAGGCCCCCAATTGTCGGTTCGATCACTGAGATGAATAAATAGGTAGCGGGGGAACATGGGCTCGATCAGGTGAGCATAGCGTCCATACCGCTTGCGGCGGTTATGCATTAAGGGCAGATAACTCTCATAGCCTTGACGCTGCAGATTCACCAGGGCTTTTTGTTCCTGGCGCGGTTTGCTAAACACAAGATACCAAGCGCGCACGCTATGACGACCGCAACAATGCGGCGGATTGTCCACCTGCCAGTGGCAAAATCACTGTTGCAGCCAATGCACCGGAACCGCACAAACTGCCGAAGCCACTATGCCGTTGGTCGACCCACACAGACATACTCAAAACCCGCCTCCCGCATGAGCCGTGGCTCATACACATTTCGCAAATCGACAAACACATTGCCCGCCATCACACTCTTGAGCCGATCGAGATCCAATCCCCGGTACGCATTCCACTCCGTGAGAAGAACCACACCAGCTGCCCCGTCAAAGGTATCATAGATATCGTCGCAATAGTGGATACCCGCCGGAAGTAGCGCTTTTGCTTCCTTCATACCCTGCGGATCGTGGGCTTTGAGTATCGCCCCTTTCTCCAGCAGCGCCGGAAGAATGGCGAGCGCGGGCGCTTCGCGCATGTCGTCGGTCTCTGGCTTGAAGGTCAATCCGAGGATGGCGAGGATCTTGCCGGACTCACTGCCCCCGAGAGCCACCCGGATCTTTCTCAGCATCCGCGCACGTTGCGCCGCATTCACCTCCACCACGGCTTCGACGATACGGCAAGACAGATCATGCTCCTGGGCGGTACGCACTAGCGCCAGCGTATCCTTGGGAAAACATGAGCCGCCATATCCCGGACCGGGGTGCAAGAACTTCCGCCCAATACGCCCATCAAGCCCAATGCCTTTCGCTACCGAGTGAACATCGCCACCGACCGCCTCACACAGAGCGGCCATTTCATTGATGAAACTGATCTTGGTGGCAAGAAAGGCATTGGAAGCATACTTAATAAGCTCCGCACTCTCCAAGTTGGTCACCAGGATGGGGGACTCAATGAGATTGAGGGGCCGATAGAGCTCACGCAGCAATGCCTCGGCGCGCGGACTCTCCACCCCAATAACGACGCGGTCCGGGCGCATGAAGTCGGCAATTGCCGCCCCCTCTCTAAGAAACTCAGGATTGGACGCGACGTCGAAATCCGCCTCTGGATTCTCCTCATGGATGATACGCGCCACCTGCCGAGCGGTGCCCACAGGTACCGTCGATTTGTCCACAACCGCCGTGTAACCCTGAAGATGCTTGGCAATCTCCCGGGCGGCGGCGTACACATAGCTCAAGTCGGCATGACCATCCCCGCGCCGGGTGGGCGTACCCACGGCAATGAACACCAGGTCGGCGGTGGTGAGGGGCGCGTGAAATTCGGTGGTGAACTGAAGCCGGCCCTGTTGCACATTGCGGTGCACCAGATCTTCGAGACCCGGCTCGTAGATCGGTATCTGACCGCTGGACAGCCGCTTTATCTTGCCCTCATCCACGTCGATGCAGGTAACACTGGCTCCGAACTCGGCGAAACAGGCGCCCGACACCAGGCCCACATAACCCACCCCGATCATGACTACGTTCATTCTCCAATCACCTCCGGTACTCGCTCAGAGCCGCCACAAAAGCACCCCATCCGGGGTTTTCTCTCGCGGCAATACCCCCTTTGCATCCATGACCACCCGACCCTGTGCGTGCAACAGATCTTGAATCAGAGCCCAGCCTTGTTTGACGTAGGTCTTGTGCGGCACCGCCAAAATAATGCAATGAGCAGGGCGCAGATTCGCAAAATCCTGCAGTACGATGCCAAATTCTTGCCTGGCCTCCTCTGCATGAATCATGGGATCATGAACCTGAACCTCAACCCCATAGTCCTGAAGCTCGCGCACGACATCGACCACCCTGGTGTTGCGCAAATCCGGCACGTCTTCCTTAAAGGTCAGCCCCAGCACCGTCACGATACTTTCCCGAACGTTCTGGCCCTGTCGGATGAGCTGCTTGACGGCTTGACCCGCTATAAAGGTGCCCATCTCGTCGTTAATCCGCCGTCCCGCCAAAATGACCTGCGGATGATAGCCTGTCCTGATGGCCTTATAGGTGAGGTAGAACGGATCGACTCCAATGCAGTGTCCTCCTACCAACCCCGGGGTGAACGGTAAAAAATTCCACTTACTCCCCGCCGCCGCCAGCACGTCACGCGTGTCGACACCGAGCCGGTTAAAGATGAGTGCCAACTCATTCATGAGCGCAATATTCAAATCCCGCTGGGTATTCTCGATAACCTTGGCCGCTTCCGCCACGCGGATACTCGAGGCGCGATGCACACCCGCCGACACCACTGAGCCATAAACGCTGGCCACCGTCTCCAGCGTCGCCTCATCTTGCCCGGATACCACCTTGGTTATCGTGCTGAAGGTATGTTCCCTGTCTCCGGGATTGATACGCTCGGGTGAATAGCCGACCGTAAAGTCTGAACCGGCCTTAAGGCCGGAGGCACGCTCCAGAATCGGTACGCAGACTTCCTCCGTCGCCCCCGGATAAACCGTCGATTCATACACCACGATGTCTCCGGGCTTGAGCTCCCCGCCCACCGTCTCCGAAGCGGACACTAACGGTCTCAAGTCCGGTTGCTTGCCCGCATCAATCGGGGTAGGTACCGCCACGATATGAAAATCAGCCCAAGTCAAGTGCTTCGGATTACTGGTGTACAGCACGTCGGCCTCAGCCAGCTTATCAGCGTCCACCTCTCCGGTGCGGTCAAAGCCTGTTCGCAGGGCCTCGATACGCTCCGCGCTGATGTCAAAACCAACCACGCGCTGCTGTCGGCCAAAGGCCACCGCGACCGGGAGTCCCACATAACCGAGGCCGACGACAGATATCCTTCGATTGTGCCGCATTTCAGGCGCTTCCATAAAATTGCTTGTACCAAGCCACGAAACGATTTATTCCCGTCTCAACCGGGGTATTCGGACGATAGTCAAAGTCCTCCACCAATTCATCCACGTCGGCAAAGGTATCGGGCACGTCCCCCAATTGTAAGGGCAGCAAGTTCTTGATGGCTTTCTTGCCCAAACAATCCTCCAGAACTTCGATATAACGTACCAGGTCGATCGCTTGATTATTACCGATGTTATACAGCCGGTAAGGGGCGCGGCTGGTGGCCGAATCCGGGGCCTCTCCTGACCACGCCGGGTTGGGTGACGCCGGCTGATCCAGTACCCGCACCACCCCCTCGACGATATCGTCGATATAGGTAAAGTCGCGACGGTGCCGCCCAAAGTTGTAAACGTCAATCGGTTGGCCGGCAAGAATATGGCGCGTAAAGATAAATAGCGCCATATCCGGGCGACCCCAGGGCC
>JAGTVB010000137.1 GCA_018224385.1 Gammaproteobacteria bacterium
ACAGGTCCGGCAGGTGCTCGATGGATTCGCCATTGATTTCTACAATGATGTCGTTTTTCTTCAAACCCGAGGCCGCCGCCGGGGATTTGGGAGTTACCCCGGAAAGGCGCACGCCTTGGCCCGCATAGGCAAAATCGGGCACCGTCCCAAGCAGAACCCGGCGCCCCTCGGACTTCATGGCGGTCACTTCGTTGCCGGCCGGCGCTTGTGCTTCTAAGGTTGTCGTCAGAGGATCGGGTCGGGATGCCAGATAGTCTACCGCTTCCGCCAAGACCTTCAGTGCTTTCAACAATCCTTCGCCGTCGATCTTGTCCGCGGTGTCGGTGGGGCGATGAAAGTCATGATGGGTGCCGGAAAAGAGCTGCACCGCCGGAATGCCCACATCATGGAAGCTCTTTTGATCGCTCGCTCCGAAGTCGTGGGGAATCGGCTTGACCGCGACCCCGGTCACGTGGCCGGCACCGCGGAAGATCGGCCCCCACTCCTGCGCGGAGCCGCTGCCTAGCACCAGTAGCTGGCGTGACTTGAGCCGGCCAACGGTATCCAAATTAATCATGCCCATGATGCCTTCCTTTGGATAGCGGGCTGGCGAGTTAACATAGTGCTGCGAACCGAGTCGGCCGGCCTCTTCGCCGCTGAACGCCACGAACACCAGCGTGCGCTCGGGTGGCGCCGTTGCGCCGAGCCGTCGCGCCAGCTCGAGCAGCACCGAAACACCGCTCGCATTGTCATCGGCGCCGGGATGGATCTTTCCCTGGTCGCCCTTGCGGGGGTTCGGCCAGCCCCGCCCCAGATGATCATAGTGCGCGCCAATGACGACACTCTCATGAGACAGGGCCGGATTACGACCCGGGATGAGGCCGATCACATTGGTTAACGTTGCGGTTCGGCGAGGATTACCGATTTCCGCTGTCCACGTCTGGTAATACCCCTTCCCGCCGTCGCCTCCGGGTGTCAGGCCGGCGGCCGCGAATTCGCTTGCAATGAACGCCGCCGCGCGGTCGAGCTCCGGAGTACCGAGCCCTCGGCCAGCCATCTCGGCTGTCGCTAGCTGCGCGATGTCCCGCACCATGCGCTCGGTAGCGACGCTTGGCGGCATTTCCGCCAGCGGTGGGCGCGGTGCTCGCTTGGGCTTGCTGGCGGGGATCGCCGAGGCGCCGTCGCCCTGCTCAATGGACACTGACAACGGAGAATCCACCACCGGCCATTGACCCTTGGCAACGTTGCTTGGCTCATCGCCGACGAAGCCGAGATAGCTGTATTTCCCATAGTGCGGAAGCTTTTTCGCCAGGCCGGGCAGCGCGGCGGCGCGCTCCGCCGCAATAAAAATTACCGCATTGGCGGGATTCTCGGGCCGGCGTGCAGCCACAACCACACTGTGTTGGCTTCGCAAGAGTTCGGCGTCCTCCAGAGCCAACTCAGCGCCGCGGTCGGCAAAGCGGTAACCGGCAAGCGCCGGTGCCAGCACATCTCGGAAGCGATTTTCCCACCCGAGCAGCCAGACGGCTTGATCGAAGGGCAATTCGCTCAGCTCACTATCAAACGCGATGGCCAACTGCTCCGGGTTACCCTGCTGCCAGGATTTGGCCAGATTGAGGTACCCCTGCCGCAGCAGGGGCGGCGCCGAAGCCGGCAGCACCGCCAGGGCGCGTTCAGCTCCGAATGCTTCGTTGAGGGCCGGCGGGATCTCGTTGCGATCCAGGCGGCGGAACACATCGAATTCCGGATCGACATCGATGCGCACAGGCCGGGCGGGCAACGGCAGACTCAGTGTCAGGCGTTTGCGGTCCATCGCAATCCGTGTTTGATACGCAGCCTCCGCTCCTTCGAGCTGCACCGCGATGGGAATCTGCAGCCGGTAGGGCGCCCCAGACTGTACTTGCTCGAGCTCGGCAGTCAGTCTAAAGCCGGTCTGTGTGCGGGCGGCTCTCGCTTCGGTCACACGCAGCGACGGTGCGCCGGTTCGCTCTACCCACTGCTCGAAAAAACCGTCCAGTGGTACTCCGGCCGCGGCTTCAAAGCGCTCCGCCACTTGGCGAAAGCCAATCACCTCGAACAGGTGGCGCCGGTAAAGCGACTGCAAGCCCTGGATGAAGGTGGCGTCACCGAGCTGCTGTCTCAACATGTGAAATAGCATCAGTGTCTTGCCGTAGCCTACCGCTTCGGTGGTCGCATCGTGGCGGCCAACAAAGGCGGTGAGGGGAAAGTCGCGAGCGTCCTGAACGTAATTGGTGTAGCGCTGGAGGGTCGTGCGCCGGTACTCCACCGCCTGTCCTGTTTGCTCCTTAATGAGGTGGTCGGCGAGGTAGCTGGTCAGCCCCTCCGCCCAGTTGCCACCGGTGTAGTCTACATAAACGCCATTGCCCCACCAATTGTGCAGAATCTCGTGGGGATACGATGAATGGAGGATAAAGGGTAAGCGAATGACCTTCGCTCCAAGCAGCGTGAACGACGGCATGCCGTAGCCGGTTTCCCAGAAATTCTCCACCAGGGCGAACTTAGGATAAGGATAGGAGCCGATGAGGCGCTCATAGAGCGCCAGATACTGAGCCGTCGCCGCAAGGTATTTCTCTGCCAAATCCGGATCGGGCTGACGAAGAAAAACCATCGTCGCCGCCGCTTGCGCACGGCCTTGGTATTCCGTGAACTTGCCGGCCACCAAAAAAATTTCTTGCTGGGGGCTATCGACGAGCCAGGTTTCCTGGGTGCTGTCGCGCTCCTTGATGTGGCCGGTGCGCTTGCCTTGGCTCACAGAGCGCCAGCCGCTCGGCAAGTTGACCTGCAGCGAGAACGTGACCCGTTCATCGCCAAACCGCGGATACCAATAACTGGAGCTCGCCAGGAAAACGCCCTCAGCGGAGATAAGACCGGGCGAGGTCTGGAAGCTGCGGGCATAGGTTTGCGCGGGCTGCGCCATGACATGGTGAATCTCGCCGCCATAGTGCAGGGTAAATTCATTCTTGCCCGGCGCAAGGGGCACGAGGAACTGCTCCAAAGGCGGCGGATGTGGCTGAGCACGCAAAGCTACTGCGTTGCCCACGGGATTCAGCTTTACGGTACCTTCGGTCTCCACAAGAGAGGGTTGAAGGCCGGCGTGCAACCGAAAGCGCACCGGACCCTGCTGCTGGTGCAGGGTCACTTTGTCCACCACGGAGAGCCGCTGCCGATCGGGATCCAGGGTGACCTGCAGCCGGTGGTGGACCTGAGTCACCGCCGTCGATGAACAGGCCGACAGCAGCGCGAGGAGCAGGACTTTGCCCGCTGTAGGCCACACTTTGATCATTTGCTTGGCATGGCAGCAACGTCCAGGGTCTCGGGCGGCGGTGCGCTCCAGGAACATTCCAGCCAAGACTATACATTCAGCAGAGGCGCGGCGGAAGGCGCCTCGCCCACCTTGTGGCAGCCCCCCGCCTTGCTCGCTCCGGGCATCCAACGGGCGAGCGGCTGCCGTGGCCGTCCGGGCGCTTGCCCGTGCTGGCGGCACCACTGGGAAACAAGATGCCATTTAGGGACTATGCTTTGAACAGACAGGCCATGATCATGGCCAATAATATGCGCGCTGGAGGAGAGTGACATGGCGAAAGAAACCAAATTTGAACGTTCGACACCCGAAGCCTCGAATTCCATCCGCCCCGACACCGAGCTGCCGGGCGCAGCCACCGATCCCTATCCGCGAAAGCTGATGGAACAGCTCACCAAGGCCTTTGGCCAGCAGCCCTTTCCGGGAGTCGATACGGCCGCGATCCTTGAAACGATTCTTCAAAACATGGCTGCCTTGAGCGCCGCGAACAGACATGTTTTCGAGAACGCGGAGGCCGTCATGGTGCGCCAGGGTGCGATCCTGAAACAAACCCTGGAGGGGGCCGCCGCCGTCGTCGATGCGCTCGCCAACGCCCGCAACCCGCAAGAACTGGCTGCTGCACAGGGTGAACTACTCCGACGCATCTTGTTGCAGACGCTCCATGACATGCGGCGGGAGGCCGAGACGACGCTCAAGTCGAGCAGCGAAGCGTTCGCCGAAGCGTTCACCGCCATCAATAGCCGCGTCATCAGGAACGTGCAAGAAATTACCGAATTGATAAAGCAACTGGAGAAATAAGCGAGCCTCAGCCAACGGTTGCCGAGCGAAATGATGCGGGCCGCCCTACAGCGGGTTAGAGCCAAAGTGCAGGACGTTAGGGTAAAATTGCCCCAAGGAAGTGGCCAGCATGAGGGTACCCCCACGCGTTGTCATGTGCAGGTACGGATGGAACATTTTTCGAATGTCCTCATCCAAGATAAGCGCGCTGCGCAACCATTAAAGCCTCGTTTAAAGCCTCGTTAGTTTTGCCCGGTTAAGATCGCGGTCCTTATACGGGTCGGAGACACGTCGATGAAACGCATTGTTCTGTTTCTGGTGACCAACCTCGCCATTATCGTGGTGCTCGGTATCGTTCTGCGGCTTCTCGGAGTGGAGCGGATCCTTGATGAGCAGGGCGTAGGATTAGACTACGGGTCACTGTTGATTTTCGCTGCGGTCTTTGGCATGGGCGGTTCGTTCATCTCCCTTGCGGCATCGAAATGGATCGCGAAGATGTCCACTGGGGCGCACATCATCGAGCGCCCGAGCAATGCCACGGAACAGTGGCTGATCAGTACCGTCAGGCAGCAGGCACAGCAGGCCGGCATTGGCATGCCCGAGGTGGCCATCTATGACGCGCCTGAGCCAAATGCCTTCGCCACGGGCATGTCGCGAAACAACGCCTTGGTCGCGGTCAGCACCGGGCTGTTGCGTCACATGGACAAGACTGAGGTGGAGGCCGTGCTCGGCCATGAGGTGAGCCACGTGGCTAATGGGGATATGGTGACTCTGGCCCTCATACAAGGGGTTCTGAATACTTTTGTCATTTTCCTGGCGCGCGTGGCCGGTCACGTCGTTGACCGAGTGGTCTTCCGCAATGAGGAGGGGCACGGCCCCGCCTTCTGGATCACCACCATCGTTATGGAAATCGTGTTTGCCGTTCTGGCCAGCATCATCGTGATGTGGTTCAGCCGACAGCGGGAATTTCGCGCCGATGCCGGTGGTGCACGCCTGGCCGGCACCAATAAAATGATTCAGGCGCTGGAGCGTCTCCACGTGGCCGCCGGGGAATCTCATCTGCCCGACCAGCTGAAAGCATTTGGCATCTCGGGGGGGCGCTCAGGAATAACACGTCTATTCATGAGTCACCCGCCGCTCGAAGAGCGGATCGCGGCGCTGCGGGCGCGGGGCTAGGCCAGGGGCGGGCGATAGCGCAAAGCTACCTTAAAAGCCTCTTCACACCCTAACCCACGGCGTGTTTAGGGGCCGATCTAGGCGATCCAACGGCCTGGTACAGCGGTGTGGCGGGCGGTTCGAGAGTGCGCCCGTGGACTTTGGAGATTGGCGCAGATGATTACACTGCTCGACTACGGCGCCGGTAATGTCAGAAGCGTGCGAAATGCCATCCGGGCACTGGGTTTTTCGGTCAAGGATGTTGCCACACCGGAAGACATCGTCGGCGCGGAAAAGCTGATTTTCCCCGGCGTTGGCAGCTTTGGCAGCACCAT
>JAGTVB010000138.1 GCA_018224385.1 Gammaproteobacteria bacterium
ACGTGATCCGCCCCGGAGGCACAGCACGTCAACCCTGGAACTAGAAAAACTCATGACACGAAGCGAGACAAGGCGCGCCGTGCAAGATCTTCTCTTGGACCTTCGGCTCAAGGAGGAACCACTGCCCCTGGAGGAACGACACGGGCGTCGGAAGGCATACCTCTGCCCGGCGGAATAGAGGCACAGGAAAGTGACGAGAAAAAATCTAAGTTTTGACCATATAGTATTCCGCCGCCTTGTGGCGACTTGTTCATTAGATAACTCTAATGTAAAAAGCCGAATCTTTCAGGGGTCATTCTTTTCTCCCACCGCCAATTTCTATTCCGCCGCTATAGGGAATGGCGGAATGGCGGAATGTTTTTGGGGCATTCCTGCCATTCCTGCTCCCCTTTCTGGCTATTCCGCCAGCGACTTTGGCGGAATACGGCGGAATGGCGGAATTGAGGTAGTAGGCGGTTAGTAGCGAACTGCCAATGCAGTAAGGAGGATAGCTAAGGAGGCCACAAACATGCACAAGGATCGTGTAATGACATCAAAACGTTTTCGGATGCGCACCAAGCGCGGGTGCAAAGTAACGCTCGACGTTCGTGAAACGAAGGACATCATCTTCGCCACGGTGCGCTTCCACAGAACGCCGACCTTAGCGGATTATGACGCGTTCGGAGACTGGGGCACAGCAAAACTCGAGCTCTACGACGGTAATGGGCGCCAGCTGGTGCTGCGAGAGACGTCGAGCGGACGTGTCGTGCATGGCCTTGACCCCATGACACCTGGGCGTGGGGCGCTGTTTGTCATTATGCCGCGGGGAGACTCTTAGCCGCCCTTGCAGGCGTATCGGCTCAGCATCTCAATACCGTGAGCTAGCGCGCCGAACCGCTTCCAGGCTTGCGCGTGCGGCCTCGATTTCCTGCTTTACTTGCTCGCGGCTCATCGATCGGATCCGCTGCGCTCGCGGGTCTTGACGAAAATCGAGCGACGCTCTGAACCGTTCGTGCCATTCGATTTCGGCGGGGTCATTGGTCTCGCCTTGGATAACCCGCCATGCGCGCTCAAGCTCATTGCGCGTGACGTCACGAGGATCGTGCGTATTCCGAGCCAATTCGGCCACTGATTCCGGCGTAAACCGGCCACCCATCCCGGTCGAATCCGGCCACTGATTCCGGGCCAAATCGGCCACCTATTCCAATCGAATTCGGCCACCGTCGCGGGTGGCGTATGCGAGGCGGGATAACCACGGTTACCCTGCACCCTTTTTCGTCCAGAAAAGGGGGGGCATATGCCACGTGAGAGGTTGACGATGAGAAAGGTAAAAGAGGTCCTCAGACTGAGGTGGGCCCATGGTTTCAGCGACCGGCAGATTGCTCACAGTTGTGGCATCGCTCGGTCGAGCGTAGCCGAGTATCTGCGCCGCGCCGAAGCGGCTGGACTGACATGGCCTTTGCCCGAAGGCCTTGATGAGGCCTGCCTGGAGCAGCGGTTGTTTCCGCCCTCTGGCGCCCTACCGGCTGAGCCACGCCCGGTACCAGTGTGGGCCGATATCCACCGGGAAATGAAGCGCAAGGGGGTCACGCTCTTTCTGCTCTGGCAGGAGTACAAGGAGATCCATCCAGAGGGTTATCAGTACAGCCAATTCTGCTGCCGGTATCGGGACTGGCAGGACAAGCTCGATATCGTCCTGCGCCAAGAGCATCGCGCCGGCGAAAAACTGTTTGTCGATTATGCGGGACAAACCGTCCCGATTATTGATCGCACAACCGGGGAAGTCGTCCCGGCGCAGATCTTTGTTGCGGTGCTCGGCGCCAGCAACTACACCTACGCCGAGGCGACCTGGACGCAGCGTTTGCCGCACTGGTGTGCCTCACATGTGCGCGCCTTTAAGTTCATCGACGGCTGCCCCGAGATCCTGGTGCCCGACAATTTAAAGTCCGGGGTGAACAAGGCCCATCGCTACGATCCGGAGCTGAACAAGACCTACCAGGATCTGAGCGTGCACTATGGGGTGGCGATCGTACCCGCGCGCTCCCAAAAACCCCGTGACAAGGCCAAGGTAGAACAAGGCGTCTTGCTGGCAGAACGCTGGATCCTGGCAAGGCTGCGCAACCATCGCTTCTTCTGCCTGGCTGAGCTCAATGCTCAAATCCGCACCCTGCTCCAAGAGTTAAACCACCGGCCCTTTCAGAAGTTGTCCGGCTCGCGGCGCTCTCACTACGAGCAAATCGACCGCCCAGCCCTCAAGCCACTCCCCCCTGAGCCGTATCGCTACGCCGAATGGCTCAAGGTGCGCGTCGCACCCAATAGCCATGTACCGGTAGAGCACCATCATTACTCCGTCCCCTACACCCTGGTCAAACGCCAGCTCGATGCGCGCCTGAGCGCCAACACCGTGGAGCTCTTCCACAAGGGGACCCGGGTAGCGAGCCACCAGCGAAGCGACCACAAAGGGGGCTACACCACGGTGCGCACCCATCTGCCCAAGTCCCACCAGGCCTACCTCGAGTGGACGCCACAGCGCTTCGTGCACTGGGCTCAAAAAACCGGCCTGGCCACCGCCACTGTGATCGAAGAAATCCTCGCCTCCCGGCCCTTCCCTCAGCAGGGCTACAACGCCTGCTATGGCGTGATGCGTCTGGGTAAGCACTTTGGCGAACAGCGTCTGGAGGCCGCCTGTGCCCGTGCCCTCGCCCTGGGCACGGCCAGTTACCGCAGCCTCGAGTCCATCCTAAAAAAGGGCTTGGACCGGCGGCCCTTGCCAGAGCCCACACCGGCCAAGGAGCCCGTGCACCATGAGAATGTGCGCGGCCCCCACTACTACCACTGACCGACAACGTCCCCTGGCCACAGGGGGCTAACCCACAGGAGAGAAAACATGTTGACACACCCCACCCTCGATAAGCTCCAGAGCCTGCGCCTTCAGGGCATGCGACAGGCATTGGAGGAACAGATGCACATGCCCGACATCGAGGAGCTGAGCTTCGAGGAACGCTTCGGCCTGGTAGTCGACCGGGAATACACCGAGCGCGAAACCCGGCGCCTGAGAACCCGCTTAAGTCGAGCCAAACTACGCCACAATGCAAGCCCCGAGGACATCGATTACCGCACCCCCAGGGGCCTCGATAAATCCCTCATGACCAAGCTCGCTGCCGGCGGCTGGTTACGCGAGCACCTCAACTGCCTCATCATCGGCCCCACCGGTATCGGCAAAAGTTGGTTGGCTTGTGCGCTTGCACACAAGGCCTGTCGCGAAGGCTTCTCCGCCCGCCATCTGCGCCTTCCACGGCTGTTTCGGGAACTGGCCATCGCCAAGGGCGACGGGCGTTACCACAAACTGCTAAGCGAGTTTGCCAAAACCGATCTGCTGCTCCTCGATGATCTGTGCATGGCCCCGCTCACCGATGAGCAGCAACGCGATCTCTTGGAGATCCTCGACGACCGTTTTAATGTCCGCTCCACACTGGTCACCAGCCAGCTCCCGGTCGAACACTGGCACCAGCACCTGGGCAACCCAACGCTCGCCGATGCCATCCTCGACCGCCTCGTACACAACGCTTACAAAATCAATCTCAAAGGAGAGTCCATGCGCAAACGCAAATCAAAATTGACATCCAATACCGAACAACAGTAAGAGTAAT
>JAGTVB010000139.1 GCA_018224385.1 Gammaproteobacteria bacterium
AAACCTCCCAAAACCGCTGCGTTGCAAAACCCGACCTCGCGCCGCAGACATCCGTAGGAGGTCGTAGGCTATGCCGCGTCTTGGGCCAAGAACAACCGTCGTGCGGTGCGGATGCCGCGCAGATACTTCGCCTGACGCCGAGCGCAGAGGTTGACTAACGCCTGGGGTGCGCCCACGGCCGTGCCGAATTCCTTGAGCAGACGATCGGCGTAAATAAGAAATCGCGTTCCATCAATGCCAAGCCGATCGAGGATCTTCGGTTGGGTTGCCGCGATGTGGCCGCGCTTCTCGGGCAGTAGGGCGCGGCCTGTCCAATCCACGAGTTCCAGGTAATCCTCAAAGGCGAAGGGGATCGCCCAAGGGGCCTGCCCGGCGGCATCAAACGGCATAAGCGAGGCCTGCGGTAGAGACTGTAATTCGGGCTCTGCCCGCAGGATGTCTGCGGTGGTCGCTTCTGGCTCGATGTCGGTCTCGGCGGTGGCCGGAGCCCCTTCCGGTGAGATTTCAGAGGCGGCACTCGTCGGCATAAGCTCCAGGCGCTCTTGGATGGAGGTGTAGTCCGAGGCTTCTGGGGTCTCGGCAAGGCCTGCCCGCACCGGGTTCAAGTCCACGTAGGCCATCGCGGCGAGCAAAGCCTTTTCATCGAGCAGCGCTTGGCTCTTGAAGCGCCCTTCCCAAAACCGACCCTTAACTCCGTCCTCGGCGTTGGCCTTGCGGGCGATGTATTCGTTTAAAGTCCGCATGAACCAGGACAAATCATGTAGACGGGCGCGATAGTTTTCAGCCAGTACTCGCACGCGGGCAATCTCGGCCGACGTCATCTCAGCCCGCTCCCCGGAAACATACCGCGCCCACCATGAGAGGCCCGAAGAAGAGCGCCGTCCAACGCGTGAGCACCTCGTCCACGGACCAGCCCAAAGCCCGCTCTCGATCGACGCGTACCACCACATGATAGTGGTTACTCATGACCGCATAGGCAGCCACATCGATGGCGAAGATAGCCGAGAGCTGCTTGATCCGCTCGGCGATCCAGCCTCGGCGATGCTCGAAACTCTTGCCGGAAAAGCGGTCCTCTCCGCACAAGAAGGCTCGGCGCACACAGCGGCTGACGCAGTGATACCAGGGCGTGTCCTCGAGCGAATCGAGGGTGGCGCGCGGACGGGTCATGGGGAAATCCCCCTCGGTTGAGCCTTGCAAAAAGGCTAGCGCGTGGAGTCAATCAAAGTGGGTCTGGTAGGCAAGGTAAGAATCTACCGTCAACCCGCAGAGGTTGGCAGCAAGATGGAGCTTCCCCGGCGTCATCGCCTTGCGTTCACGATCACGAAGTAATTACTGCCGGCAGCCGTGCCACCACCCTGATGATTGCCCCCAAGGGCAATTTCCTCGCCGGCACCCGCCTGCCTCTTAAACACCGCCATCGGCGAAGCTGGACTATCCGGCGTGCTGATCGATTCATTGACCGCCCGAGTCCAGACGCCATCGGTAAGCCAGATTGGCGGTGAACCAGTGCCCCGCTTGTCATAACAAACATAAATAGTTGCATCCTGGCGCGAGCGGAGCACCAGATGGTTTGCGGCCTCCACGCGCTTGTCATCGTTCGCCGTACGCACCAGCACACCCCCCTTCAATCCGGAGGAAATCGCAGTCACCTTATATTGGCGATCGATATAGGCCAGAGCCCCGTTCTTAGCCTCTGCCAGGGCATAAGGTTTACCGGTTGATACGCTGACGATTTCCACGGGCATTAACTGCACGACCACGAAATAGTTGCTGCGCGCGCCCGTGTCCCCGCCCTGATGGTTACCGCCTAGCGTCAGTTCCGCACCCGCCGCTACCTGTTTTCGATAAACCACCATCGGTGAAGCCGCGCTATCCGTGCTCCTAATGCGTTCTTCGGTGCGCGTCCACTCCCGAAGCCAGGTTGGAACCTTTGTGGCGCGCTTGTCGTAAGCCACATAAACGAGCGCAGGACTTTGCACGTGCAGCACCAAATGATTGGCGACTTTAAGTTGCTTGTCTTCATTGGCGGTGCGCACGAGCACGCCGTCGGCCAGACCGGAACTGAGCGAGCTTATGGTGTAGTCGCGATCGATGTAGGTCTTGTCACCGACTTTGGCCTCTCCCAAAATATAGGGCTTGCTCGTTGAAACGCTGACGATCTCAACGCCAAGTGCGTGCCGACAAGAACCATCCGGATTGAAAGGGCCTAATTCCGTGTTTCCATCATCACAATCCTTCTCGGGAAAGGCATCAGCGGGACATGAAGCCGGCTTGTTCTTAGCAAGACCCCAGTTGTAGTAACCATCATTATCCCGATCGATACACTTGATTTCATGAGCTACCGAGCTTATCACGGGGTTCAGCAGTGCATGGGTCCATCCAATATCATTGATGTCGATAATCAAGTATCCATAACCGTGATCACCCCAGTCGCTTCCCCAACTATTTTTGAAAGTCCAAACGGTGCGCCCATCATCGGGATCCCTCTCATAGCCGAGCAGCACCATCGCGTGACTCCAGCTGTATATTCCACCACTGACCGGGCCGTAATCAATGATCATTCTCTTCAGGGCTTCTTCGGTCGCCGGTGATCCAAACGTGACCTTTCCGCTTATTTTTATCGATATATTTGGACTAACACACCTGTCGGTGCAATTTCCATCGGTGGCCGTATAGGGAAAACAGGCTTCATCGACAACACCATTATTGGTATAGTAATCCAATGTCAATCCTGGCCAACCCCCTTGGCAGCTTCCTGCACCGCTGCAGGAGAGGGCATCTTGCTCCGCCAGATCGAGGTCGAGATGCTGGTTGAAATAGAGATTCGTGAGTGCCTCCACCGCACCGGTGGCAGCAAACGCCCAACAAGATCCACAGCCGCTTTGATTCTTGACTGAGGTAATCCATCCGCTTCCGTTCGGATCGCCGTCATAATAAGGGGAATCCAGATCATTGGCCCCATGCCTATTCCTCCAGTCGAAGGAATCGATCAGCGACGATCCCGAACCGGTTGGGTTGTCCGTAGGCTTCGATGACGGCGAAGGTGTCTTGACCTCGAAAATTCCGCCCGTGTAGTATTCAAACCCCTGTAAGTTCGGTAGCTCTTTGTTATCGCCAGCGCCAAACAATTTCTTTTTTTCAGAATAGGAAAGCTTAGAAACAGACGTTTCGCCAGCAGTCCATTTTAGTCCCATCTTCTTGATATTGGTATTTATCTCCTTGACCTTTTGTGTCACTTGAGCTGCCCGTATATCCTGCTGAATTTCAGAAATGGATCTTGGCAATCGCGCTGGGGCAGGCATCACGGAGAGCTCGGATATCTGGATCGACGCATCAACGATCTGTATTCTTATTGAAGCTGCCTTCGTGGGCTCCAAGACGCAAGTCTCTTCGCAAACACTGCTCACGGAGAAGGAATCTTGGTTCGCAAGCAGAGAATAGGCCTCGTAAAGGAGATGTTCGTTCGATTTTTCATCGACTAAAACCAAGCGCACCAAGCTCGCATTACTATTGAGTTTAATAGTGCCGCTCAGAGCTAAACCGTAAATAGGCTCTGGCCTGCTAAAGGGAAGCGTACCATCCTTATCAAATGTCTGATTGACATCGACTGCGTTTAGGGCTTGTCTCGGAATGGAGAGCGCTTTCATCCAGAAGCTTGACTGTGCGGCTTCCGCGGCATCCCACCCAGGAGTGTTTTGAGCGCGTGCTTCTAACATATCGTAACTCGCGATCAACACCACAAGAATAAATTGGATAAACGCATAGCGGCTTATATTAACGGCCGGTCCTCGCATGTTCATCTCCTCGCGCTAGCCTGGTAAGCTTGGGGACACGCCGTTGCGTAAAAACCCCGAGTCACATAGCACCATTTTGGGCTACCTCCATCCAGCAGCCCCTATGGTTGGCTATTGATTAAAATCCAAATTCATTATCACACTCTCACCACTCTATACAATTGTCATTGATCCAGATCATTTATAGAAGTGTCAGAGGGCCAGAAAATTGATCCCGCCGATCGGAAAGACATCACAATCATCCCTACGCTCATCCAGATCATATCGAATGGATATCTCAGAAGCTGTTTTAAAAATGTCGCGAGCGCCGGGAGACGCAGGCGCGCGGTGGAGACAAAATCATCGGGAACGATTTTGAAGAGCCACAGGCTGGCCCCGACGGGGCGAGCCCCAGGGATGGGGCGAGTAACAACCGCAGTGTACAAGCGAGTACACACAAAGATTCTAAGCCGCCGCGCAACGCAGCTATGGCAAGCGCAGCAATTTTTAAAACAGCTTGTT
>JAGTVB010000140.1 GCA_018224385.1 Gammaproteobacteria bacterium
GGGGGTGCAAGCCTATCGACGAGTCCAATGCGCTCCGCCGCCTGGGATGACATCAACTTTCCTTCGACGCAGAGACGTTCAGCCATGCGCGGCCCAATGAGACGGCTAAGCGCCGTGTAGATGACAGGCGGAATGGGCAGCCCGATGCGTACCTCAGGCAGCCCGATGTTGAAGTCACCATCGGCCATGATGCGATAATCACAGTAGATCGCCAGCAGCGCTCCTCCTCCTACGCTGTGACCGGTAATGGCCGCTGCAATGGGAATAGGCGACGTGCCGATGGCGCGCAACAAGGCAAACAGTTCATGGAAAACGACATCCGCCGCCTCCTGTCCCGCCTCGATTTGGTGGCGCACATCGAGGCCGGCAGAGAAATAACCGGGCATACCGGAGATCATCAAGCTCCGTATGCGTTTATTTCTGAGCGCCGATTCCACGGCCTCGCGCAGCGCTTCGAGGGATTCCCAGCGCAGCGCATTGACGGGCGGATGCTCCAGCCTGAGCTCGCGCACGGGGTCATGGTCGATGATACGCAGCATTGCGATACTTAGGAACGGGCGCCACTCGGTATCCAAAGCCCCTGCACCATCGAGCAAGGCCGCTCTGGCGTGCGCGTCGAAATTGGTTCACACGGCATTGGCGTCATCGGGCTGGCTGTTCCGTGCCGACATTCATCCTGGTCAGGGTGTCTCGCCGGCCCCTTCATCTTACTCACAGCAGCGATGACGACTCAACAGCTACACGCGAGAAATCGGCGCGCCGGATGGCGTCCCATGGCGGCAAATGCTGAGGCCCCCGCGGATGGCATTCCGTTATACCAAGCTCAAGGGTCTTGTTATGCAGCATGACCAGACACGGTCGCAACGGCATTGGCATTCGCTTGGCGCGACCGAGGCGCCATTCACCTTGCTGCAGCTAAAACCGCGCCCTCTGAGCATGGCGTCATGGTGATCCGCATCACATCCACCATTGCCGTCCCTGACAGCGAGCTTGAGGAGCGCTTTATTCGTGCTGCCGGTCCCGGCGGGCAGAATGTCAACAAGGTTGCGACCGCCGTTCAACTGCGCTTCGACGCAGCGCGCTCACTTTCATTGCCCGCGGTGGTGCGAGACCGACTGCAACGCTTGGCCGGCCGGCGCATGACCGTGGACGGTGTGTTGATCATCGATGCCCGGCGCTATCGCACCCAGGAGCAAAACCGCCAAGATGCCCTGGAAAGGCTGGTGGTGCTGATTCGCAAAGCGGCACAACCGCCCAAGCCGCGTAAGCCGACTCGTCCGACGCTCGCCTCCAAACAGCGCCGCCTGGAGGGCAAGCGACAGCGCGCACAGACCAAGCGCAGCCGCCGGCCGATCGCGCCCACTGAGGAGTGACGCACGCTCGCGCAGCGTGTGCGTGCCGGCACAATACCCCTCGTCCCCCCGCCCATGCGGGCCTGCGGGGCACCGCCCCTGTCATGCTACGCACCGGCGTGTGGCACGCTGCGAATCGAAAACGCCAGTGTCCTCAGATCACCAAAAGCATAGGTGGGCGGCGCATCGACGCCGGCCACGGTCCCCGGGTTGATCAGCAGGGTACGGCCGCCTTTGACGTTCGCTTGCTGCTCGATGGACGCTTCGTGACTGTGACCACAGCAGACCAAATCATAGTCACCGGTGGCCGCCATGCCGCGCGCGTAATTGGGAAAGTGCACGAGAAATAAACGGCGGCCAGCGAGGCTCAGTTCGGCGTCCTGGCCGTAGTAATGGATAAAGTCCGGGCGGCGGTTAGCCATCCGCATCAGCACCACCAGGTCGCCGGCGTTGTTGCCATGGATGACATGTATCGGCAGCCCGAGCGGTTGCAGTGCGGGAAGGGTGGAGGGGGCAACCAGATCACCACAGTGCAGCACTATCTGCGCGCCGCAGGCCTTGGCGTCAGACACCGCCGCGACGAGCAGCCGGCGATTGTCATGGCTGTCGGAGACGATGCAAATCTTCATTCTCCAGGTTTCCCGGATGCGTTCTGCCGATTCCCCGTGTAACGCATGGTTTTCCCCACGGCCGGTGCCGGCCGCGATGGCTACCGGCGTGTCCGCGGCTAGGCGTCCACCAGCACCACGTGTAATCGCCGCGGCCCGTGAGCCCCGATCTGAATGGTTTGCTCAACATCGGCAGTGCGCGACGGTCCGGTGATAAATGTCAGCGCCCGCGGCATGCCCGAGTGTTCACGCATGAGCCGCCAAACGTCCTCCAGGTGCCGCAGCACCTGTGAGGTGCGAACCACGGCAATATGATTTTCCGGCAGGAAGTGCAGGGTATTGGGACTGTGGTGCGCTGCAGCGACCACCAAGCTTCCGGTTTCCGCGACCGCAGCCACGACGCCGGTGAGCGAGCTGTGATCACCATCTGCCGCGGTACGTAACGCTAGCGTGAAACCGGCGGGCCAGGCGATGGTGTCAAATGCCCGCTCACCAGAGCAAACCAGGTTGTAGCTGAATCCTAGCTCATCCAAGAAGGCGCGGACCGCCTCTGGGATGGTGGCGAACGACTCTGTCCTTACCAGGCTTGCTCCGGCGGCGGTGATTCGGCGCGTAAAATGGGCTACGCAATCACCATCGACGGCGGGCCTGACGGCAGTGCCCGGTGCCCCGCCAATCGACTCCGACGGCATTTGCCCTCCACCCAGGCCGGCTGTCGATGCCTTGCGTCCCAGGGAATGCCGGATTGCCGCCAGTATCGCTTCACGGGACTCGCTCACGAAGGATCGCTCCGCCGGCGGTGCTTCCAGCACGACTGAAAGGTTTGCACCGCAGGGGTCGGGAGAGCGCGCCCCTCGGTCCAGCCGCGGGCAAAGGGCAGGGTGCGAAACCGGCCGCGACGCTGGCCGAGCCGTCCGAGTAGCCCGGCAGCGAGGGTCATGACGCCGTGGTAGAGCCGAGGATGCTTTGCCAGTAAGGCCCACAGGGCCAATGGGAAACGTGCCCGTGGCGGCGTGATCCGTTGCGTAAATGCTTCCATGCGAAGCTTGCGCAGCAGCGCAGGCAGCGGTATGTGCACCGGACAGACGTCTTGGCAGCGCCCATTCAAGGTGCAGGCTTGGGGCAGGTCGGGTGCGGCCCTGAGACCGAGGATGCGCGGTGTGAGGATCGCCCCCATCGGTCCCGGATACACCCAGCCGTAGGCATGTCCGCCGATGGCGCCGTAGACCGGACAGTGATTTAAGCAGGCCCCACAGCGGATACATCGCAGCATGTCGCGAAACGCCGTACCGAGCATCGCTGAGCGGCCGTTATCGACCAGGACGACGTGCATCGCGCTGGGCCCGTCCCGGTCATCCGCACGGCGTGGACCCGTTAGCAGGCTCGTGTAAGCGGTCATCGCTTGGCCGGTAGCGCTGCGTCCCAGCACACGCAGAAGGGTTGTCACATCCTCTAGGGTGGGTACCACCTTCTCGATAGAGGACACGACAATATGCACCGGCGGTAGCGTGCTCACCAGATCGCCGTTCCCTTCATTGGTGACCAGCACCACTGAGCCCGTTTCGGCGACGAGGAAGTTGGCGCCGGTGATGCCGACATCCGCGCTGAGAAATACCGAACGCAGGACCTGGCGGGATTCCTCGACGATATCCGGTACTTCCGCCAGCGGTTGGCTGCGTTCGATGCGTTGATGGAAGGTATGAAAGAGCTGCGCAATCTCGCCGCGGGTTTTGTGGACTGCCGGTGCGATGATATGGCTCGGCGGTTCCTTCGCCAGTTGAATGATGTACTCGCCGAGGTCGGTTTCGACGACCTCGAAGCCGTTGGCTTCGAGTGCCTCGTTCAGGGCGATCTCTTCCCCCACCATCGACTTACCTTTGGTGATCCGGCGTGCCTGGTGCGCTCGACAAATTGCGACGACCTGTTGGCACGCCTCTTCCGGCGTACGCGCCCAGTGCACTTTCCCGCCTTCGGCGGTGAGCGCGGCCTCGAAGCCTTCGAGATAGTGATCGAGATGATCGAGCGCATGATCCTTTATGCGCCGAGCCTGCTCGCACAGGGCATCAAATTCCGGTAACGCGTCTATCGCGGCTTGACGCTTGTGCACGAAGCCGCCATAGGCGCGCGCAAGAGCTTCCTGCAGCGTGGTGTTCTGCAGGGCCTTGACGGAACGCTCCTTGAAGCCGTGGGCCGTGGTATTCATTGGCTGTTGGGGCCTTCACCGATGGGGGGGGCGTGCCCGGCCATCTCCGCCAGAATTTCCGCCACGTGGTATACCTTGATGCCGCTCCCCTGGCGCTTGAGGCGCCCAGCGATATTGAGGAGGCAGCCGAGATCGCCGCCTAACAGCGTGTCGGCACCGGTCTTCTGAATGCTCGCAACCTTGTCCGATACCATGCGAACGGATAGTTCTGGGTACTTGACGCAGAAGGCGCCACCGAATCCGCAGCAACTTTCCCAATCTCGGAGCTCCTTGAGATGCAGCCCTGTGACGCTTGCCAGCAGTTGGCGCGGCTGAGCATGGATGCCCAGTTCGCGCAGCCCCGAGCAGGAATCGTGATAGGTGGCGGTACCGCGGTACGTGGCGCCACTCTCGCTGATGCCAAGCACCTCGGTTAAAAAGCGGGTCAGCTCGTGCGTGCGCTCGGCGAGCGCCAATGCCCTTTGCTGCCATTGTGCGTCCTGGGCAAAAAGTCGTGGGTAGTGAATTTTCACCATACCAGCACAGGAGCCCGAGGGTATCACGATGTCATCGAATGCTTCGAAGGTGGTGATAACCTGTCGGGCAATAGCCTGTGCGCTGCGCGCATCGCCACTATTATAGGCGGGCTGGCCGCAGCAGGTTTGCGCCCTTGGGACGACGACGTCGCAGCCCGCCTGCTCGAGCAGCTTCACCGCCGCGAACCCGGCATTGGGGCGAAACAGATCGATGAGGCAGGTAACCAGCAAGCCGACTACCCGCTGCGGCCTAACCTTCACGTCAGGCCGCAGCGGATTGGGGACAAGCTGCTGCGGGCCGCCGAACTGGTGATGAGGGGCTCCTCGTTTGCCGAACGCTTATGGCCTTTCTCGACTCTCTACACTCTCTACGCCACCGGTGGCACAGTGACGGGGTCCAGCTTCCAGATGTCACGATTGTACTCCCGCATGGTACGGTCGGTAGAGAACCAACCGCTGTGAGCGGCGTTGAGAATGCTCAAACGGGTCCAGTGCTCCGTATCTTGATGGGCTGCGGCGACCCGGCCCTGTGCATCCGCGAAGGCACGGAAATCCGCGGCCGTCATCCAAGGATCATGAGGGTTGCGGACAGAGCCACTGATGGCGTCGAAGATGCCCGGCTCAAACTGATTGAAGTGCCCGCTTTCGAGCATCTGCATGACGCGGCGTAGATCTTCATCGGCTTCGATGATGGCGTTCGGATCGTACAGCGGCTTGCGGGCTTCCACTTCTTCCGCGCGCAGCCCAAAAAGGAAAAAATTCCTCTCGCCCACGGCTTCCAGGATCTCGATATTGGCCCCATCGTAGGTGCCGATGGTGACCGCACCGTTCATCATAAATTTCATGCTTCCAGTGCCTGAGGCTTCTTTGCCGGCCGTGGAGATCTGCTCGGAGAGATCGGTGCCGGGTGCGATCACTTCCATTGCAGAGACCCGGTAATTGGGCAGAAACGCGACTTTAAGCCGATCGCCGACCTGCCCATCGTTGTTGATGACATTAGCCACGTTGTTGATGAGCTTGATGATGCGCTTGGCCATCCAATATCCCGGAGCCGCTTTGCCAGCGAACAGCACGCACCGCGGTGTCATGCCCTGGGCATCGCCGCGTTTGATGCGATCATAGAGGTGGATGACGTGCAGCGCGTTTAGGAGCTGACGCTTATATTCGTGAATACGTTTGACTTGGACGTCAAACATGGATTGAGGATCAAACCGCACCCCGGTATCCTGCTCCACCATTTCAGCGAGCCGCGTTTTATTCTCCTGCTTTACCGCGTGCCACGCTTTTCTAAATCCCGGCTCGTCCGCATAGGGGGCGAGCTTCTTTAACTGTTCCAGATCGGTTACCCATGCGGTCCCGATGGTCTTATTGATGAGCTCGCCAAGCTTCGGATTGCAAAGCGCTAACCAGCGGCGTTGCGTGACACCGTTGGTTTTGTTGTTGAACTTCTCCGGCCAGAGCTCATAGAAATCGCGGAACAAGCCCTGGGTGAGCAGATTGGTGTGAAGCTGTGCCACGCCGTTCACGGAGGTGCTGCCAACTACCGCGAGATAGGCCATACGCACCTGCTGTTCATAGCCCTCTTCGATGAGCGACATCCGCCGTAGGCGAGCGTTGTCACCCGGCCAGCGCCGACTCACCTCTGCCAGAAAACGCGCGTTGATTTCGTAAATAATCTCCAGGATCCGCGGTAACAGACTTTGAAACAGCCGCACCGGCCACTTCTCCAGCGCTTCCGGCAGCAGCGTGTGATTGGTGTAGGCCATGCTTTGGGTGGTGATTTCCCAGGCCTTGCTCCAATCCAATCCGTACTGATCCATCAGCAGGCGCATCAGTTCCGCCACGGCCACGCTCGGATGGGTATCATTGAGCTGGAAACGGCTCTTTTCGGCGAATTCTGAGAAATCAGTACCGTGGGCGTTGCGCCAGCGGCGCAGCACGTCCTTCAACGCAGCCGAGGCCAGGAAATACTGTTGACGCAGCCGCAGTTCCTTGCCGCTTTCACTGGTATCGTTTGGATACAGCACCATCGTTATGTTTTCTGCGGCATTCTTTGCGGCGACCGACTCGGGATAGCTGCCCGCGTTGAATTGGCCGAGGTCAAACACATCGGTCGCCTCCGTCTTCCACAGGCGCAAGGTATTTACCGTACCGTTGTTATAACCGGGGACAGGAGTGTCATAGGGAACGGCGAGCACGTCTTTGGTATCGATCCAGCGCACGCGTGGCTTACCGTCGGCCCCCTGGTCATGCACGGTTCGCCCCTCAAAGTGGACCCGCTGGGTGAATTCCGGCCGTTCCAGTTCCCAAGGGTTCCCATGGATGAGCCAGTGATCCGGTTCCTCGACCTGCTCGCCATCCTCAATCAGCTGCCGGAATATGCCGTATTCATAGCGGATGCCATAGCCCATCACAGGCAATTGCAGGGTCGCGCAGCTGTCAAGGAAACACGCCGCCAGCCTTCCCAGGCCGCCGTTTCCAAGCCCTGCGTCATGCTCGATGTTTTCGATTTCTTCGAGCGTCAAACCGAGCTGACGCAGTGCCTGGCGTGTTTCCTCGGTGATGTCAAGATTGATCACTGCATTCCCAAGGGAGCGCCCCATGAGAAATTCCAGTGAAAGATAATAGGCGCGCTTACAGTTGTGTATGCGGTACGTGTAGTGGGTATTCTTCCAGCGGTCCATGAGCCGGTCGCGCAGCGTCATAGCGACCGCTTCATAAAGATGGTAGGCATGTTTGGAATGGATGTCGCAACCCAGCGTATGATTGAAATGGCGACGGATATCGGCGGCCAGACTCTTGGCATCCATCCGCAACGGGGGTAACTCCTCAAGCAAAGGATCGGGAATACTTACATGTTCCGCTTTGGTAGCCATAATTATTCAAAGCTCCTCATCCAACGGGCATGAACTACGACGTAGAGGCTCCCGAGAGCACTGCTGATTATGATAATTTTTCAAGTTGGCCGTTTCGCGCTGCTTCCGCCGGAGGCAGCTGTTTGCCAAGAGCCCCACGTTAGTTGTTATTCGAGGGGCCAATGCTCGTAGATAACCTCAGCAAATTCAAGGGGAGCAAAATTGCTGTACTGAGAGGTTGTGACAAAAACCGTAGCGAGTGGGCCCTAGAGCAGGGCGGGCGGGGCACGGTGCGCCGGGATCAAGAGGCTGTGGTGAGGTGCTTTTTAGGCGCGAACAGGCCAAGCCCTCTACCAGCGTGGGACACAAGCAGTTACTCTATCGCGGCAGTAATCCTCAAAGGGTGCTTTAAAACACCCTCTCACAGCCGAAGCCGTCACCGTGGCACTACTCGGAGCGGCTGATGGGTGCGCGATTGTGGCGCTGTTATCTTACATGTCAAAGACTTGAGGATTTTGAGATAGCCAACTAGGGTAGTGGAGTATGCAATACGAAAATCGTCTCTATCAGATATTGGCCCCCAATCCGGCACTGGTTGCCTCGCAGCTGAATCCGGAAGACTTCGCCAAACATTACACCGCTGGTTCCGTGCGCTATTACGCAGCCAAGGTGGTATTCGCGGAAATCGACATTAACTTTCGCCATCCTTACTTCAGGATCGATGAGGGGATTGCCGGATTAATCCCTCACGAAGACGGACGGCCTAAGGCCACCAAGTTCATCTCCACCTATCGGGTGCTTGAACACATGGATCTCCAGGCCATCAAACGGGTTATACTCAGCACGCCGGAAGGTTATACGCTGGAGCTCAAGGGAGCCCCCTATACCAAGACGCACGAGCCCGGGTATCTGCGGATCTTCGCGGAGATTGTCCCGCTTCGGATGTTGGTGCTGTCGCGCCTCGATTTCCCTGCCTTCGGCAAGTACATTACTGACCCAAATTTCCCAAAAGGAGCGCCCAAGCAGTTCTATACGCAAGTGGAGCTCAATACTGAGGAGTTCCTAAAGGATTTCGAGGAGCGCCCCACCATGCACCCTCCGATTCCCGGTCTGCATCCCTCGAAGCTGCGCGAGGCGATCATGGAGATGCGAGCCGACCCGCAGAAGTCGGGTAAAGGGCTACGGCTGGACAGCTCGTTCGATACCATCCCCTATAAGCTCATTCGTCACGGGTTCATGTTTGCCTCCCAGGAAGAAACCCGGTTTTTCCCGATGCCGTCCCAATCGGAAATAGAAGCAAGCAATTTTCGATTTTGGCGCGCGATGTGATCGGCAGCGCCGCTCACACGGTGCCCGATTCTCGGCCTGGGCGCACCGGCTGAAGGCGGTGTCCGGCGGGCTGGTTACCGACACAGTCGGGCCTTGTTGCGCGAGAATTTCTGGGTTCTCTGGCTGTAGCGAAGCCGTTACGCCGGGACGCGGGCAATCGCTCCAGCAGGGTGTCCCTATGGCGCGAGCTATTGGGCTTATATTCGGTGACGCCTGCTGAGCGGCGACCGTCATTGCCTCTCAAGAAGCGGCTGACACAGCCACGGCGTTTGCCGTCACGGTGGGTGGTGACCGCTCGACGCCTTCCTTTGATCGCGTGCGCAGCTGGCTTTGTTCGCTTCCCCAGGCTCCGCTAGCCGTTGTTCAGAATCGCTCCCGCAGACATCTATGTCCTTATTGAAAGTCTGGTAATATGGCTACTCTCCAGATTATGATTGAGTCTGCTCGAGACGGGTGTGGATTCTAACAAGCGCACTACGAACACCCGTCGTCAGGCCTGAGGTATGGCCTGAGCTCGCCATTAATCTGCCTTCATCTTTGTTGAGATAGCCGGGGAGATACCCATGAGCCTGAATGCCCTCCTGCCCATCATCTTTGGAGTCATCGGTCTAGTGGTCGCGTACTTCATCTATCAGGCTGTGAAGAAGTACCCCGCAGGGGAAGCCAAGGTGGCGGCGATTAGTGATGCCATCCATCTGGGTGCCATGGTGTTCATGCGCCGTGAATACAAGATGTTAGGTATTTTTTGTGGCGTGCTGGTGGTCGTGCTCTACGTATTTCTCGGTTGGAAGACGGCGTTTGCCTTCGTGGTGGGGGCGGTCGCTTCGGCGTTGGCGGGCTACATTGGTATGAATACCGCCACCCGGGCCAACGTGCGCACGACCGTCGCGGCGCACACGAGCGGTGTTGCCGAAGCCTTAAAGGTGGCGTTCTTCGGCGGGTCGATTATGGGCTTGGCGGTTGCGTCCCTGGGGCTGCTCGGCCTGGGCACTCTGTACTTGTTCTTCGGAGGGGATCCGGAGACGGCCCATGCAATCCATGGATTCGGTATGGGCGCATCGAGTGTGGCGCTGTTCTCCCGCGTGGGCGGTGGTATCTACACCAAGAGCGCCGACGTCGGTGCTGATCTGGTGGGTAAGGTGGAGGCCGGGATCCCGGAGGACGATCCGCGCAACCCGGGGGTGATCGCCGACAATGTCGGTGACAATGTCGGCGATGTGGCCGGTATGGGCTCGGATATTTTCGAGTCGTACTGCGGTGCCATGATTGCCACGATTGCTATGGCTTCCACCATGGCGGCGGACGTCATCGACCCGCTCGGGGAACGACAAGCGCTGATGTTTTTGCCGCTCGCGCTGTCCTCCGCGGGCCTGCTTTGCTCCATCGCGGGGATTTGGTTGGTGCGCATTTTCTCCGGCCAGACCCCGGAGCGTGCGCTGCGTACCGGAACCATTGGGGCGAGTGTGCTTTTTATCGTTCTCGCCTATTTCGTGATCGTCGGCACGGGCGTCAACGGCGACGTCTGGGGGGCTGTCCTGGCAGGGGCCATCGGCGGCATTGTCATTGGTCTCGTTACCGAGTACTACACCTCTGGACGGCCGGTAAGGCACATTGCCTTAGCCGGTGAGACGGGAGCCGCCACGGTGATTATCACGGGGTTTGCGGTGGGCATGCGATCGGTCATCGTTCCCATGCTCACCATTAGTGCCATCATCTTTGTATCCAATGCGCTGGTAGGCCTCTACGGCGTGGGGATCGCGGCAGTAGGTATGCTCGCCACGGTCGGCATCACCATGGCCATCGATGCCTATGGCCCCGTGGCCGACAATGCCGGTGGCATCGCCGAGATGGGCGGCCTTGGCGTTGAGACGCGGCACATTACCGACTCCTTGGATGAGCTTGGCAACACCACCGCGGCGATCGGTAAGGGATTTGCCATCGGTGCGGCCGCCTTGGCCGCTTTAGCCATCATCACGGCTTACATGGAGAGTGTCTCCCTGCACGTGCCGGGCTTCGAACTTGAGCTGGGCGATCCTATGGTCATCATCGGGTTGTTTATCGGTGGCATCCTTCCTTTCACCATCGCTGCCATGACCATGACCGCCGTCGGCGATGCGGCCTTCGCCATGATTAACGAAATCCGGCGCCAGTTTCGGGAAATCACCGGTCTCCTGGAAGGCACGGCCGAGCCGGACACGGCCCGCTGCGTGGATATTGCCACCACAGCCGCGTTGAAGAAGATGGTGCTACCGGGCGTTCTGGCCATAGCGGCACCTTGGGTCATTGGGTTCGGTCTGGGTCCGGCGGCACTGGGCGGGATGCTGGGAGGAGCGCTGCTTGGGTGCGTCCTGCTGGCGCTGACTATGGCCAATGCGGGGGGCGCCTGGGATAACGCGAAGAAGTATGTGGAGAAGGGGAATCACGGCGGCAAGGGTTCCGATACCCACAAGGCGACCGTGGTTGGCGATACCGTGGGTGATCCGTTCAAGGATACCTCGGGGCCGTCCATGAATATCCTGATTAACGTGATGGCAATTGTGAGCCTAGTGATTGCACCGGAGCTCGGTGTCAGTCTGCTCGGTTGAGGCTATAGCGAGCGCCACGCGGGCTTTGGTAGTGGATGGACCGCGTTTTCGAATTCCGCGAAGGGGGGTTGCCCGCGAGCTCTTTTGCGGTCGCGAGAGATCCACAGGGAAAGCCGCCGTGCCCAGCCAGCGTGACGTACAAGTGGACTCGGCAGGCGCTGGGCTAACGCCCGTGTAACCGCCTCTCCCTCACGGGGCATTGAACTGGGTACCAGGCCGAAAGCCGAAACGTTGCTCCAGATCGAATTCTCTAATCAAACGATCCACGGCCTGCTGACCGTGCAATCGAGCGACTTCTCCTAGAATTAGGCGGGCGGAGTTTCGGTTATATCCACCGCCCATATCTGCCTGTACGGCGAGCAGTTCCCGGGCGCGTTCCAAAGTCATGTGTATCAGAACCTTGAGGAGAAGAGCGGCGCGTCCCGCCGCTCTTCCTTCCCCGGCAAGGGTTAATCTATGTCTTTAATGTGTATGAGGCACTTAGCTTCTTGGCTACCGGTGCGTTCTTTAAAATAACGTAATCGGGTAAACCGTTCTTGTAGGGCGGGTAATCTTCGCCAAGAATGAGTGGCTGCAGGTATCGACGGCAAGCCTCAGTGATACCGAGCCCATCCTCGGTAGCGTACTCTCTTGGCATCATCTTTTCGACATTCGCCACCTCCGCAAGGTTCGCATACCCAACCTCCCATGCATACGGATCGTCTGACTTGCGCACGATGGTAGGCATGACGGCGTTCTTCCCCTCAAGCGCCAGCTCCACCGCGGCCTTTCCCATGGCGTAGGCCTGTTCGACATCGGTTTTGGAGGCGATATGGCGAGCCGCGCGTTGCAGATAATCCGCCACCGCCCAGTGGTACTTCAGGCCAAGCTTCTGCTGCACAAGCGCGGCGATTACCGGTGCCACGCCGCCCAGTTGAGCATGTCCGAACGCATCCCGGGTACCCGCTTCGGCGAGGAATTTGCCCTCGGCATTGCGTACGCCTTCGGAGACCACGATGGCGCAATAACCATACTCCTTGACGGAATGTTCCACCTTGGCAAGGAACAGTTCCTGGTCAAAGGTGATCTCTGGAAACAGGATAATATGCGGCGCATCGCCTTCCTTTTCTGCCGCCAGCCCCCCGGCCGCAGCAATCCAGCCTGCATGGCGCCCCATGACCTCCATGATGAAGACCTTGGTTGACGTCTTGGCCATGGAGGCGACATCGAAGGCTGCTTCGCGAATAGAGACCGCGACGTACTTTGCTACCGAACCGAATCCCGGGCAGTTGTCGGTTATCGGCAGATCGTTGTCTACGGTCTTCGGAATCCCGATGCAAACGATGGGATAGCCCATTGTTTCGCTCAGCTGGGAGACTTTATGGGAAGTATCTTGTGAGTCCCCACCACCATTGTAAAAGAAGTAACCGATATTATGCGCCTCGAACACCTCGATGAGTCGCTCGTATTCGGCCTTGTTTTGCTCTAGGCCCTTGAGCTTAAAGCGGCAAGAGCCGAATGCTCCGGCCGGCGTATGACGTAGCGCCGCGATGGCGGCATCAGATTCCTGACTGGTATCGATGAGATCCTCTGTCAAGGCACCGATGATGCCGTTGCGTCCAGCGTAAACATTCGCAATTTGATCCCGGTGCTTGCGGGCGGTCTGGAGCACACCGCACGCCGAAGCATTGATAACTGCGGTCACACCGCCGGACTGGGCATAGAAGGCATTTTTTGCCATTGTGATTCTCCCTTCTTCGAAAATGTACTAGCCGTTGAACTTGCCCTTTGACGATCCCTCCAATTGTTGGGAACGTCGGCGTTCATGGTCTGCCTGCACCTGCAGCAGTGTCACCACGCAATCGGCCACCTCGTCGTACTCTCGCTTATCGGGGCGGAACATCTCCAGATCCCGACCGAAGAAGTGGCACCGGTAACGCTGTTCTCCCACTTTAACGATGACAAAGCTGGTTTGGTTGTAGTCCCAAAACACCGCGGGACAGGATGATACAAGCTCAGGCTTACCCGGCGTGAGACTGACTTCTGTGTCTGCCAAATGCAAAGGAACCTCAGAGCGATACCGCTCCTTCAGCGTGGTGCGAATGATCCAGAACTCGGTGTCCGTAAAATCCGCTATCGGTGTCATGGTGCGCATTGCCTCGCTTACCGCGCTCAGTGGTCTGCGCTCGTTAGCTTAACGGGATGGTTGCCGTCATCGCAAGACAAGTCGCTTACAACTGAGGCGACAGCGCCGACGCTTGCGTCGAAAACGCGCCCACTGGATCCGGGGTTGGCGTTGTTGATGGTCAGCCGCCGTGGGCCAAGCTGACCACCGGCGCTAACGCTGCCAATGGCAGTCGCCACTGGTCGGATCGGGTGCTGGTTCACCGGGGTGCCGCACTCGGGTCCGAGGGAGGCGTTGGGAACAAACCCCCAGAAGGGGTATCTTAGAATTACCGATGAGACGTACACGGTCTATTGGCCTTACTTCGAAGCGAGTGCTTGCGCTGAGTCTTGCGGCGATACTGATAGTCTCGCGCGAGGGCGCAGCCGAGATTTCACTGCCGGACATCGGCGATTCTTCCGGTGCCGTGCTGTCACAGGTGGACGAGCAGGCACTAGGGGAAGCGTTCATGCGCGAAATGCGCGCCCGACTCGACATCGTGGACGATCCCGAGATCGCAGACTATGTGCAGTCCTTGGGCTATCGGCTGGCCTCGCGCAGTGAGATGCGCGACCTACGATTCCAGTTTTTCGTGATCGCGAGTCCCGTCATCAATGCCTTCGCCGCACCGGGGGGATTTATCGGGATCAATGCCGGCTTGATCGAGGCGACCACGTCAGAAAGCGAGCTGGCGGCAGTGCTTGCTCACGAAATCGCCCATGTCACCCAGCGGCATCTGGCGCGCGCCATCGAACTCGCAGGTAACATGACGCTGCCCGCCTTGGCCGGGATAATTGCTGCGATTGCGCTCGGCATTGTCGGTGGCGGCCAAGCGGGGACGGCAGCAGCAGCAGCCCTTACCGCAGGGCAGGCGCAGATGCAGCTCAACTTCTCACGCTCCAATGAGCAGGAAGCGGATCGCCTGGGTATGCAGATCCTTTATGCGTCAGGCTTCGATCCACAGGCGATGTCGACATTTTTTGAGCGGCTGCAGCAATCACAGCGCTACTTCGCGAAGCCCCCTGAATTCCTTTCGACCCACCCTGTCACGGGCTCGCGCATCGCTGATTCCCGCAGCCGCGCTGAGCAATTTCCCTATCGCCAGTACGTTGATAGCGTCGCCTATCAGCTGATCCAGGCCAAGCTGCGGGTGGTTGTCAACGGTGATCCGCAGCAGGCGGTCCAGTATTTTGCCGAGGCCAAGGACGAGGAGCAACCCCAAGTCGGGGTTGTGACCCGCTATGGGTATATTCTCGCGCTCCTGAGGGCGGGATACGCAGAGCGTGCACGTGCCGAGCTTGGAGAGTTGTCGCCTGCCGCTGTGGAGGCGCAAATACCGTTGCAGATTGCGGCGGCCCGTGTGGAGCTGGAGCTTGGAAAAGTGGATGAGGCGCTGCGTATCTACCGAGAGGCGACTCGTTTGTATCCCAACGATCGAGCCCTGACCTATGGGTATGCCGAGGCACTGCTGCGTGCCGGTCAGCCGGCCGAAGTGTTGGCGCTGGTGGACCGCTACCGCAGGCATTATCCTTTGGATGCTGTGCTCTATAAAGCCTCGGCCGAGGCACATATGCAGCTCGGTCACCAGGTCGAAGCCAAGGTTGCGCTAGCCGAGCATTACTATCTCAGCGGCCAGCTGGATGCTGCGATCGAGCAGATGCGCTTGGCGCAAAAGGTGCCGGAGAACGATTTTTACCGGCGCGCGCGAATCACAGCGCGTTTGAGTGAGTTCGAATCGGAGCAGGCGCAGCGGGCAGAAAAGTAGCGGATTTGGAAAAATATGGCTGCAATCGGGTTGATTCAAAGAATAAGCGATGGTGCCGATGGTGGAGAAACCGATTCAGGAGAGAGTTGGGGGGCCAAGACTCATGAGCGCCATTGGGCAAAACATTGTGCTGACGACGGGTGATGCGCGCAGCAACGCAGAGACGAGGTCGCCCTATGGGACGCTGCCAGGGGAGGCTCGCCGCCTTCGTTTATTGAGCTACAACATTCAGACTGGCATCGCGTCCCAGCGATACCGCCACTACATCACCCAGGGATGGAAGCACGTTCTCCCCCATGCGAGCCGCTGGTACAATTTGGACCGCATCGCAAGGGCGCTCGGGTCTTTTGACATTGTGGGGCTCCAGGAAGTCGACTCCGGTAGCCTGAGGACAGGCTTCATAAACCAAACTAAGTATCTGGCTGAGCAGGCAGGCTTTCCTTTTTGGCATTGCCAGACTAATCGTCGCTTGGGCAAGTTTGCCCAGCACAGTAATGCACTACTGTCTCGGCTTACGCCCAGTGAGTTGATGGAGCAGCCGCTACCGGGTCTGCCGGGGCGTGGCGTATTGATCGCCCGCTTGGGATCGGGGGCCGAGGCGCTTGCTCTTTTCGTGCTTCATCTGGCCTTGGGTAGGCGGACGCGCCTCAGGCAGATCGCTTATCTTGCGGATCTGGTCAATGAATACGCCTATGTCATTGTGATGGGGGATCTCAATTGTGGTATGGCGAGCCAGGAGATCAACCAGCTGTTGCGTGATACCGATTTGCAGTCACCGCAGGATAACCTCAATACCTTTCCGAGCTGGCAACCGCGCTGGCGCCTGGATCATATCCTTCTGTCCCCGGGAATTGCTATTGAGAGAGCCTACATCCCTGCCTGGATGTTCTCCGATCACCTTCCGATAGCCATGGATGTGGTTATTCCAAGCGGGGTTGCGCTGCCGTCAATGGGCGTGCCCGAGGCTACTGCTTCGCTCCACAAAGCAAGCACGGCAGGATAAGGATCGCGCGCGCTTGCCCTGCCGGTGCTCGGGACCTTCTGACCACGATGACGGCCTTCTCAACGCCGTTGATCGAGGGCGTCGGCTATCGAGCCGTAGATCGGGAATACCCTGTCGAGCCGGGCAATACCCAGTATCTGCATTGCCGACTTACTCACACTGACCAGCCCGAATTCCAGCTGTTTTCGTCTGGCGGTTTGGAGACCTTCCACTAGGCTAGCGATACCAGAGCTGTCGATATATTCCACGTCAACCATTTCTACCAGCACATGACCGCCGTGCTCTACGCAGGCGAGGATTTGTTTTCGTGCTTCCGAAGAGCAGCTAAGGTCCACCTCGCCGGATAGCGAGATGATAGTATAGGATCCTTCGTTCCGAACCGGATACTGCACGATTCGTTCCTCTATGCTCAGTCACTTTGCGTACACCGCATCGGTCTCTATTGCCGAGCGAGTGCTAACTTTGTGCGGAAGCTTAATGGGGCGGATGTCCGGTTGGCCACGGTGGCCTTATGTTCCCCGTGGTTGAGGGGATAAGGGCCGCTTA
>JAGTVB010000141.1 GCA_018224385.1 Gammaproteobacteria bacterium
CCGATTGACACCGCCGCGCAGGCCAACAAAACTGGGCTGTTGGAAAATCTCTTTAACGTCAATTCAAGCGGCGGCACCCCGCTTCGCCGAGGCTTACAAAATGCGGGCAAGTATTATGAAGGACTGCTGAGCTCCAGCTGGGGGGCGAGTCCCATCCTTCCAGAACCCGAAGGGGGTGCGTGCCAGCAGAATTTCACGGTTCTCATGTCCGACGGCTTCTGGAACGGCTTGGCGCCGAGCCCCAGCATTGGCAACGCCGACAGCGGCACCGGTCCCTTTGACGGGGGATCCCACGCCGATAACTACGCCGATACGCTTGCCGACGTGGCGATGCACTATTACGAACGAGATCTATCGACCCTCGATGACCAGGTGCCGCTGACTGGCGTCGACCCCAGGACTGCCAGCGGGAAAATGCATCAGCACATGGTGACCTTCACGGTGGCCTTCGGCATCAATGGCCAACTCACCTTGAATCCTTCGAATCGCACCGATGCCTTTGATGCCACCAATGGCGGCCCATGGCCCCAGCCAGTGGCTGATCAATTGACTACCATCGATGACATGCGCCATGCAGCGTGGAATGGTCGAGGGGAATTCCTGAGCGCTGCCGATCCCCAGGGCCTGCTCGATTCCCTGGACAGCGCGCTCGCTGCCATCAGCGGGCGCACCAGCTCTGCCGCCGCGGTGGCCTTTAACTCCGGATCGCTCAGCACCGATTCCGAGGTATTCCTGGCGCTCTTTAACAGCGGTCGTTGGAGTGGGGACTTAAAATCTTATGCGCTCGATCCTTTAACGGGTGATGTGAGCAGCAGCCCGAGTTGGAGCACCGCAGACGCGCTCGATAGCCGCATTCTGGCGAGCAGTCCACGCACGTTGCTTAGCTATGACGGGACCGACGGCATCCCGCTGCAGTGGGGTTCGCTGACCGTAGCGCAAAAAAATGATCTGCGCACCAATGCGAGCGGCACCCTGGACACCGAGGCCGCGGGGATGGCGCGCTTGGGATTCATTCGCGGTGAGCGTGGCTGCGAGGCTTCGAGCACCAGTAGCTGTTATTACACCGACGGCACCACGACCTTCACCACCAGGTCGTTTCGCGATCGGGCGAGCCGCCTGGGCGACATCATTCACTCCAGTCCCATCTTCATCGGCCCTCCGGAGATGAACTGGCCGGACACGGCGCCCTTCCCTGAGGCGCCCAACGCGACCCCTTACAGCGACTTCAAGGCGACGCACGCGAACCGCGAGGGTGTTGTGTATGTCGGTGCCAACGATGGCCTGTTGCACGGCTTTCGCACCAGCGATGGCACGGAAGTCCTGGCCTATGCCCCTCACGCTTTGTTCTCCGATGCCGGCAACCAAGGTCTTCACTACCTCACCGACCCCGCTTATGCCCACCGTTACTACGTCGACCTGACACCGACGGTCAGCGATGTCTATAGCGCCACTACCGCGGCGGGGAGCGCCGCCTGGCATACCGTACTGATCGGTGGGTTACGCAGCGGGGGCCGGGGCTTATTCGCGCTCGATGTGACCGAGCCCACCTTCGGGGAGGCGCTCACGGGCGCTCAAAACACCGTGATGTGGGAATTTACCCACGCCGACGATCCCGATCTGGGCTTTACCTTCAGTCGCCCAACGATTGCGCTGCTGGACAATGGCCAATGGGCCGCCATTTTCGGCAACGGGTACAATGACACCGGCAGTGGCAAGGCTCAGCTCTTTATCGTGTTCCTGGAAGGTGGTCTCGACGGCACCTGGACCCTCGGTAGCGATTATCTAAAGCTTTCCACCGAGGCCGGTGATGCGACCAACCGCAATGGGCTCGCAACACCAGCCGTGATCGACACCGACGGCAACGGCACCGCCGACCGGGCGTACGCTGGCGATCTGCAAGGCCACCTCTGGGCTTTCGATCTGGCGGGCAGCAATGTTAGCAAATGGGGGATCGCGTTCAGTTCAGGCTCCGCCCCAGCCCCGCTTTTCACCGCCCCGGCCAATCAACCGATCACCACCGAGCCTTCGATGGTGCGCCCGCCAAATATCCACACTGCCAGCAATAACTTTCCGAATGTGCTGGCGATCTTTGGCACCGGCCAGTATCTAGTCGAGGCGGACAAGGCCACCACTTTCGCGCAAACGTTCTACGGTGTTTGGGATGCCGGCAGCGGCGACTTGACCCAAAGTGACCTGATTCAACAGACGATTGGCACCGGCACCACGACCGCGGGCGTTTCGGCAAGGACCCTGACCAACAACACGGTGGATTACACTGGGGCCGATCGGGGATGGTACATCAATCTACCCGACACCGGTGAGCGCGTCATCACCAACACTCTCATTCGCGGCGATCTGGTGCTCTTTAACACCACTATCCCTGATAGTTCCCCCTGCGCTTATGGTGGCACGGGCTGGCTGATGCTGGCCAAGATCCAAAACGGTGGCCGCCCTGATGAACCGGCCTTTGATCTGAACGGCGATCGCAGCATCGATACCCTGGACACCATCAATAGCGAAGCTGTGGCCGGAAGGCAGGTTACTGGACAACCCGCCGATCCTCGCTTCCTTGGCAACAAGCGCTACACGGTCACCACCGAAACCACCGATGGCGGCACCATTTGGCAGGACGAGTTGATCCCCGTGGACGGCGACCGGACCGGGCGCTTGTCCTGGGAGGAACTGTCGCAATGAGGTCGGAAATAGAAGGCGGGGAAGCGCTAACACGAGGGCAAGACGATGCACAGACCTAAGGGTACTTGGACACTTCTGCTGTGTCTGTTTCTCGAAATCGCCCGCGGGCAAGCGCTAGCGAATGAGTCTTCGGCTTCGTTCGGCCGAACCGGAATTCTTGATCGTATCGATGTAAACAGCCGTCAAGTGGTGATCAACGACTTGCTTTACTACCTCACTGATCGTGTCGTGGTACACACAGTAAACCAGCAGTATGTCACACTGGCGCACCTTCGAGTTGGGGATGTCGTGGGATTTCGCGTGATTGAAGCCGATGACAGCCGAAAGCTCGTTCCAGAGATCTGGGTGTTGCCGGCCAGCGATAAGGCCAATCCGCACTAAGGGACGCGTTGCGCACCCAAGGAGAAGACGATCATGGCGCAATGGAGAGGTTTTAGCTTAATCGAACTGCTGATTGTCGTGGCCATCATCGGCATCCTCGCCGCAATCGGCTACCCCGCCTATCAGGACCAAGTGCGCAAGAGCCGCCGTGCCGATGCGCAGGGATCGTTGACGGGGCTCGCGACTGCTATGGAGCGCTGGTTCACTGAACGTAATACGTACACGGGCGCTGCTGCAGGCGGGAATGATACGGGAGCACCGGCGATATACTCTGCACAAAGCCCCACAAGTGGAGGTACTGCCGCTTACAATCTGACTATCCAAAGCGCCAATGTTACGACTTATACGCTTCGGGCAACGCCAGTAGGTCCCCAAGTTAATGATGGGTATTTAGAACTTACCTCCACAGGCATGAGGCGCTGGGACAAGAACAACAATGGCGATACGAGTGATGCGGATGAAGATACGTGGGGGAAGTGAATTTAACGGTCACACAGGCACAGGCAATCCCTAGGCCTATATTTCCCTCGCCAAGCCAAAAGCCGAGCCTCAAAGTAGTCTCCGGTAGTGGCCTGTTGCATCGCCTTCCTTGAAATCAACCCGCTGGGGCCCCCCGGTCCGCGGTCAATCGGGCCAGGTGTGGCCGGATGATCTCGATCAGGGCTTCGTAGATCTTTGGATTACCGGCCACGATATCGCCCCGGCCAAGGTATCGATCTCCGCCCTCAGGATCGCCCACCATTCCCCCGGCTTCCTGAATGAGCAAGCTGCCGGCTGCCATATCCCATTCTTTGAGCCCAAACTCCCAAAAGCCGTCAAGCCGTCCTGCGGCCACATAGGCGAGATCCAGGGCGGCCGAACCCGGCCGGCGAACGCCTGCGGTGGACACGATCAGATCGCGAAAGATGGCCAGATAGGCGTCGACATCGACCACAAAACGATAAGGGAAGCCGGTTCCTAACAATGCGTCCCGGAGATGGTGGTGGCGACTCACGCGGATGCGGCGTTCGTTGAGCTGCGCCCCTTCGCCTTGGGTCGCGGTGAAAAGTTCATTGCGCAAGGGATCATAGACCACCGCCTGCGATAGTCGATCTCGGTGTTTCAGCGCAATGGACACCGAGAACTGAGGAAATCCATGGAGAAAATTGGTGGTCCCATCCAATGGGTCGATAACCCAGGTGTAATCGTCGCCTTGGCGCGTCCCGCCCTCCTCGCCGAGTATTCCATGCTGGGGATAGGCGCGGCGAATAACCTCGACGATGACGTCCTCAGCCTGTTGATCGACTTCGCTTACAAACTCATTGTACGATTTTTGTGTTACGTTCAGCCGATCGACGCGATCGACGTAACGAACAATGAGATTCCCCGCAGAGCGGGCCGCGCGGATGGCGATGTTGAGCATTGGGTGCATCACATTGATTCTCTATTCCAGTCGTGTTAACCCTTAGAGGATGTTTTAAGACCCGGCGAGCGTAGGGAGACGCAGGCCCACGGTGGCGAGGAACCGCAGTGTACAAGGGAGTACATGAATTTCGAGCGAGTGCGCCACCCCGCTGGGGCAAGCGCCGTAGGTTTTAAAACATCCTCTTGGGCTGCGGCCCAAATTAATCCTCATGAATCCAGAAGAATTCGCAGGCCCCAATATCCCGAGCAGTGCCCTGGGTGGCAACAGCGGTCCCAAACTTGCCACCCTGAGCAATATTCGCATCGTGCTGGTGGAGACCTCTCACCCGGGGAACATCGGGGCGGTGGCGCGGGCGATGAAGACCATGCAGCTCAGCAACCTGCATTTGGTACGTCCGAAGAGGTTTCCTTGTGCGCAGGCAACGGCGCGCGCCGCGGGTGCCGACGACGTGCTGTTCGACGCCAAGCAATGGGAAACGCTGGGGCAGGCGCTCCAAGGCTGCGGCTGGGCGTGCGCGACCAGTGCCCGGGCGCGTAGCATCCCTTGGCCCGAGCTGTCGCCGCGGGAAGCCGCCGAAAAAGCGGTGAAGACGGCCCAGCAAACCCCCGTTGCCCTGGTCTTCGGGCGCGAGCAGTGGGGTCTGACCAATGCCGAGCTCGATAGATGTCATAGCCTGGTGCATATCCCCACTCATCCCAATTTTCGCTCGCTCAACCTTGCTGCGGCAGTGCAGCTCGTTGCCTACGAGGTGCAGCTGGCTTGGCACGATCAGGAACCGGCCGAGGGGGCATCCCCCGTCATGGCCTCGCCCTGTAGCATCGATGATCTAGAGGGCTTTTATGATCATCTCGAAGCAACTTTGATCGACATCGGCTACCTTAATCCCGACCGTCCCAAGCGTTTGATGCGCCGGCTGCGTCGGCTTTTCAACCGCACGCATCCCGATTGCTCGGAGATCAATATTCTCAGAGGTATTCTCACGGCCACCCAGCGTGCGGCCAAAGAGCGCGGTAATGACGGCCACTAGCCCCGCCGCAAATGGGCTTCGAGTCGCCGCCGAGCCTATCCGTTTTGCATGCGGCGCTGAAGCGGAACCGGTTCACCGTGTCGCCGCACGATGTTGCCGTCGATGGTCAAGTCTCGCTCAATAAACCAGCGAATGGCCTCCGGTAAAATCCGATGCTCCTGCGCGAGCACGCGTTCGGCGAGAATTTCCGGGGTATCCTCCGGCAATACCGGGACAGCCGCCTGAATGATGACGGGTCCGCCGTCGACCTCCTCGGTGACGAAGTGAACGCTGGCTCCATGTTGGCGGTGGCCCGCGGCCAGCGCCCGTGCGTGGGTGTCCAGTCCGGGAAAGGCGGGCAACAGGGACGGATGGACGTTGATCATTTTACCCTGGTAATGAGCGACGAAGTCTCCCGTCAGGATGCGCATGAAGCCGGCCAAGACCACTAACTCCGGGTGATACGCGTCGATCGTGGCTTGTAACACGCGATCGAAGGCCGTCCGGGTCGGGAACGCCCGGCGAGTGACCACGTGTGTCGGAATCGCCGCCCGGCGGGCGCGCTCCAGCGCTAACGCTTCGGGCTCATCGGAGATTACGGACGCAATGCGGGCCGGCAGGTCGTGCTGGGTTCTGTCGATAATCGCTTGAAGGTTGCTTCCGCGTCCAGAAACCAGCACAACGATGACGGGGTACGCTTTGCTCACTCGAGGATAACACCTGCTGTCGTTTCGTTACTGGCTTCCACGGTACCAATGGCAAAGGCCTGCTCGCCCAACTCCTGCAAAAGTGTTAACGCGCGGCTCAGTGCCGCTTCGGGCACAACGAGCACCAGGCCGATACCACAATTAAAGGTTCGGTAGAGCTCCTCGTCGGGAATATGTCCTTGCTCCTGCAACCAATGGAATATGGGTGGTTGCTGCCACGCAGCCGTGTCGATGCGCGCGCGCACCTGGTTTGGGAGCACGCGCGGGACATTCTCGAGCAAGCCACCGCCGGTAATATGGGCGATGGCATGTACGGGCACGCGTTGCATAAGGCGATGTACGGCCTGCACATAAATGCGCGTGGGCTCGAGCAACACATCAGCCAGCGAGCGCTCACCGAACGGTTCGTTAAGATCGGCGCCGGAAATTTCCAGTACTTTGCGGATTAGGGAATATCCATTGGCATGGGGACCACTGGACGCTAACCCTATGAGAACGTCACCGGGCATTGATTGGGAGCCGTCGATCAGGCCGTCTCGCTCCACGACACCGACGCAAAAGCCGGCGAGATCATAATCGTTCCCGGCGTACAGGCCGGGCATCTCCGCCGTTTCACCGCCCACCAGGGCGGCGCCCGCGAGCTTGCAGCCCCGCACGATGCCGTCAATTATCTGGGTCGCAACCGGCAGATCGAGCTTGCCCGTGGCAAAGTAGTCGAGAAAGAACAGCGGCTCGGCGCCATGGGCAAGAATGTCGTTAACGCACATGGCCACCAGATCAATGCCGATCGTGTCGTGGCGCCCGGCCGCGATGGCGAGCTTGAGCTTGGTGCCCACACCGTCCGTTCCAGAGACCAGGATTGGGTGGCGGTAGCGATCGATGGGTACCTCGAACAGGGCACCGAAACCGCCCACACCGGTGACCACGCCGGGGCGGTGGGTGGTTTTGGCAAGCGACGCGATAGCGTGCACGAGACGGTTGGCCTGGTCGATATCGACCCCGGCACCGCGATAGGTCAGAGTACTTTTTATGCGACCTTGCATGGTGAGGATGGTATCGGGGTTACGTTTGAGCTGCAAACTTGACTTGAAGCCGTGGCTTGCCTAGCGTCTGCGGTATGCGTAAGGAAATTATCATGTGCTGCCTGCGGCCGGCGTTTCTTGGCCTTGTTGCAATGCTGCTGTGGTTGATACCAGGCGCCGTCGCGCTCGCGAGCCAGGAAGCACTGTATGCCGCACGAGTTCCCGTCGCGAGCCAGGATCAGGGTGAGCGCCAACACGCCTTTAGACGGGCGTTTGAGCAGGTGCTGACCAAGGTCAGTGGCCAGCGAACGCTACCGAGCCATCCCGTGATAACCGAAGCGCTTTCCCGGCCCGAGGGATACGTTGCGCAATTTCGCTACTACAGCGAGCTGGAGCCCGCCACCGGGTCTGATGAATCGCCATCGCGCGCGCTCCAACTGTGGGCCCAGTTCGATGCGGCAGCGGTCGATGCATTGCTGCGGGATGCTCATGTAGCCGTGTGGGGCCAAGCGCGGCCTTCGGTGCTGCTTTGGTTCGCGGTGGAGGAGGCGACCGGCCCCGTGGTGCTGGGGGCCGATGGCTCAAACCGATTGACGACGGTGTTGGAAGATACTGCAGACCGAAGAGGCTTGCCATTGATTTTGCCTTTGCTGGATCTTGAGGACCGCGCGCAATTAAGCGAGGGGAATCTGTGGGGTGGCTTTGAAGAGGATATTCTTGCGGCGTCCAGACGCTATCAGAGCGAAGCCGTTCTGGTCGGCAGGGCCTATCGCCTGCTCAGCAATCAATGGGAGATTCGCTGGAAACTGTACTTAACTGAATCATCCCGCGATTGGTCTTCCCGTGGCGATGCGCTCGAGCCTTTGCTCGAGGAGGGTATCCATCAAGCGGCCGGATATATCGCGGAAAGGTTCCTGGCGGCAAATAGCTCGACGGCAGCCGCCGGCATGGCGCTCGTCGTGGGGGGTATCAAGTCATTAAGGGACTATGCCAATCTCGTAGGTTATCTACAGGCCCTGGAGGCGGTCAAGGCAGTTCAGGTGGAGAAGCTGCAAGGGGACCGGGTCTGGTTTTTACTCACGGTGCGCGGAGGGACTTCCGCCCTGCGTGACGCGCTCGCGCTCAATAGAAAGCTGGTCCCTGTCGCCGCCGCGGAAGCACTGGAATTTGAGCTGCGGCCATGACGGGTGGCGTTCAGCTTGCCCTTCGTGTGGGCCTCAGAGATGGCCCTTCTTTCAGCAACTTCATTGCCGGGCCAAACGAAGAGGTGGTGCGTGCGGTACGCAAGCTTGTGGCCAATGAGGGCGAACGGGTGGCGTACCTATGGGGTGCACGGGGGACGGGCAAGACGCATGTCCTCGAAGCGAGCTGCCGGGAGGCCTCGAGTCGGCACAGCGAAGCGGCCTACCTTCCTCTCGGCAGAAAGGCCGAGTTAATGGCCGACGCCTGTGAGGGACTCGACCGGCTGAGTCTGGTGTGCATCGATGACGCCGATGCGGTCGCCGGTGATCGAATCTGGGAAGAAGCTGTCTTTTACCTTTATGAAAGAGCCGAGCGTTCCGGGACTTGCTTACTGTTTGCCGCATGCAGCGTCCCGCGCAGCGCCGGATTTAAATTACCGGATCTCACCTCACGCCTCGGTCGCGGCTTGACGTTGCGTCTGCGCCCCCTCGATGACGAGGCAAAAAGACTCGCTCTTCAGTGCCGGGCTCGCAATCGGGGTTTTGCGCTTCCCGATGAGGTGATTTCGTTTCTGCTACGGCGCTATCCCCGAGATACGCACTCCTTATTCGAGCTGCTTGAGCGGGTCGATGATGTGACCCTGTCGGAGAAGCGCGTGGTGACCATTCCCTTCGTCAAGCGGCTGCTCGCCGACTGACGCGCTTCCAGCTCTGCTCTGCACCGGCTCGAAGCGTCCAGCGCTAGGGCGCCGCGCGTCAGTGCGAACGGCGGTTTTCCTCCTTCAGCGCCAGCGCGGTCTGAGCCAGCCGCCTTCCGAGCGCCAGGCAAAGCCGGTGTTCTTCATCGGAGATGGCGCGATCGCTGTTAGCCCCTGCCCAATGCGTCGCTCCATAAGGAGCACCGCCGGTACGGGTGGTCAATAAATCGGGCTCGGAGTAGGGCAGCCCGAGCACGAGCATCCCATGATGAAGGAGGGGCAGCATCATGGACAGGAGGGTGCTTTCCTGCCCGCCATGCAGACTCGCGGTGGAGGTAAAGACGGCCGCCGGTTTTCCTACCAGGGCGCCGGCTAACCACTGACCGCCGGTGCCGTCCAGGAAAAACTTGAGCGACGCGGCCATGTTGCCAAAGCGGGTTGGGCTCCCGAGCGCCAGCCCGGCGCACTCCACAAGATCATCGGTGGTCGCGTAGGGCGGCCCCGCCGCCGGGATGTCGTCTTCGATGGCCTCGCAGACTGCGGAAACGCGGGGAACGGTTCGGATGCGGGCGTGCATCGAGGGCACCGCCTCGATACCCCTCGCAACATGGCGAGCCATGCTCGCCACGTTACCGTGCACACTGTAGTAGAGCACGAGGATCTCGCCCACGTTCAAACGATCTCCAACACGTTCTTTGGGGGGCGTCCGAGAGCCGCCTTGCCCCGGGCGAGCACGATTGGCCGCTCGATTAAGATGGGGTGATCGACCATTGCCTGAATGAGGGCGGCATCGTCGAGGCTCGGATCGGCAAGTCCCGCCTCGCTGTAGGCGCGTTCGGTGCGGCGCATAAGCGCCCGTGGCTGCATACCGAGCAGGGTCAGGATGTGCCGCAACTCGTCAGTGGATGGCGGCGTCTTCAGATATTCGATGATTTCAGGCTGAAGGCCCCGCTCCTGCAGCAATTGAAGCGCGTGGCGCGACTTGCTGCAGCGCGGGTTGTGATAAATTCTCACGGGCATCGATACTCCTGGCATCGCTTACTGGGGGTTTGAATTGTACCGGCTATTTTCTTGACAGCATAGGGTCTCGGTGCTAGCTTGCGAGCAGTGCGTGAGGTGCTTGCATCCCTGCATGATATTTAAATAATTCAGCAAGTTATCAGTATGATCTCGATGGGTTATGACAACTACTCCCGGCTCCTGGCGGTACTTCCGAGCGCCCTGCTGGCGATCCTCGTTGGGGCATGTGCCGGCATCCCGCTCCAGGAGATAAGCGATGCACGCCAGGCGCTCAGTGCGGCCGAGGAGGTCAGAGCAGATCAGCGTGCCCCCATTCACTATGAGCGCGCCGCGACCTTACTGGGGCGCGCTGAACGGGCAATGGCGGCCGGCGATTACTCGATGGCACGCGGAGAAGCCACCTTCGCGAGGGAGGAAGCGCTTAAGGCGCGAGAACGCAGCCTTGAAGTGCTGCAGCACGAGCCAAAATGATCAGGAGCATATCGGCAACGTGACGGTGTGTTTACGGTGTCTGGTTTCGGGGCGAGTGCAGGGTGTGTTTTTTCGCGCTGCGACTCGAGAGAAAGCCCGTCAAGTCGGGGTAGACGTTCGCCCGATCAATCTTGCTGATGGCCGCGTGGAAGTCTTGATATGGGGCGAATCGGCGCAGGTGGAACGCATGCGCGCCTGGCTGTGGCAAGGGCCGCCGGCGGCGCGCGTAGATGATGTGCACTGTACGCCGGTCGACGCGAATGCCTTCGAGAAGCTGTTTTAAAAATTACTGCGCTTGCCATAGCTGCGTTGCGCGGCGGCTTAGAATCCTCATGTACTC
>JAGTVB010000142.1 GCA_018224385.1 Gammaproteobacteria bacterium
CCTCGGGCCATAACTATGGTGTAGTCTCAGGCCAAAATCGGCGCTCACCCTGAGCCGGAGACATGAAAGATGGATGCGCGAAGCTATCATGTTGAGGAGACGCTGAAGAACGTGCTGCGTGTCACCGTTCGTGCCATCAGGCCCGATGACCGGCGTTCGCTGTACGTAGTCGAGCAGCTGGTTGGCATATTGTTCGTCTCGATCCTCATCGCACGATTGGCCGGCGTGTATCTGCCGCGCCGGCGAAACGCAGAGTGACGCGGCGGATGGCCGCCCGGCCGCGCGGTGACTTTGCCCGTTGCCGACGGTCACCCGATCCTGGACGAGGTCATCGCCAAACGACTGCTTGCTACTGCCGGGTGTGAATGCAATCGAAGGCGACGCTTAGCCGCGGGCCCGGCTGGGCCCGGCAAAAATGGCTTTCAATGTTGCGCCCTGACCCGCAAGTGCCGCCACAGTGATGCATCGGTATCTTTGGTCTATCAACCACAATTGCCTGTTTGCCCCCGCAGTCAGTGTTGATAATCGCTGCGGTCCGGTATGACTGGTGGCATGCACACTCGCTGATCAAGACGCGGCCGGGTTCATCGTGCCACCTGCCGTTGCCTGCAGCGCCTGATAGCGCTCGATCGCTTCGCGGGCGTTGTATAACATCCGCTCGCGGCCGAGTCGCCCGGCCAGCCCGGCATTGCGTACCATTTCGAGAACGCCGGGGTTCAGCCCCACCAGCCAGATTAGGGCGCCGCTTTCGGTCCAGCGCTTCTCGCCCTCCTTGAGCGCCTGCAAGGCCGAGTACTCGAGATCGAACACCCGGCTCATGTCCAGCACAATCACGCGCGGCTTGTGCTGCGCGACCCGTGCGCGGATCTGATCGGCCACATATTGGGCGTTGAGAAAGAACAGGGGTCCCTCCGGACGCACGATCAGCAGGCCCTCGAAGGTCTCGTCGTCGGGGTGATCGGCCGACAGCGGTCGCAGCACGTCGGCCCCACGCTTGCGCCCGATAACGTGCACGCGCGGGTGGGCGGTCTGGCTCGCCAGATCGATCATCGATACGATGATCGCCACCACGATGCCCTTGAGCGTGCCAAACACCAGTACCCCGGCACAGGCGACCAGCGCCCAGCGAAACTCCATGGTGCGCACGTTGCGGATAGCGCGAAACTCCCCAGGCTGGATCAGCCCGACCGAATACACGATGACAATCGCCGCCAGCGTGGCATGAGGCAGCAGGCTCAACACGGGTGCCAACAGCAGCATAGTTGCCACCGCGGTGCCCGCGGTCACCAGCGAGGCTTTCTGCGAGCGACCTCCCACGGCGCGCACCACCGCCGTCTGCGAGGTGCCGCCGCCGGCGGGCATCGCACCGAGCAGCGCGCCGCCGAGATTGCCGGCCCCTGTGGCGACAAGCTCGCGGTTGGCGTCGATGGGCGGATCATCGGGGCGGGCAAAGGCGCGACCCGCCGCAATCGTTTCGGTGAAGCTCATCAGTGCAATCCCGAGCGCGCCCGGCAGCAGCTGCTCAATCAGCGCCAGATCCGGAATGGTGAGCGATGGAAATCCCGGCGGAATCAGGCCGACCGTCGAGACCCCCAGCGCCTCCAGGCCGAAAAACCACGCCGCAGCGATGCCGCCGCCAACGGCGATAAGCGGCGCCGGAGAGTGCGGCCACAGGCGCTCCATGCCAAGCAATACCGCAAACGTCGCGGCGGCCACTGCGAGCGTTAGCAGCGACGTCGCTGGGATGTGCTGCATGACACTTACCAGGTCAAGGAAAAACTCCTCTTTGGTGATGTGGATCCCCAGCAGTTTCGGCACCTGATCCAGCACGATCACCAGACCGATGCCGGCCTTGAAGCCGGTCAGCACCGGTGCGGAAATAAAGTTGGCGACGAATCCCAGACGCAACAGCCTCGCCAGCACCAGCATCACGCCGACCAGCGCGGTCAGCGTAGCCGTCGCCGTGACGAGCTTCGCCGGGTCGCCGTCCGGCACCGCCAGGCCGAGCTGCGTGCCGGCCAGGATCGCCAGCGTGGTGGTGGAGCTGACGCTGAGCACCTGCGACGAGCCAAGCAGCGCGTACACGATCATCGGGATGAAGGCGGTATAGAGACCCACCGCCACGGGCAAGCCTGCAACCGTCGCATAAGCCATGGCCTTAGGCAGGACGACCGCCGCGGCCGTGAGACCGGCCACCACGTCGAAGCGTAGTGCGGTGCTGCCCGACGGGCTTGCGTTCGGGTCTGAGGGATGCTGGTTCATGCTGCGTGTCCCCTTCGGGCTGCGCCGATTAAAATGGCGTCGCTATTGTTGCTCATCGCCCATACTAATACCTTCGAGGGTAAAGTCACTGTTGAGGAAAGTGGTCTTGGATGGGCTTGTCGGGACCGTGGCATGACTCGCGATGTTCTTAGAAACTCCGGGCAGGGAAGCCTTCAGCGGTGCCTTCGCCGCGGCTGTCGTTACTTCAACTTCACTCCGCCAAGCGACCTTCACGGCCCCCGCAGATGAGAGAAGAAAGCGGTGCGGTGACGCACCGGGTCTCGTAGCCAGTACCGCGCAAGTTCCACGGCTTTAAAACACTGCACTTGGTGCGAGAAATTGAGGATTCGCCACGCACAGCCTAATGGGTAATTTGATCTTGCCGAAGGTAATTGCATATTATCCGATGCAATCAGATTATTTCCATTTAACCTCAGCCATGAAGACAATCACCTCAACCGAGCTTGCTCGTAACCTCCGGCAGATACTCGATCAGCTGGCCACCGAAGGGGGCGAGGTCGTCATCGAACGAAACCGACGCCCGGTTGCCTGCATAGTGGGAGCACCTCCCCGCCAGACGGCCCTACAGGCCATGGCCGATTTGTATCGGACGCTACCCGAGGATGCCGCAGCGAGTTGGGAACAGGATAGCCGGCTTGCATTGGGTGGCGAGCACACCGAGAGTGGTGTACCCGACCCGTGGGTTTCCTGATCGATACCTGCGTCTGGATCGACGTCGAGCGTGGTGCGCTTGCCCCCGCCGATGTCGCGGGCATCACCGGTGACGCGCCTGTATTTCTGTCGCCGATTACCATCGCTGAGCTCAAATTCGGGGCCGAGGTAGCGCAGGACCCCGGCGTGCGGCAGAAGCGCTTGGCGGCACTGGCACGCCTGCAGCGAAAGCCGTTGTTACCGATCGATGCAAGCACCGGAGACATCTTCGGAACGCTAGCGGCGGCGATCAGGCGAGCGGGACGCAGCCACCGTTACCGCGTGCAGGACCTGTGGTTAGCGAGCCAGGCGATTCAATATGGGTATGGCTTCCTCACCCGCAACGGCAAGGATTTTGAGGATGTGCCCGGCCTTGATCTTGTCGTTATCTGATGCCACTCCAACCTGGTCTTAGTTGAGTCACCGTTCGGTCATGGTCATCGTTTCGTCCGGGTGGCAGGCAGTCGCCTTGCCTCAAGGGACGTCGTGAATACATCCTTGTAGACTTGAGTCCGGCATCCATGCCGGACACACCCTTGTGGCAAGGCGACTGCCTGCCTACAGATTCTGGATGCGGTTTTAACCTCTGAATGGGGACGCTGACGAAACGATGACCATGGCCCACCGTTCGATACCGAAAAGTGCCTGGCACCCGCATTCAGGGGGTCGCTGGGGCACGTTGTCACTCACTTGCGGTGAAACGAGTCAGGTTACCGTTGCGTTAGTAACCCAGCGGCCTGCGCATAAGCCATTCATCAACCTCGCCTAGCGCGGCAGGCAACCGGTCTCGCTATGTTCCGACCACGCTGGCCAAGAGCTCCGCCGCCCCCGTCCACCACACCTGAATACCAATGCAAAACAGCAGGAACGCGGAGAGTCGCACCACGATGCTGGTGCCGGTCTCGCCGATCGCCCGCGAAATGCCATCGGAAAAGCGGTATGCAAGGTAAACAATCAGACAGATCAACACCGTCGCCGCCGTGGCTTGTGCAAAGAACCACGCGAGCTGACCCGCCCCGGAGTCACTTGGGCGGCTCGTGCCAAGCGAAATGGCCACGGAGATGGTACCGGGACCGGTGGTGATGGGCATCGTCAGGGGGTAAAAGGCGCGGCTACTCGCTCCGCCGTGGTTGCGCAGGCTCGCCTGGGCCTCGTCCCGGTCCGGGTCTTCACCGGCGTTTAACATCTGCCATCCCGCGAGCGCAATGACGATGCCTCCCGCTACCCGCAGCACCGGAAGAGAGATCCCAAAGAAACCCAGCACATAAGCGCCGACATAGAGGGACGCGCTGAGAATGATGAAGCTATGGATCGCCACCCAACGGGCGAGCTCCGCGCGGATCTGCCGCGACAGAGACTTGGTGGCGGCCAGAAACAAGAATGTGCCCCCCAACGGATTGATGATGGAGAACAACGCCGGAAAGGAGAGTAAGAAAAACCCGAACGTGGCGGACTGAGCCGAATCCATTATTCCCTGGGGCAGGTCGCCCTGGTAAACCAAGCTGCGGATCGTGCAGGCCGCATCAGATTAGCCGGAGGATCTCGGCTGTGCAATGTGGTGCTCCAGCAAATCTGCTGCCGGCACGAAGCCCCACCATCTACTTGTCGGGGGCCACCGGGGATGGCCGAAGCAGATTGGCCAGCAGGATGTGGAGGCTCATGAGAAACACCCAAACCGGAAACACCGTAAAACCCCAGTCCACGAATCGGCTGCCGAACAAGAGCGGCAGCGACAGGGCATAGCCCAGGAACGCGATCCAGCGCGACGCGAAACCGGTGCGCAGAGCAAGCGTGGAGGTCACGATCATGAACACGGCCGCCATCTTGATGGCGTAGATATTCACGATATTGGATATCAAGCCGCGAGCAAGGTCGAACGTGGCCGAGCCGATCACGCGTTGCGGTTCAGCACCATAAGTCAGGATAAGGGCACCCAGCGCCGCCGCGCCAACGAACAACATGGCCAGGAACAACAGGCCGCTGCCAAGGAACACGGTAGCGAAAAAGCGGTCTTCAAAGGCGCCCAGCCGATCACGCAGCACGCCGATGAACCACAGGAAGGCGATGCCGGCGAACGGGATCAGATGCAACGCTAAGATGACCCGAGCCGGCTGAACTGGAAGGCAGCCGGCCAGGCAGGCGAAACCCTACCTGTGCGTGTCCGCCCACCTACGGAAACACCTGCTCAAAACCTCAAAGGGATATGAGCCAGCGCGGAAGGTAACCGACGCTGACGGAAAGGCCAGACAAGTGTAGCTCGAGCTGGTCCGTGAATGGACACAGCACCAGAATTACATCGCCGAAGGCATAGCGCATCACTATAAATGCGAATTAAGCCCATTTGGGCTCAGAGGTTGTGAAAAAACCGTAGCGGGCGGTGCCGAGAGCAAGGCGGACGGCCGGCGGTGCCGAGACATCTCAGATAGGTAGGCGAGGAGCGAGCACCACCCGACGTCGCTGTCGGGAAGCGTAGTCGATTTCTGCACAAGCTCTGAGGATGCCGGCGCGAGTTGGGAGCGGCAAGTCGGGTTAAGTCAGGTGGCGAGCAGCAACGGTAACGCGTTGGTTTTTTCGGTCGCCGCTTGCCGTCGCCGAGCTTAGATTGGCGACCGAGGTGGGACCGGATATCGATGTGCGCGAGAAGCGCGTTGCTCGCTTCTGGGGTAGCAGCGGCCTCAAGGCAAGCTTGGCACCGCCGGTTGTTGTTCAGCTTCCTTGATCGCACTGGCAATCTCGGCGCTCAGTTTCGCCAAGGAACGGCTTTGCGCCTCCACGAACGCGCCGACATCGGTGCCGTTGACCGGCTCCTCGATGCGAGACACTTTGCTCACCAGCACCCGCTTGCCATCGCCGCTCAACACCGTCCAGCGCGCCCCCAAGACGGCCTCTTTTCCCGGTCCGAGCGAGCCATCGAAGCGCAGCACGTCAATCGGGATTTGGTAGTCCAGCGGGCGATGCTGGCGCATCGGTAGCGCATAGATGCGATTACTGTCGAGCTCGAGTCCCAAGTTAACCAACAGCACCCGGGTCAATCCAGCCTTCACCGGCTCCGCCCACTGGCTCTGTTCCGAAAGGTTTAGCTTGGTGCCACTCTCGCGGCGCACGATCTGGTTGCGTTCAAGGTACGGCGGCGTCTCTACCGGACCCACGCCCACACGCACCCCCTGCTCAAACCCCGGCAGGCTGGTCGGTGCGGCGGTGTTCAGCACGTAGAAGTCGGGCGGCGGCTTCGGCGCACAACCGGCGAGCAGCAGCCCGCCGAGAAAAAGCGTCAGCAGCCGAATGGACGGCGCAGTGGTCATGATGCATCACCTCCCATACTTACCTCGAATGAGCGCATCGGGGTTTTGTTCCAGATAGTCCGCGAGCAGTCGCAGCGACCGGGCGGCACCGGCGCCCTCCTCCAGCAGCAGCTCGAGATCGTAACGGGCACCTGAGCCCTCAGTTACAAGCCCTTCCACCGACTGCAAGGCACCCACCGCCGATTGGCTGATGGGCGCGATCTGGCGATCCACATGCCGGGCCAGAGTGCTGATGTCGGCGCTCGTCTTCTCGAGGCTGTCGGCGAGCGTGGTCAGGCGTTGGCGACCCGTTTGAGCCAGCCCAGCGTAGTCGTCCAGCGTGTCGTCGGCGCGCGTAAGCAGCGGCTGGACGCCGGCATTGAGGTTCGCGAAGAGCTTCTTCGCCTCGCTGGCCGCTTGGTCGGCATCGGCCACCAGTGACTTCAGCGCCTGATCTTCGGCCAGCTGCCGGATGGCCTCGAGCATCCCAACCGCGGTGTTGCTGAGTCCGTTGAGATCCAGATTTTCCAACATGCCCGCAATGCGGTCACGGGTCGCTTCGATGGCGGGGATCTCTAGCCGGGTCTTGTTCTTGCCCACGTACTCGGGCGCCTCCGCTTGAAAGCTCAGCGCCACGATGTATTGCCCGGTCACCAGGCTCACGCTCACCAGCTGGGCCCGAAGCCCCCGATCTTCGACCAGATACCGAAGCGGGGATTTGCCCTCGATCTCGTCCGGCAGCTCGCCCATGACCGTTACACTCTCGCGCCAAATATCGTAATACACCGGGATACTGAACTGCTGTTGCTCGGGCCGATAGTCGAGCGTGATGTCGGTCACCTCGCCGACCTGCACCCCCTGGAACTCGACTCGGGCGCCCACCGTGAGCCCTTGCACGGTGCCGGGGAAATAGGTCGCCGCTTCGGTCTTGCGCTGAAACAGCGCCCCGCTGCTAAACACCAGAATGGCGATGACGACCAAGGCCAACGCGCCGAGCACGAAGCCGCCGATGGCCATGGGATTGGCTTGTTTGCTCATGAGGCACCTCGGTTCAGAAAAGCCCGGACCTTGGGGAGATCACTGTGGTCACGCAGTTCCCGCGGGTTGCCGGTTGTGAGCATGGTCTTGGTCTCGGGGTCGAGAAACACTGCATCATCGGCGATGGTGAAGATGCTCGCGAGCTCATGGGTCACCACCACCATGGTGGTGCCGAGGCTCTCGCGCAGTTCCAGGATCAGCTCGTCGAGCAACCGCGCGCTCAAGGGATCGAGCCCCGCCGAGGGTTCGTCGAAGAACAGCACCTCTGGGTCCAGCGCCATGGCGCGGGCCACCCCCACCCGTTTTTGCATGCCGCCGCTAATTTCCGACGGATAGAAGTCATCAAAGCCCCGCAGCCCCACCAGCGCCAGTTTGTAGGTGGCGATGGCGCGGATCTGTGCCGGGCTCAAGGTGGTGTACTGCTCGAGCGGGAGCGCCACGTTTTCGCTCAGCGTCATCGAGCTCCACAGCGCCCCGCTTTGGTACATCACCCCGAAACGGCGCATGGTTCGAGCCCGCTCGTGGGCCGGCATCTCCCAAAAGCTGGTACCGTCGTAGAAGATGCGCCCCGTTTTGGGTGCCAAGAGTCCGGTGAGGCTTCGCATCACGGTGCTCTTGCCGCAGCCGCTGCCGCCCATGATGATGTACACATCGCCGCGGCGAATACGGAAGCTCAAGTCGTGCTGGATGACGAAATCACCGTAGGCGAGCGTCACGCTCTCGACCTCGATGTGTGGCGGTGGTGCGGTCATGGCTCAAAGCCCGAGCGCATTGAAAATGAGGGTCAGTACGGCGGCGGCGATGACAATGAACACGATGGCGGTCACCACCGCCGAGGTGGTGGCCAGCCCCACCGAAGAGGCACTGCGCCCACATTGTATGCCGCGAAGACACCCCGAGACGGCGACGATGGCCCCGTACACCGTTGCGCTGATGAGGCCCTGGATGAGGTCATTCCAGCCGATGGCCTTTTGGGTCTCGATGAAGTACTCAACGAGCGTGATGTCCCCGGCAACGTTGGCCACGAAGGCGCCGCCGAGGATGCCCATCAGGTTGGCATAAATCGCGAGCAGCGGGGTCATGAGGATGAGCGCCAGCAGCCGCGGCAGCACCAAAAACTCCATCGGCGCGATGCCCAGGGTGCGAAGCGCGTCGATCTCCTCGTTGACCTGCATGGTGCCAAGCTGGGCGGCGAAGGCGGCACCGGTGCGCCCAGCGAGCACAATGGCAGTGATGACCGCCCCAAGCTGAATAACCATGGCGAGCCCCACCAGATCGGCGACATAAATCTTGGCCCCGAAAGCCGCCAATTGGGCCTCAGCGATGAAGGCCAGAATGAGTCCCACCAGGAAGGTTACGAGGCTCACGATGGGCAGGGCATCAGCGCCTGCCTCTTGCAGGTTGAGCCAGAGGTCTGCTTTGCGAAACCGTGCTTGGCCGGCCAGCAGGCGCCGAAACGCCAGCACCGCTTCGCCGAGGAAAGCCATGATCTCGCCGGTTGAGCGCGTCAGCGCGAGCGCCTGCTCGCCCACCTGTTGCACGAAGGAAATCGATTTTTTGGTGCGCCGCGCCCCCTGGCGCTCGGGCACCGCGTAGGCCAAACGCAGCAGCCCGCGGATGCCTTCCGGCAACCCCGCCGGGTCGACGGCGATACCGCGCTGCTGGCAACGGTCGATGAGGCTGGTGAGATAGCTCACCAGCCCCGAGTCCCAGGCGGTCAAGCCATCCGCCTGGAAACCGAGCGACTTGAGCTCGGACGCGGCCTCGAGGCGGGAGGCGATCGGCTCAAGTGCTGGCAACTGATCGTGGATCTGCCAACCGCCGGCGATCCGAAGCGTCGCTCGGCCGTCTTGGATCGGGCCGAGCTCGGCTTGAAGCGCGGGCATCGAAGCGGCGGCTGGCGTCATACTCGTGTTCCGATGAATGCGGCGCTCGGGGGCAAGGCCACAGGTCGGCCTCGGCATTGAGATCGATGTCACCGGCCGCCTTTAGTCCCTTAGGATGAGCCAAACGACAAGCGGCGTTACGGCAGCCAAAACGAACAGAGAATGACTGGCGCTGCAGTGATAGGTGAAATCACGCACCGGATCGCCGAGCGGCACGAAAACGTCCAGATCGGGAAGGGTGCCGCAGATCGCGCCCCAGCGCAACGCCCGGCGTCCGACTTGACGCCCCGCCATGGCGTTACCGACCGCCGCTCCCAGGACCAGTTGTGTCGGAGAGTCCATCGATTCGTTACCTCACCACCCACAGAACTGTGGCGTTCACGGGACCACAGAGTACGTTACGCATCCGGCGCACCCAGCTAGATCTCCCTTGGCGCAACGGCAGATCCGCGCCCAAGCGTCCAATGCTCTGGGAGCATCACCTGCACCCCAGGTCGAGCTCACCTTAAAAAAGAAATGGACGAGCGTATTGGTGTGCATTGCTGCGGACCGAGTCATGCCGCTGCGCGCTCAAGCTGGGCGTCATCGACTTCAACACGCGCACCACCCGATACGCTGATTCTGCTTTCTCGAAATGCTCCCTGAGCACCTCACCCGCCGTGTTCCTCGCTTCGTAGACCGTCGGCCGGGAAAGTCCAAACTCACGCCTGAGTTCGGCTTTTCGTGCCATGGACCTCTTGGCCTGCCAGCGCCATTGCGGCACACTGGGTCTTCTGGGAAGTCGTCAAGGGGGTGCGGTGTAGTCCAGCCATGGGCTCGCCTCCAGGATGAGTGGGTTTTAGCAAACACATCATCCCATAACACGCCCCTGATGGCTCCCCACCTCACAGACTCATCGGCCTCCTCCCAGCGCTCATGCCAATGCCCTACAAGTGCCGAGCGAGTCGCCCATCTGTAAAGCGGGTCTGACCAGTCCCCGTTGAGCGAACGACGAACATGTCTAAGAAAATAGGCGTCATTGGGTGGCGGGAATGGGTCGCGCTCCCTGATCTCGGCATCCAGAGGATCAAATGCAAGGTCGACACTGGCGCTCGCACCTCGACCCTTCATGCCTTCTTCGTCGAGCGTTTCATCGAGCACGGACGATCGCGAATTCATTTCGCTATCCACCCACTGCAACGACGTACCGATGTCGAACATCGATGTACAGCTGATCTCGCCGATGAGCGCATGGTCTCCGACTCCGGCGGTCACCGCGAGAAACGCTGTATTATTCGTACCCGTGTACTCGTGGGAAGTCAGAATTGGCCAATTGAAATCAGCTTAACTTCTAGGGATACCATGCGCTTTCGCATGCTGCTCGGACGAACTGCCATCCATCGACGATTTCTTGTCGATCCCTCAGCGTCCTATCTTGCGGACACGCTACGGATCGCGAGAGTATCAAGTTAGCCGTGGTCCGCCGGAAGAACCTGTAGCAAAGGAAGGAAGTCATGCGGATCATCATCCTCTCGAGAAACCGCGCGCTCTACTCGACGCGGCGGCTCATCGAGGCCGGACAGCAGCGAGGCCACACAATGCGCGTCATTGATCCCCTGCGCTGCTACATGGATATCGCCTCCCATCGTCCTGGCGTCTGCTATAAGGGAGAAACGCTGGAAGATATCAATGCTGTCATCCCGCGCATCGGTGCGTCCGTAACGTTCTACGGCGCAGCGGTACTGCGCCAATTCGAAATGATCGGCGCCTATCCGCTCAATGAATCGGTTGCCATTACTCGCTCGCGGGATAAGCTTCGCTCATTGCAGATATTAGCCCGCGCCGGTATTGGACTGCCCCTGACGGGATTCGCCAGCTCACCCGATGATACGCAGGACCTTATCAAGTTGGTCGGTGGCGCACCGTTGGTGGTGAAACTGCTAGAAGGCACACAGGGCAAGGGCGTCGTGTTGGCGGAGACGGACAAGGCGGCAGAGAGCCTCATTGATGCATTCAGGGAGCTCGAGGCGAACTTCCTGGTGCAGGAGTTTATCAAGGAAGCCGGCGGCTCCGATATTCGCTGTTTTGTCATCGGCGAGCGGGTGGTCGCCGCCATGCGCCGCCAGGCCAGGGAGGGGGAGTTTCGTTCCAACCTCCACCGCGGCGGCACGGCAAGCCTCGTCAAGCTAACTCCAGAGGAGCGGGCAACGGCGATACGAGCCGCTGGAAAGATGGGACTGAACGTTGCCGGTGTGGACCTTCTGCGCTCCAACCATGGGCCGGTTGTGTTGGAAGTCAACTCCTCCCCGGGGTTGGAAGGTATCGAGGGTGCCACCGGAAAGGATGTAGCCAACATGATCATTCAATTCATCGAGAAAAACGCCAAGCCCCACAGAACCGCCACCCGTGGCAAGGGATAACGGACAAGTGGGCGAGCCGTTGGTGATTAACGACCAACGTATCGCAGCGGGCAGCCGAGCAATTTTGGAGTTGAAGCTGCCCCAGCTCTACACCCACACGCCGATGGCTATGCCCGTACATGTCGTGCGAGGACAACACGAGGGGCCGCGGCTTTTTGTCAGCGCGGCCATCCACGGCGATGAGCTCAACGGCATCGAGATCATTCGCCGCCTGCTCAAGCCGCCCCTGCTGAAACGCCTAAGAGGTTCTCTGATTGCCATCCCGATCGTCAACGTCTACGGCGTCATCCAGAACTCACGCTACCTTCCCGATCGCCGCGACTTGAATCGCGCCTTTCCAGGTTTTGAGCGGGGATCGCTGGCGGCGCGGCTGGCTCACCTCTTCATGCGTGAAATCGTGGAAAACTGCAGCCATGGGATCGACCTTCATACCGGCAGCCTCCATCGAGCGAACCTACCACAGGTGCGGGCGAATCTGGATGATTCGGAAACACTTCGGCTCGCCAAAGCGTTTGGAGTGCCGGTGTTGATCAATGCCAATGTTCGGGATGGATCGCTCAGAGAAGCCGCCGCAGAGCACGGGATATCGACCTTGCTCTATGAAGCCGGGGAAGCGCTGAGATTTGACGAAATTAGCATCCGGGCAGGATTACAAGGCATTATCAACGTGATGCGGGCGCTGGCGATGCTGCCGGCGGGCCGTGCACAAGCCAAGACGGCGTCAGAGCCTTACGTAGCGCGGTTGAGCACCTGGACACGCGCGCCAGAGAGCGGCATCCTGCGTACCGTAGTCGCGCTTGGCGCACGCGTCAAGAAAGGTGAGTTACTCGGAGTAATCGCCGACCCCTTTGGAGAAAAGGAAACTCTTGTGCCCGCACCGCTCGGGGGAGTACTGATTGGCCGCACGCAGATCCCGCTGGTGCACGAGGGAGAAGCTTTGTTCCACATCGCCCGTTTTGAGGACGCACGCGAGGTGGCTGAACACGTGGAGGCGTTTCATAGCAACCAAATTGAAGCCATCGAGGGGGATTCGGAGCCTTCCATCGTCTGACGTTCATGCAACGCCCCTAAGAAGCTGTTTTAAAGATGTCGCGAGCGCCGGCAGAGCAAGGCGCACGGGTGGCGACAAAATCGTCGGGAACGATTTTGAACAGCCACAGGCTGGCCCCGAAGGGGCGAGCCCCAGGGATGGGGCGAGTAACAACCGCAGTGTACAAGC
>JAGTVB010000143.1 GCA_018224385.1 Gammaproteobacteria bacterium
CACTGCGTGTGCCCGCTTCTCGACACACTCGCGGCGTTAACCCCTCAACGACCCATCACCGTAGTCTCGGATAACGAACGCCTGCTATCAACATTGCGCACTCGTGCAAACGCACGCCGCCCAACTCAACATCGAACCGCTCTTTCTACCGGCCTACTGCCGAATCTCAACCTCATTGAGCGGCTGTGGAAGTTCGTCAAGAAACAATGCCTCTACGCCAAGCATTACCCCGACTTTGGCACTTTCACTAACGCCATTCAACACTGTCTGCAGGAGACGCACACCCTCCCCAAACAGGCGCTCAGCTCCCTTTAAGCGACTCGAAATCGATGCAGCCCGCAAAGGGTTTAACCGGCCGCAATTCATGGTACTTGCGGGAAACTTACGTCCTGGGAGTGCATCCTTTACCGACTTGCTGCGTCTTCGCTAGAACGACGGCGCAACCCCATAACGGGGACGAGCGCGTTTCGTGGTTGCCTTTGTGGTAACAGGAGAAAACCCGTGCCGACCCGGAAAACGCAGCTCGCTGTGACCCTCACGCGGCGCGCTAGCCTCCCGCTCACCGTCCGGAGCATTGACTCCGGCCCAGCCGCTCCTGGCCTGAACACGATGAGCAGCTACATGGGTCGGCCGTTCTGCGTCACCCGGCGGGGCACGGTCGATGAGCGCTCAGTGAGCGCACTCGCTGCCTAACGAGCAGATGCTGCAAACATGGCGCTGACCCCCTTGGATCTGACCGCTGGCGCCGCCGTATTCGCGGTGGCGCTCGCGTTTTCCATGCTCGGTCTGGGCGGCGGAATGCTCTATGTGCCGCTGTTCAAGTGGCTGGAACTGCCGCTGAAGACGGTGGCTATCCCGCTCAGCCTGCTGCTCAATGGGATCACCACCCTGTCGGCGTTCCTACGCTATTGGCGCGAAGGGCTAGTGGATTTTCGTGGGGGGCTCCCAGCGGCGCTTGCCGCCATTTTCGCCGCGCCCGTGGGCGCTTGGTGCATGGGCTACGTACCACGCGACGCGCTGCTCCTGATCTTTGCTGCGTTCACCGCCCTAGCAGGGCTGTACAGCTTGAAATCGAGCGCCCGAGAAGCCAGTACAGCGCCACCGCTTACTCGGCGTCTCGGCATCGGCCTGTCCCTTGGCGCCTTCGAGGGATTCCTCGGAGGATTGCTGGGTGTCGGCGGCGGCTTCATCGTCGCGCCGGTGCTCATGTATCTCGGCTTTCCCACCAAGCAGGCGGTGGCTACCACCAGCTTCATCGTCACCTTCGCTTCGGCCTCTGGCTTTGCCGCCCATGCGGCGGCGGGCCGGCTGGACCCGGCGCTCACCTTCCTCACCGTGACGGCGGCTATCGCCGGCTCGCAACTCGGGTCTTGGTTCATGGCCAAACTTGCCAAGCCGGTTTGGGTGAAGCGCCTGTATGGGATAGTGCTGCTGGCGGTGGCGGTGAAGTTGTTTTGGGATGGATAAATATCTCCACGGCTTCTTTTCCCACTGGCGCTCGTGTTCACGCATGTGAAGAACAACTTTCGGCAACACCTCATTTCAAGTAAGGAGATCGATCATGGAAAACGCTCGGCAAATTCTCTTGGACGCTCTGAAGTTTCACGGTCATCGCTGCTGGGCCAGCGTGGCCGGCGTGCGCGCTGGGCTGGCCGCCCTGCGTGAGCTCGGCGTCAACCGTTCAGGTGGCCGCCAGCTGCATGCCTGCGTCGAGATCGGTGAGGAACATGGTGGTATCTGCTTCGGCGACGGCGTGCAGTACGCCACCGGTTGTACCCTGGGTAAGGGCAATCTGGAAAAGGCCCCCTATGGCAAGCTGGCGGTGACGCTCATCGAGCGTGCCAGCAACCGCGCGCTAAGAGTGAGCTATAAGCCGACGCTGCAAAAGCGGATCGCCGAGTCCGCTTTCATGGTCAAGCGCGGCGAAGGCATCGAACCGGACGCTATCCCAGAGGCCGAGCAGTGGGAGCTGGTGAAACTGATATGGGATGCCTCCGAGTCCGAGGTGCTCGCCATCGGTGAGGTCTTCCAGCTGGAACGCGAATGGTTCCCCGAAATCATGGGCTTCGTGCCCTGCGCCGGCTGCGGCGAGCTGACCGCGCGGGCCTATTTGCGGGTGGTCGGGGAGAAGCATGTGTGCATTCCCTGTTCGGGTTATGAACGATAGACTGTCCGCGTCCCCTAGCGTTCGGCGGATGCGCCCCATACCCAAAGCAAGCGCTGAGGGAGTATGGTGGCGCGTTCGAAGCGAAGCGGTCGAAGGGCGCGCCGTTCGCAATGACCTTCGCCGGAGAAACGCCATGGCTTTGATCGAGGCCGCATCCCTGAGCAAACGCTACCGCACCGGCGCCGTGGAGGTGGCCGCATTGACCGACGTGAGCTTCTTTCTGGAGGCCGGCGCCTTTGCCGCCTTCGTGGGCCCGTCGGGCAGCGGCAAATCCACCCTGCTCAATCTGGTGGGTTGCTTGGACCGTCCCAGCGCCGAGCGCTACCGCGGCGTTGTGGAGGTCTCGGGCCGGTACCGTTGGGAGCGCTTGACGCTCAATGGCCTGCTGCATGCGGAGGCGATCGACGAGGTTGTCGGTGCCAGCAGCGATGCGACTTTTTATGAAGCCTATCTCTCGGCGAAACCCAACGATCAGCTTAGTCTGGAGGCGGGCAAACGCGCCTTGCGCTGGGGCAAGGGCTACGCCTTCAATCCGGTCGCCTTTTTCGAGCGCCCCAAAGATCCGACCGACCCCGACCTCTCCCGGGAGGGTTTTGTGTTGGCCAGCGCCGATTATGTGAGGAGTTTTGGCGGAGCCGTTAGAACCGTGGCGCTCACCCCGGTGTTATTGCCGGTCGAGGGCAGCATCAATGAGGAGTTTGGCCGTCGCGAAGGCCTGAATATCGCCGCCAAGTTGTATTTGCTCTACCGCGATACCGACGTCGACATCATGGTGCGAACCGGCAACAGCCGCCCCCATGCGCTGGGACTGGACTTTGCCCGTAACCTGGCGACGAACTTCGAGGTCCACGGGGAAATCGCCTGGTTTGACGGGCGTGAGGTACGCGTGCTCGATACCAATAGCACGCTGGCCTCGCGCAGGGCTCAGGCGGTCGACCTGCTGCTGGGGCTGCGCTACCTCACCGGCGCTGAGACGACCTGGATCGTGGAGTACTACCACAACGGCGCCGGCTACACGCCCGCCGAAATGCGGCGCTTCTATGACTTGGGGCGCGCATCAGCCACCAACCCCACGTTGCGAAACGCCGCGGCGGGCGCCCGTCAGGCCGGTTTCGGCACGCCCCAGCCGATGCGCGATTATCTCTATCTACGCGCCACCCAGAAGGAGCCCTTCGACGCGCTCTACTGGAACGTTGGCCTTATCGCTATCGTGAATCTGTATGACACCAGCGCTTCGCTCCTACCCGAAGTCATCTACACCGGTATCACCAATCTTGAGCTGTGCGGGCGGTTCGGGATGCTGGTGGGCGGGCGCGGCACCGACTTCGGGGAACGGCAGAACGATTGGCGGGTGGAGTTGCGTGCCCGCTACTACTTCTGAGCCGACCCGCTAAGCGCGCACCCTGCTGGGACCGGCGTCGGCAAAGACAAACCGCCGCGGATGGCGGATAGGGGGACGAAATTGGCGTGGATACCCACGAAAGGGACCGCCGACTGCATCCATTGGCGCGTTGCCCCGTCTACCTGGGTGAGGATGGCGGACGATTTCCGTCGATGCCGCCAACCATGCAGGAATTTAAGGTCTGATCCCTATGTTTGATGCCCTTGCCGAGCTTGTGGTCTACCAGTGGCTGGGCCTGAGCGCTGCGACGCACGCCGGCGCCGCCCTGCACTTCTTTATCATGGACACGGCGAAGATCTTCGTCTTGCTGGTGGTGATCATTTACGTGATGGGACTGTTGCGCGCCCTGCTCTCGCCGGAGAAGGTGCGGGCCTATGTGCGCGGCAAGCCGCCATGGCTGGCGCGCGGCTCGGCGGTCACGCTGGGCGCGGTGACGCCCTTCTGCTCCTGCTCCTCGGTGCCGCTCTTTATCGGCTTCGTTGAGGCGGGCATTCCCCTGGGAGTAACCTTCTCCTTCCTCATCGCCAGCCCTATGATCAACGAGGTGGCGGTGGTGATCCTGCTCGGAATCCTGGGCTGGGAGCTGACTCTGATGTATGTGGCCGCTGGCCTGAGCGTGGCCTATGTCGGCGGGATGGTCATGGAGCGCTTCCGCCCCGAGCGCTGGGTGGAAGCGTACGTCTGGAAAATCCACATGGGCGAGGCGGCGCGAGCCGAGGCGGACACCTCGCTGCGCGGCCGTCACCGCTATGCCTGGGGAGAGGTGCGCGGGATCGTCGGGCGCCTGTGGAAATGGGTGGTGCTAGGCATCGGCATTGGTGCGCTGTTTCACGGCTACGTGCCCGAAGGCTGGGTCACCGAGCACCTGGGCGGCCGGGACAATTGGCTCGCGGTGCCCGGGGCGGTGCTGCTGGGGGTGCCGCTCTACGCCAATGCGACCGGCGTCATTCCGGTCGCCGAGGCCATGCTCGGCAAGGGCGTGGCCATTGGCACGACGCTGAGTTTCATGATGAGCATTGCCGCACTGTCGCTGCCGGAAATGATCATCCTGCGCAAGGTGATCCGCTGGCCAGCGCTGGCGCTGTATGCGGGCGTACTGACGGTGGCCTTCGTGCTGGTGGGCTGGGGCTTCAATCTGATGGCTTAAGGAACAACAGACATGAAAAACATCAAGGTACTCGGAAGCGGCTGTCGCAACTGCGAGATGACCGCCAAGGCAATCGCGCAGGCGGCCGAGGAGGCGGGGGTCACGATCACGCTGGAGAAGATCACGGACATCGCCGCCATCATGTCCTACGGAGTCATGTCGACCCCGGGCGTGGTCATCGACGACAAAGTGGTGCATGCGGGCGGTGTGCCGGGACCGGCTCAGATCCGAGGCTGGATGCGGGGCGATACCCCATGAAGGCCCCGCAGCCGCTGACGGGATCGGCGGCGTAATAAACGCTCACGGAATTCGGCGCGGATCATTGGTGGCACTTGCTTGCGCCCGGAGAACGTGGCTGATAGGCCACCACAGCGCCGTGGCGGTCGGTTTGAACCGCGCAACAGCGAAGCAGCGCTTGCTTGAGTTTAGCGCGGCCCCGCTGAACGCGCGATTTCATGCCCGACGGCGAAAGGCCGAGGCGCCTTGCCGCCGCCGTCTGGGTCAAGCCTTCGATGTCCGTCAGTCGCAGCGCTTCGCCATAAGCGTCGGGCAGAGTTCGAATCAGCGGAAGGAGGCACTGGGCGAGCTCGACCGATGCCGATCCATCGCCCTGAGCCTCCAATTCATGCCCGTCCTCATCGATCGCCCAGAGTTGCGCAAGCGCCCTTTGTTCAACGGACCGTCGCCGATAGTGGTCCGCGATGGCGTTGGTGGCCACCCGAAACAGCCAGGCCGAAGGACTCGCGGCCGATGCGAGCTGCGCTTGATGTTGCACAAGGCGCAGCAGAATGTCCCCGAGCACATCGTCTACCGACGTCGAATCCACTCGCCGGCGAACGTACCCTCTGAGCCTCGCCTCAAAGGCTCGCCAAGCCTCGGGTGGCAAGGGCCAACGCGCTGTCATGGTCGGCGCTCGTTTAACTGCAGCCGGCCCTGCCCACGGCTTGGGCACCGGTGCACTTGTCCAAGCCGCACGCCCCGGATTCCTCCGCCGGCGCATCGTCGGTGATTCGATACCACTCCCAACGCAATCCTTGCGGTTCTCGCGACCAAAGTTTGTCTTGCGTGGCGTGGCAGCACGTTTCACCGCGTTGGGTTTCGTCCAAGATACCCTGGTCACGGAGCCGCCGCGCAGCGCGGTCAATCTGCTCGGGCTCGAACACTTCGACCCCCACATGATGCAGCCGCTCGGTGGCGTCGGGGTTCTCAAAGAGCACCAGCTTCAGCGGTGGGCTGTCGATGGCGAAGTTTGCATAACCTGCCCGCCGCTTGTGGGGTTGGGTATCGAAAAGTTTGGCGTAATACCTGACGGCTTCGTCGATATTCTGGACGTTTAAGGCGAGTTGAAAGCGCATCGTGTCTCTCCTGTAAGTTAAACCGAGAATGGCGGTCACTTGGGACGACATCCGGTGACAGTACTCTCCTAGACGCACCACCTAGCCAAAGGACGCAGGTTTTTCCCCGACACGAGCTCCCCGGATCATCGGTTCACGTCAACCTCTTGTATCGCTCCGACATCTGGCCGAGGTCTGCCAAGGAGGTTGCTCCCATTTTGCGAATCACTTGTGCTCGATAAAACTCGACGGTTCGGTAACTGATACCGAGGACCGTACCAATCTGCTTATTAGTGCGGCCGGTTAGTAAAATTTTCATCACCTCCCGCTCACGGGGAGTCAGCTGTTGGTAGCGTCCCATCCAGAGGGACTTCTCCAGGGCTTCCTCGCGCCGGCGTTGGCTCTCGCGCATCGCAAGGTGGATGCGATCAAGCAATTCCTGATCGTTGAAGGGTTTTTCAACGAAATCCATGGCGCCTGCCCGCAGCGCCCTCACGGCCGCCGAGATGCTTCCGTGCGCAGAGACAAAGATGATCGGAATGTCCATTTTCTTGGCGGTCAGCAACGCCTGAAGCTCCAAGCCTCCGACGTGAGGCATGCGCAGATCAAGCAACAGGCACGCGGGCCACCGGGGTTGATAGGCATCGAGAAATTCCTTCGCCGATGCATAGTCCCGCACGGCAAAGCCGGCCGATTGCACTAGGACCGCCAGTGAACGGCGGAACCCTGCATCGTCATCCACCATGAATACGGTGGGTACTCTAGGTTGATCTACTTGCGCTGTATCATTTATATAGACTGACATTAGTATCACTCTGTCGGTAGCGTAAAGTAGAACTTTGAACCGCTAGCCGACCCACACTTAGCCCAAAGCTGTCCGCCGTGATCCTCGATGATGCTCCGACTGATAGCGAGCCCGAGGCCAAGGCCGCCTGCTTTGGTGGTGTAGAACGCATCAAACAGACGGTCAACGACCGCCTGATCGATTCCCGGGCCTCGGTCCTCCACGACCGCCTGGACCGATTGTGCATCGCGCACCGAGGTGCGGATAATGAGCCTTTTTTCCCGATCCTCCGTCACCTCCATGGCCTCCATGCCATTACGCAATAGATTCAAGATCACCTGCTCTATTTGCAGGCGATCGGCGACCACCGCAGGCAGCGATGACTGCAGTTGTGTCTCGATGACTAACCGATTCTCCTGCGCTTCCCATTCAACCAACGAGACAATCTCTTTGATCAAGTCATTCAGGTGGATGGCGGTAGGTTGCGAGCGCCCGACATGGAGAAGAGCCCGTAAGCGGTGCGTGATCGCCGCGGCACGCTGTGCTTGCCGCGCCGCCTGCGCCACGGCTTCCGCGAACAGCGGGGAATGTTCGGCGCCCGCATGCAGCATTCTCTGAACGGCTGCACAATAATTAGTGATGGCCCCGAGCGGCTGATTCAGCTCATGGAGCAACGTGCTCGCCATCTCGCTCGCCAGGACGCTATGACTGAAGCGAGCCAGCTCTGTCCACCGCTGTCTCGACTGTTCTTCCAGACGCTTGTATTGAGTAACGTCTTGCCCCACCCCTCGATAGCCTTGAAATTGACCCTTGTTATCAAAGATCGGCTGACCCGAAAGCCTCAGCAGGCGCCCTGTGCCGTCTGGACAAACCCATTTAAATTCAAAGCCCTCAAATGCGCTCCGGGCTTCCAGAACGGAAAAATGCTGCGCCCACTTCTCGGCATCGTCCATTTGGTCTGCATAGATTTCTTGACGTGTCCGCCCGAGCAGCTGCGCGCTGCATAAACCCATCACCTCCTGATAGCGCCCGGCCAAAAAGGTAAATCTGAGATCCGCCCCCATCTCCCAAAACCAATCCGCCGCGGCTTCGGCAAAGTCTCGGAATCGGCTCTCACTCTCACGCAGAGAGTGCTCGATGCGCTGGCGCGCTGCAAGCTCCGCCTGCCGCTGTTCTTCGGCTGCTTTGAGCTGTGCGGTACGTTCTACGATCCGCTGCTCCAAATTCTGGGTGAGATCGGAAAGCCAGGAGCGTGCTTGCTTGCACTCGGTGATATCGGTGACGGTCATCCACTCCACATGCGCGTGCCTCTGCGAGTCCCATAACACGGCGCTATGCAACTGGGCAAATAAGAGCGTTCCATCACCTCTCCTGAGCTCAACTTCACAGGGATCCGCTTTCGCATTTTCGAAGATGCCTCTGCGATACCGGAAATAATCATCGCGGAAATGCACCAGCAGAAAGCGTGAAAAATAGCTGCCGATCAAGGCCCCCTGCTCCAACTTCAGCAAACGACTGCCCGAGGCATCGGCCTCTAAGATGCACCCTGCCTTGTCCAGCATAAAATAGCCGACGGGTGTGAACTCATAGCGCTTGGCAGTCTGACGGTTGATCGCTTCGAGCTCCGGCGGCGGCAACAGACAATAGATCATTCTGGGCTTCATAGGATGGAGTTCTGAACGAACACGGCTTGTCTCGCTGCGGCCCGAACGGCCTCGCGAGCCTGATCGTTCTCAAGAGCCTCGGCGCGCATTCTTCCAGGATAGTGCAGTTATTTTTCGATAATATTTCACGCCAAAGGATAATCTCTTAAGGAACGCTCCCTAAGGGAATTCTACATCGCAACCGTTTCAAGCGCCCGTACCGGCGTTCCTGCACTCCCTGACGCCTCTGCGACACGGGCCAGCGCGGCAGCGCCTCACGCTCCCAGAAATTGGGATCGGTCAAACGAGCGGGTCGTGTGCTGTTGCGGGTTTTTACCTATAGCAAGGCCTGCCGCACGGCTGATAAGTTAGGCGTTGGCGGAAAGCAAAGAGGTGTGCAGCCATGAACACAGTGGTGGCCAATGAACTTAAGAAAATGCTCGAACGAGACCCGGTTGCCATATTGATCAATGTGCTCAGCGAGGCGGATTTCGAGGAGGCACACATTCCGGACTCCGTAAACATACCGGTCACCCGAAAAGATTTCGTCGAGCGGGCCGAGGAGCTCGCTGGCGGTAAGAATCGGCCTCTGGTCGTGTATTGTGCGAGCGCCGACTGCGCGGCGTCCCGCGAGGCAGCGCGCAAACTCGAGGAGGCCGGCTTCGCCGACGTGTATGACTTCGAGGGAGGCATGGCAGCCTGGTTGGACGCCCAGCAGTATGTGGAACGTCCTGACAAGAACCCTTAAGCCGCACGCCGACTCTCCTTAGAAGTTACTGTCTGTCCATAGGGGGTACAGGGTCTGCGGCGCTCTACCCGGGCGCCGAGGATGGCCGTTGCCGCTGCGCACTGGCGTCACACCTCGGGATCAGTGCCTGTTGCCGCCGACTAACCCCAGCCCTATTTTTCGCTCGTAAAAACCAGAGTCTTCCGCATTGTCAGCGCCGCTTCGCTTGAATTAGAGCGTACGTTCGCGCGCTCGCTGGAGCGCGTTCTTAAGCCTCCTTGGGCAAGCGCACACGCATTCGTACCTGTTTCTCGATCTCGATGACGGCAAACAGCGCCACGCCTATCCCGACGATAAGCATCCCATCCCGGAAAGATACCGCTTCCGTGGCGAAGATTGCTTGCAGCGGCGGCAGATAGGTCACCGCGAGCTGCCCAATAATCACCAGCGCTACAGCCAACCAAACCGCTTTCGTGCCGCGAACGGCCTTCCACGTTAAGGAAATCCGGGACAGATTGCGGATATACAAGAGATGAAATATCTCCATCACCACCAGCGTGTTCATGGCGATGGTGCGCGCCAGGTCCACCGAATACCCGCGGTCGACGGCATACACATAGATACCGAACACCCCGGCCAGGAATAATGTGCTCACCAACACGATGTGCCAGATGAGGGCGCCGGTCAACAGAGGCTCGCCGCGCGGGCGCGGTGGACGACGCATGGCATCTTCCTGAGTCGGCTCGAAGGCCAGCGCAATGCCCAGTGACACGGCGGTGATCATGTTGACCCACAAAATCTGGATGGGCGTGATCGGCAGCGCCATACCGAATATCAGCGCCAGGATGATGATCAAGGCTTCACCGCTGTTGGTGGGCAAGGTCCAGCTGATGACTTTCTTGATGTTGTCGTAAACCGTGCGGCCCTCGCGCACGGCGGCGGCGATCGAGGCGAAGTTGTCGTCCGCCAGCACCAGATCCGAGGCTTCCTTGGCCGCTTCGCTTCCTTTCTGGCCCATGGCAATGCCCGCATCGGCGCGTTTCAGCGCCGGTGCATCGTTGACCCCGTCGCCGGTCATGGCCACGGTCATATCATGCGCTTGCAACGCCGTCACCAAGCGCAATTTGTGCCCCGGGCTGGCGCGGGCAAATACATTCGTCTCCAGCACCGTGTCGCGAAGCGCCGCATCGTCGAGTTCATCAAGATCCGCACCGGTCAGCACCTTGTCCGAATTCTGTAGCCCGAACTGCCGCCCGATGGCCGCGGCGGTGGTGGCGTGATCGCCGGTGATCATCTTTACGCGAATGCCTGCGGCGTAACACTCCGCTACCGCTGCAAGCGCCGCCTCGCGGGGCGGATCGATCAGTCCGACCATGCCGAGCAGTATCAACGTACCTTCCAGGTCGGAGTGTTCCAGCACGGTATGCTCAGGTTTTACCGGCTTTGCCGCCAGCGCCAGCACCCGCTGGCCGTGCGCCGCGATGTCGTCGGCTCGCTCCCGCCAGTCGGCTTCGTTCAGCGGCGCCACGCCATGCTCGCCGAGCCGCTGCTCCTTACACAGGGACAAAATGGTTTCCGGCGCCCCCTTGACGAAAATAAAGGCATGGTTTTCGTGGTCATGATTCAGTGTTGCCATGTATTTACGCTTGGCATCGAAGGGGATGACATCGGTGCGTGTCCACTGATTGCGTTCGTCACCGCCATTTATCCCCACCTTGGCCGAGAACGCCAGCAGCGCCGCCTCCATCGGATCGCCTTCGGCTGTCCACACACCCTCACGCTTTCTCAGCTCGGCGTTATTGCAGAGCGCGGCGGCACGGCCCAGCTCCACCAGCAGCGGTTGATCCTCGGCAGCAATGGGATCATTTTCCCGCTTGATTTCGCCTGCCGGTTCATAGCCCTGACCCGCGACGCGAAACACCTGATCGTGGGTGATCGCCGACGCGACGCTCATCTCGTTGCGTGTGAGCGTACCCGTCTTGTCGGCGCAGATGACCGAGACCGATCCCAGGGTCTCAATGGCGGGCATGCGGCGAACAATGGCGTTACGCCGCGCCATGGCCTGTACCCCGACGGCCAGCGTGATGGTGAGCACGGCCGGCAAACCTTCCGGTATGGCGGCTACCATGAGCGCCACCACCGCCATAAATAATTCGGTGAACTCCTGATGCAGTACAAAAAATCCGAGGGTCAGAATCAGGGCGGCAACGGCCAGGATAAAGAGGGTAAGCCACTTTCCGAATACCCCCATCTGCTCCACCAGTGGCGTGGTCAGGGTCTCGACTTCAGAAAGCATGCCGCTGATGCGGCCGACCTCGGTCGCCTCGCCCGTGGCTATGACTACACCGCTACCTTGTCCGCTGGTGACGGTCGTGCCGCTAAAGGCCAGACACCTGCGATCCCCGAGCGGAGCGCCGGCGTCAACCGGTTCGGTCTGCTTCTCCACGGCAACGGACTCGCCGGTGAGGATGGCCTCCTGCGCCTGCAGCCCATGGGTTTTCAGCAGGCGCAGATCGGCCGGTACCTTGTCGCCGGCCTCTATCAGTACGACATCGCCGGGAACGAGTTCCTCTCCCGCCACCGTGTGCCGCTGGCCGGCGCGCAGCACGACGGCTTGCAGCGCGAGCATTTCCCGGATGGCGTCCATGGCTTTTTCCGCCTTGCCTTCCTGAACAAAACCGATAATGGCATTGGCCACCACCACCGCGAGGATCACCACGGTGTCGACCCAATGATCAAGCAGTGCGGTGATGCCCGCAGCCGCCAGCAGGACGTAGATGAGGATGTTATGGAATTGAAGTGCAAAGCGCACCAGCAGGCTGCGACGGCGCGCCTCCGGCAACCGGTTGGGGCCATAGCGTTCGCGCCGTTTCCCCGCCTCATCTTTGCTCAACCCCTCGGCGCTCGTCTGCAACTCGGACAGAACCTCGCCCTCCGGAAGGTTGTGCCAATTTCGCTTGCTATTCATCGGTACCATGCCCCGAATAGAGATTGCCTCAACGCGCAGGCCCTGCACATACCGCGCATAGGGTGTCGCGCTGGATGGATTTGTGATACATGATCGCTTGAGATGGTGGCCTATCGTTCCTTGACGCGCACCTGGACTTTTTCGACCAAGTCGGAAGGGCCGGATAACGCGGGAAACCCCTAGTGTGCTCATGATACAGGCTGGCGAAGGCTTGGGAATCAGTACCTACCCTAAGAAGCGGTCCACGGCCTAGTCCTTCAGGATAAGACGTTAGCAGGCGCGCTGCTTGACGAAGTCTCCACGCCGCGCGCGCAGAGCGCAGGCTGGCCCGGAAGCGGGGAGCCCCAGAGATGGGGCGAGTGAACCGGAGTGCCTATGGGAGGACATGAGGATTTTGCGCCAGCGTGCCACGCCGCTCGCGAAAGCGCCGCCGGTTCAAAACATCCTCTCAGGGAAATGCCTACCGACCGAGAACTCGGCTGGCTGAGCATCGCGGCTTGGCGTGGGTAGTGAGTTGCGCCTTCACCCGGCGATGAAACTCAGCGGCGCGCCGCATCTCTTCATGCCCTTAATGCTGGTGCTCGTCGGATGCAGCACAGCGCCCTCGCGCCCCGCAGCCCCGCCCGAGGCGCACGCCTGTCTCGCGTTCCTCAACCTAAGCGATGACACCATCCGGCAGGCCGGTATGGGCGACGCTCAGGCTACTCGCGTCCCCGGATTTCCCTACTTGCGGATCGATCGATTTCTCGCCTCCTTCGCGGGCGATGATCTGTCGCCGACGGGCTTTCAGGCCTGGATGGAGCAGATGCGCCAGCTTGACCTCGAGGGAAGAGACAACGAATATCGTGCCCTCAGCGCGGCTCAGCGGGCACGCCTGGGTTCCGGCTCGCCGACCGCCGAAGACCTGTGGCAGCGGGCACGCGCTTGCGGGGAACGGCTGCAGCGGCTTGATATGGGGGAAGGCCGTGCCCGCACGCGGCTCTTGAAGGTCGCCCGCGTTCCCTCCGACTATGTTCTCTGGCAACAGATCCTGGGGCTCTATCCGCTGACCTCGCTCGGCGTCCTCCAAGGCGTGCGTCGTTATCACAGCGAGGTTGAGCAGACCTATGCCACGCCCCTGAACCATGTGCCGGTGCAGGGACGATTGGTGCGCTTCATGCCGCCAACCGAGGACAGGCTGTTGCCAAGCAGCGAGGTGGCAGCGATTTTGCGGCGCTCGGCGGACAATCCGCTGCGCATCCCCAATCCCGACGGCCCCGAGCGGCGGCGGCTGTTTGCCGCCTTCGCCCCGGTTTGGGAGGTGGATGTGGCCGCCGACGCGGATCGCATCGGTATGCCTTACTGGAACCGCAGGCCGGAAGTGAACACCCGCCAGCCAGTGGTGTTCACGCACCTGTCCTACGGGCGCCTCGGCGGGGAGATCCTGCTGCAGCTCAATTACATCGTCTGGTTTCCTGCCCGGCCACGCACCGGGACTCTCGATCTGTTGGGCGGCCGGCTCGACGGTATTATTTGGCGGGTCACCTTAGCCGCTGATGGGCAGCCCCTCGTCTATGATTCGGTACATAATTGCGGTTGTTATCACCGCTTCTTTCCCACGCCTCGACTGCGCTTGGTGCGCCGGCGCGTTGATTTTGAGGAACCGGTGCTGGTCCCGCAACGCGTGCGCCTCGAGCCGTCGCGCAAGGTGCTGCGGATCGCCGCCACCAGCCACGCCGTTCAGCGTGTCTATTCGGCCAGCGGCACGGCAACCGCGGCGAGCGCCGAGGTGGGGTATCGCTTTCGCGAATACGACCTGCTGCGCGCCCTGCCAATAGGTGACGGCTATCGCAGCCTGTTCGGGCCCAGCGGTATCGTGCCCCACACCGAACGCCGCGAGCGCTGCTTGCTTTGGCCTACCGGAGTGGACAGCCCGGGAGCCATGCGCCAATGGGGGCGACATGCCGTTGCCTTCGTGGGCGAGCGCTACTTCGATGCGCCGCGCCTCATCGAGCGCTACTTCGAGAGGGTGCCCGATGCGTTGCAGGAAAACCGAGCAAGGGGTAATTGAGCGCTCCCTTTGGGTTGAGAAAAATCCGCAACCCGCTGAGCAGACGCTCGGTCTCATTCAATCTCAGAAGCTGCTCCACAAGTGCCGCAGGGGCCGGGCTGTCTGTCCCAGCTTGGCAACGGGCCAGCGCCTTAGGATAATGAGAAGCCATGGACGACAAAACCCAACAGGTGGTGCAGATCCTAAGGGATCTCGGTCTCCCCAGCTTGCTCTACTTGCTGTCCATCATGGTGGTGGCCTGGGCACTGACCATGCTCGTGCGCCGCGGTTTGCCTTGGCTGGCACAGCGCAGTCCCGCCGGTATGCGTCTCGTAATCCTGAAATGGGTGCCCGTTCTGCGTTTAGTGATCTTGGCGCTCACCATCGTGCTGATCATCACCCTTGTCCTCGACCCCAGCCTACCCAACATCGTTGCAGTATTGGGCGCTACCGCGCTGGCGATCGGCTTTGCGTTCAAGGACTATGTCAACGGCCTCATTGCGGGCGTGGTGACCGTCTTCGAGCAGCCGTACCGTCCGGGGGATTGGATCCGGATCGACGATGCCTATGGGGTGGTTACCGCGGTGAATTTGCGAACGGTTCAGATAGTTACTCCTGACGATACAGTGGTGACCATTCCCCACAGCAAGGTGTGGGAAACCAATATCTATAATGCCAATAGCGGCAGACGTGAATTGCTCTGTGTGGTGAATTTCCACCTCCATCCGCTGCACGATGCGATGCAGGTACGTCAGCGGCTCTACGATGTCGCCCTCACGAGTCCTTACCTTCAGTTGGAGCGCCCCATCACCGTTATCGTCTCCGAGCGACCGTGGGATACTCACTATGAAGTCAAGGCGTATCCTATCGATGCAGGGCAGCAATTTCAGTTCATGACCGATATCACCGTGCGCGCCAAAGCCGCGCTTGGCGACCTCGGCGTCCAGCCGGCAACGATACCGCCGCCCGCTATGCCACCGCCCGTGGACGGCGAAGCGCTCTACCCGCAACACCGATAGCGTCTTCGCCCCCGGGGATGGTATTCACGGCGTCCGCTTTGGCCGGGAGCTGGAAGCGACCTACAGATTTTCGGTACGCGCGGCCTGACCTCCTCTGTCAACGGACCAGCAGCGCCGGGCAGCTCAATCCTTCGCGCAGCAGCTTGAATGCGGCGGTGTCTAGCATCGGCGGGCTCGCCGGCAATACCAGCATGGCGGCGTGCTGTGACCGGACGGTGTTCAGTAATGTACTCACGCTCGGATCGATCACCTGCCGGTAACGCCCGCGCCGCTCGCCGATGTGAGACACCGCCTCGCGGCGCAGCCGCTCGACTCCTTGCTGATCGGCGCCAACGAGCAGCACCGTCAGAGCGCGGCCGTCAGCATCGGCGAGATGCCTCGCCACGGTCAGCGCCCGCCGCCCGGGAGGCGTGTCATCGCAAACCACGGCCACCGGCCTCTCCGGGGCTTCGGCCCGCAGCGCCCGCTGCGCCGCCGCTTCGGTGGCAAACCCAAAATCACTTTCCCGCAGCAAAATCCGCCGGGAGGCGCCGAGCGCCAATAAATCGACCTCCGCCGCGGCTTGCAGCAGCAACGCGGCCACGCAACCCCGCGTCACGCGAAATGACCAGGTCACCCCCGCGTGCTCAGCGGCAGTCGCCAATGCACGTTGCGCCGCTGCGGCCTGAATGCGAAGCTGGCGTTCGATCTCGGCACCCTTGAGCCGCCGATGACGCCGTGTGAAGCGGGAGAATTCCGCCGCAAAGGGAAGCGCCGCAAGGTGCAGGAGATCAATGTCTTCCACGAACAGCCCCGCCATCTCTGCGCGCAGCCCTGCCGCAAGCCGTGCAATTCGCTCCAGCGCTCGCACATCCGGAGCCTCGCTGCCCAACGCGATGGCAATACGCCGGATGCGTAGCCTCTCTTCGCCGTTGCTCAAGGCGACTCCTGTTTTGTTGAGTCGGCCGCGAACGCCCGGCGCTTTTCCGCAAAATCGATGAGCCGCGCCTTCACCCGATGGTTAATGGATCCTTCAGGAAACTCGCCGCCGGAGTCGCGCGCGCCAGCCTCGATGCCGGTGAGAAGTTCGATGCCCTGATCAATGGTCCCCACCGGATAGACGTGAAACTGATTCGCTTCCACGGCCTCAATGACGTTGCGGCGCAGCATCAGGTGCTTGACGTTGGAAACCGGAATGAGCACGCCCTGCTCCCCGGTCAGCCCGCGCGCATTGCAAATGTCGAAAAAGCCTTCGATCTTTTCATTGACACCGCCGATGGCCTGCACCTCGCCGAATTGATTGACCGACCCGGTCACCGCAAATGACTGCTTGATGGGCGCTTCGGCCAACGCCGAGAGCAACGCATAGAGCTCCGCCGAGGAGGCGCTGTCGCCCTCGACACCGCCGTAGGACTGTTCAAATACCAGGCTGGCCGACAGTGACAGGGGTCTGTCGATGACGTAATGGGCAGCAAGAAAATTGGAAAGTATCAGTACGCCTTTCGAGTGGATTGGTCCGCCGAGCTCGACTTCCCGCTCGATATCGATCACCTTGCCGCTGCCAAGGCTCAGCCGAGCGGTAATCCGACTGGGGCGGCCAAACATGAAATCGCCCACCTGCATCACAGCCAGGCCGTTGATCTGACCCACCTTCGCATGCGTGGTGTCGATCAAGATCGTGTCCCGCAGGATTTCTTCTTGAAAGCGTTCGCGAATCCGGCTTCGGCGACGGGCCCGGCTATCGACGGCCTGCTGCACGTCGTCAGCGCCAATGATCCTGTGGCCGTTCTTGGTCCCCCAGTAATCGGCCTCGCGCAGGATATCGGTGAGCTGGCGAATCTGCGTGGAGAGCTTCTCCGCATCCCCCGCTTGGCGAGCGCTTTCCTCGATCAAGCGCGCCACCGCACCGCGGTCCAAGTGTTTCAGCGATTCCCTTCGTGCCACCGTCGCCAGCAGGCGGGCGAGGCTTTGG
>JAGTVB010000144.1 GCA_018224385.1 Gammaproteobacteria bacterium
CCCACAGCCGTACAGGCTGAATCTGTTCATAATGTGCAAAATACTTTGCGCCGCGATTACGGGCAAGAAAGCTTCGACTCTTTGGTGCAGAGTCTGCACCAAGAGGCGCAAGTTCAGGTGCATCGGGATAGAATCTAAGAGCATGTTTTAGAACCTTCTGCGCTTGCCATAACTGCGTTGCGCGCTGGTTCGAAATCCTCAGGTACTCCTTTGTACACTCCGGTTCCTCACCAGCGTGCGCCTTGTTCTGCCGGTGCTCGCCGGGGTTTTAAAACACGCTCTAAGGCCCGGAGGAGCGGCCTCAAAAACAACAGCGTTTGATCTCCTCTGAACCACCTCCGTGTTAATGCTGCGGCGGGGATTTCTTTGCTTTTCTGCATGCACTTATTGGACGTTATTCAAGCGACTGCCTTGCCGGAAACGCTTTCTTAGAAATTCCATCTGGTCCAAAAGGATTCGTCTGTTGGAGAGTACAAGGTACTCTGCTCGATTGGGTACGAAGGGAACGGCAAGCAGCGCCATTTGCGCTTCTTCTGGGGTACGCGCTCCTTTGGCATGATTACAGATTCTGCACGCGGTAACGACATTGCTCCAACAGTCTTTACCGCCTCGCGAAAGTGGAAGGAGATGATCACGGGTCAACAAGTGCTCCGGCAGTTGTTTTCCGCAGTACATACAGAGGTGCGAATCGCGAAGAAATAACTGGCGGTTGCACAAGGGAGGAACGCTCTCCTTGCTGCTTTGATAGCGAGGCGTTCCGCGGACTGCAATGATCGAATTAACCCTGACTTGGGAACGTCGTCCGGTACTGCGGTTAATTCCTCCACGAAAAGTAAAAATGGTATCTCCTGCGTCCCAGGCCACCATTTCCTTTGTTTGCAGCATGACCGCTTGTTGCCAAGGTATCCAGCGCAACGGCTGGCCAGTAATGTCGAGCCTTAGGATCAGGGCTGCCACAAAAGTATCACTCCGCGCCAAGCCTCGGTCCCAGATGGAAACCTATTGATTGTTATTTTGCCCGAAATTCGTCTCCTTCAAAAGTACAAGACTGCCCTGGTGCGGCGCATTCCATCAATTCCATTTCATGCCGGTGGAGGATCCCCATATGAGAAGTTGAAGCCACCGTCCACATAAAGAATTTCCCCCGTGATGCCGGAGGCGAGATCAGAGCACAGGAATGCCGCCGCATTGCCAACTTCTTCGGCTGTGACGTTACGCTGGAGTGGTGCGTTTTCCGCTACTAACTCCATCAGCCGGCGGAAATCCCCAATAGCAGCAGCAGCTAGGGTTTTAATGGGACCGGCAGAGACAGCATTAACGCGAATTCCTTCTGCACCCAGCGCCCGCGCCATATAGCGAACGTTTGCCTCCAAGCTGGCCTTAGCAGGGCCCATGACATTGTAATTTGGGAGTGCCCGGATTGCTCCTAAGTAGGTTAGCGTTAATAGGGCGCCTTGCCTGCCGCGCATCATTGCGCGGCCTCGCTTAGCGAGTGCGGTAAAGCTATAGGAGCTGATATCATGAGAGGTGCGAAAACCCTCGCGTGTCACAGCATCGAGATAGTCGCCTTTCAGTTGCTCTGACGGCGCAAAGGCGACTGAATGCACAATGATGTCGAGGTGCCTCCAGTGTTTTTCCAGGGCGCTGAAAAGAGTATCGATTTCCTCATCCTTCGCTACGTCACAGGGAAAAGTAAGAGAAGATTCCGCCTCCATGGCTAAGGCGCGCACGCGCGCCCCGAGCCTTTCGTTTTGATAGGCAAATGCCAGCTCGGCCCCTTCCTTGCGCATCGCCTCCGCGATGGCCCAGGCGATGGACCGGTTGCTAGCAACGCCGACGATTAAGGCCTGCTTTCCGTTGAGAAGTCCCATAATCTACCTTTACTAAGCAGCAATTAATTGACGAGCCACCCATGTATCCAAGCTCCAAAGCGCATCTTGTCCGTGGAGATCGTTCTTGTAACAAGCTTATAATTCAGCAATACGAAAATGCAAACCGTGTTCCCTTTAGGGCGAAGGCTTGCAACCCACCAGAGGCACGACCCTGCGGCAGACTTGGCTTTGATTAGCGCGTCTGACTCATGCTCCTGCCTTAATCGATAGCAGTAATTCAAACAGGGGTAACACCAGTTTTAAGGGTCCCATCGGGGAACAACCAGAGCCAACGATAAGCCGGCGGAGCGTCATCTACGGCAATTCCCGCAGCGCTTGCCCTAAACTGAAAGCACGTCGAAGGGGTGCCCAAGAGTTGGACCCCACGGCGTACATCAGCGAACTCGCTGTGAGCATGACCCCACAGTACGGCGCGCACGCATGAATGGGCATCGATGACGCGAAAGAACTCTGCCGCATTGCTGAGGCCCATCTCATCCATGCTCGGATTGCCCACCGGTACGGGCGGATGGTGAAGGCAGACCAGAGCATGACCCTCTGTCAAATCCCTGAGCGCGTTGTCGAGTCGCGCCAGTTCCGCAGCGCTCAGTTGACCTAGATCCTGCCCGGGGATCACGGAATTGAGCATGATAATGCGCCATGGCCTCCGGTCAAAGATGTTTGCGCAACCGATCCCATAGGGTATGAAGCTCGCCTGCATAACGCTCTGACGATCGTGATTGCCGGGGAGGCATTCGATCGGGACACCGGTTTTCTTGAGGTACGATTTGAGACGCATATAAGCGTTTGGCTCAGCTTGGTGTGCAAGATCTCCCGTCACTAAAACCAAGTCGAACGGCGCTGCATGCTGAGCTACATGATCGAGCACTCTTCGCAAAGAACGGTCGGTGTCATGACCTCGTAAAAGGCCGTGTTTGTCTGCAAGTAGATGGGTATCGGTAATCTGAATTATCCGTAGCATGTCAACCACGTGAGCCCCTTGTCGTGTAGAGCGAACCTGTTAGATTTTGGGGGGTCCTAATAGGGCGCTCCGAAGTGTCGCGAGTACCTTAGGGCAAGTCGTATCGTGAGAGTAAAGAAATCGCTGGAGTGGAGCTATCGGCCTCTAGCGGCCGATAGCTCTGTTCATGGCTTTGGCCCCACCGCGACTTCGGGACGAAAATCGCTTATAGCGGTTCTTACTGGGCTTCAGTCACAACGGGCCGTTTTGAGCGATTGTTCCGCCAGAGTCATCGTTGCGGCACTTTTTGTCCTTCGGGCCGCTATGGCCGCCTATTTCCCCGCGTCAAGGGAAGTTGTGAATACATCCCTACGGCTAAGTTCCTCCCAACTGCTGTTGGATTTCGGCCAGGGTTTGAGCTGCGGCGGTTTCTGGGACCACTGTGACGCCCAGTTGGCGGCCTATCTGGCTTGTGGAGAAAAGTCCACAGATTCGCTGCTGTTTGCTTTTCGGATCGATCTCCGCGACCAGAAGGTGTTTGCGGTCGAGTTGCTGGAGGGTTTTGACGATGTGCCCTACCTGGGCGTTTCGCACGCTCCTCATATCCAGTAAAGGCACCTCCGGCTGCGGAGTCATAACCATGGCTACAGTAACCGCACTACGTGGTATGCGCTTTTCTCGAACAATTTTGATAGGTGCCTCTCCGAGCAGGATTTTAGAGGTTACGATGCCAATGATGTTGCCTTCGTCATCTGTGACGAGCAGCAGACGAACACCGGCCGACTTCATCTTCTCTAAAGCGTTATCAATAGGGGTCTGCGGCCGCACCGTGACTGGATGCACAAACCGGAAATCCGTCATTACATCAGCCGCAGGGCTGTCAAGGTGCACCAGCTCTGGAAGATTGGGTGGATGTAGAAAAGTAGTTCCCGCTTGAAGTGAAACATAGGAAAGCGATGGATATTCATTCTTCATTAATCCTTCCTCCGGGTTTCGAAACGTATAGGACACCGCATTCGAGCCGAGCTAAGCGAGCGCGGCGCCCGCTTTCGAGCGTGCCAAAGGCACTTGTGTACTTGTGAGTGTGTCTATTATAGGAGAAAGCGGGGGAATCGGTGGTTTGCGGGTAGAGCGCCTCACCATTCTTGAAGCATGGCGGAAACCGCGCGGGGCTATTACGATACGGTGGAGATGGCTGCTGTGTAAGCTCAATAGGTCATTTGCTAGTCCCTGCGAGAGGAGGCTCTCTCCAGATTACGAGATGTCGTTGCGATCCTGCTAGGTGTTTTCAAGTTGCTGAGTGACATCGATAAATACGTCGAGTCGTTGCCCGGGCTTGATGGGAGCACCTTCGGTGATGCGATTCCACTCCCGAAGCGACGGCACGGTCACTCTGAATCGACGAGAGATGTTCCAAAGGGAATCCCCTCGACGCACCACGTATCGAATGCGGCGGATGGTCTTGCCGGTGATGGATGGACCACCGGTTGTGGCTACTAACTGCCTCGTTGGATTATCTTGCTCCTTCGTGTGTATCCAGATGCTCAGTTCTTGCCCAGGGCGTAGCGGATCGGCGAGCGCTATTCCGTTCCATTTCGTCAGATGGCGTGTGGAAACGCTATGATAGCGGGCAATACTCCAAAGTGTATCCCCTTTCTTCACCGCATAAACATGCTTCGTGGTCTCCGGGGAGGGTGTGTCTCGTGAGGCGGATCTTCTTCCATAAGCACTTAGCGTGTACTGCGCCAGCGAGCGAGCGGCTACCGGCACAATCAAGCTGTCGCCTGCCCGAATTGTCGAGCCCCTTAAGTTATTCACCTGCCGAAGGACCGGGACTGTCGTCTGGTACTGCTTGGCAATACCACTCAATGTATGACCTCCTCGGATGCGGTGACGATGCCATTTTACACGCTGTTCTGCCGGCAGGCCTGCGAGTCTCTCGGAAAAATGAGGGGTCCCACCGGCCGGTAGCAACAGGTGATGAGGGCCGTCTGGATCCGTAGCCCAGTGATTGAAGGCTGGATTGAGCATATAGAGCTCTTCGAGAGAAATCTCGGCAAGCTCTGCCGCTAAGGCGAGGTCAATTTGACCATCAATTGTCACGCGCTCGAAATAGGGCTTATTGGCAACAGGCCTGAGGGTAAGGGAGTAGCGATCGGGATCAGCCACGACGGCCGCTAGGGCAAGTAATCTCGGAACGTAATCGCGCGTTTCGGTGGGCAGTCGTAATGACCAAAAATCAGCGGGTTTCCCGCGATCAAGATTGCTCGCGACTGCCCGGCGCACGCTACCTTGACCGGAATTGTAGGCGGCGATAGCCAAGAGCCAGTCGCCCTTGAATAGGTCATGCAGCTTTTGCAAATAATCGAGCGCCGCGCGAGTGGATTCAACGATGTCGCGACGTCCATCATACCACCAGTTCTGCTTTAAACCATAGATCCGGCCTGTGGACGGTATGAACTGCCACAAGCCCGCTGCGCGTGCGTGGGAATAAGCAAACGGTTGGAGCCCGCTTTCTACGATGGGCAGCAGGGCAAGCTCCATCGGTAGCTGGCGCTGCTCCACGGCTTCTACCAGTTGGTAGAGATAGCGACCAGCGCGCTCGGTTATCTGATCCAGATAGCGCTGATTACGTTGCAGTATCCGCAGCGCCGTTTGCGTTCGCTGATGTTCGTATCCAGGGAGCGCAAGACCGACACGGATACGGTCCCAAAGATCGAAGGACGGATCGTCAGGTAACCCTACTGCGGTGGAGGCGGAAGTATCGTCCGGCACGGCGCTCGGCTCCACGGATCCATCGGTACCGTTGGCGGATAGATGATCTGGTAATTCTTCGACCGCGGTATTGGGCGCATGATAAGATTGGAGATCTTTTCGCGATGCCTCGGCGCTATTCGCACCCTGTTGCGGCTCATCTCCAATTCCCACCGATGCACAGCCGGCAAGCACGCCAAGCGAGGCACCGAACACAGACAGCCTCAAGAAGTATCCGCTTCGCTGTGCGTTACACATGGTCATATGACGGCACCACGTTAGCACTGGTTCGTAGGGAATAAGAGCTAATCAAAAGGGTGTAGGGGGATCATCTTTATATCGGCCAAAGAAGTGCTTTCTTGACTTGCTTGAGCCAAGCGCGTGAGTTGGCACGCTACGGTGCTCAAACGCCCCGAGGGGCGTTTGATCGAATGGAACCCACACGCACCGCGTGATGCTTCAGAAGCTGCTCAAAAAACGACGGCGCTTGTCATAGCGGCGTTGCGCGGCGGCTTGCAATGCCCATCCATGCAGCCCTCATACCCTCCAATTGTTACCCGCCCCATCCTTGGGGCGTTCGCCCTTAGGGCCAGCTTATAGCCACTCAAAATCGTTCCAGACGATTTTATCCCCAGCATACGCCCTGCGACTTCGGCGCTCGCGACACTTTTAAGCAGCTTTTCAGGTCGCCGCAAATTGCTTAGCCGCGTGACTCCAGTTCACGAGCTCCCAGAATGCCTCGATGTACTTAGGGCGGGCATTACGATAATCAATGTAATAAGCATGTTCCCACACATCGATGGTAAGTAATGCCGTCTTACTCTCCGTCAATGGTGTTCCGGCATTGCTCGTATTCACGATCTCAAGCCGGCCATCGGAATTTTTCACCAGCCAAGTCCAACCTGAACCAAAGTTGGTTGCGGCAGAGGTCGAGAACTTCTCTTTGAAATTCGAAAAAGATCCGAATGCGGATGTAATGGCTTCGCCCAAAGCACTCTCAGGTTGGCCTCCGCCCTGTGGCGTCAGGCAATGCCAGTAGAATGTATGATTCCAGACCTGGGCTGCGTTATTAAAAATACCCCCACTCGCATTGCGGACAATGTCCTCCAAAGACATGTTCTCAAATTCAGTGCCCGGGATCAGCTTGTTTAAGTTGTTGACATAGGTGGCATGGTGCTTGCCATAATGGAACTCCAATGTCTCTGCTGAGATTTTCGGTTCCAAAGCACTCTTATCGTACGGCAAGGGCGGAAGCTTATGTTCCATGACTTCTCCTCCGGTTAGATTACTGTGGTATTGGAGGACCTTTTAAAGCCTGCTGCGCTTCCCATAGGGGCATTGCGCGGTGGTTCGAGATCCTCATGTAACTCCCATGGACACTGTGGTCTAATGGCCCATTCCTGGGGCTCGCCCCTCCAGGGCCAGGCTGCGGTTTAGCAAAATTGTTCCTGTCAATTTTGTCTCGCCAGAGTTTTAACATCCCGGCTGAGGCCAGGGTTGGTTGAATAAGGATGATGTCGGTTAAATTCTGGCGCTAAGCATAAGTGAGGGTGTTCGCTAAATCAAACCTGGGCTGGGGCTAATTTCGGTGCAGAGCGTGAGCCAGCTTTGCTATTGAGCGCTTTCGTTGCTTCTTTGCGACACACGCCAAGTCGCTTTCCTCTGCTCCGGTATCGAAGCCGCCAATGCTGAGCCTCGCTAGCGGCTTCACCCTAGACGTCCGCCGTGGCCTCTTGAGGTGCTATGCTTCGTTATCGCTCCAACGGAATCTTAGCCGGTGTTTCAAACCTGGGGCGCTCGCCGGGATTTTCAAACACCCGCTGACCGATGCACCAGCGCATATGCTCGAGTCCAAGCGCATAGCTTGCCGCTTTTGTGTCTTGTTGAGTTTGTTGGTGTAAACGGCGACACTCTTGGGCATGCGTTTTTCCCGCTCTGCTGGCCACCAGGCGCTCGGCAGGGGCGCTTCCCGCTGAGTACTTGTTGGCTCGGATCACCAAACGTTCAGTGAGAGAGTTGATATGCATTCCGAACTGCGTAGGGGGTTGCACAGTTGGTTTTCAAACTGCCCGGGCCGATTGGTACTGGAGGCGGAGATGGAACTACTTAATGAGATTCTGCCGAATCTTTTTGGATATCACTTGCTACAGGTGGGGAGCATCGCGAATGCCGACCTGCTTTCTAGCAGCCGAATTTTGCATCGAGTCCTGGTTGCAGTTGATGACGAAACCGCGCAGTGCCCTTATTCTTACCTGCAGGGTTCGCCCGAGGCTCTTCCCATTGCGTCCGACAGCGTAGACGTGTTGCTCCTTCCTCATACGCTGGAATATGCCTCAAGGGTTCACGACACACTTCGTGAGGCGCAGCGGGTACTGGTTCCCGAAGGGCGCCTCTTGGTGCTCGGCTTTAATCCCTGGAGTTGGTTTGGGGTTTGGCGCCTGTTCTTGCGCCGCCGCCGGGGGGCCCCTTGGAAAGGCCGCTTTCTTGGTTTGGCTCGCGTCAAGGACTGGCTTGCACTGCTTGGCTTCGATGATCTGACCGTCAAAGGCCACTTTCTTCGCCCGCCGTTGCGAAGCGAGAGCGTGATGCATCGGTTGCAGTCTGTGGAGAGGCTAGGGCATCATCTGCCACCGTACCTAATGGGCGCGTACGTCGTGGTGGCAACCAAGCGCGTGGCGACGATGACCCCAGCCAGGCCGCGATGGCAGCCGCGTCGTCGCCTGGTCGCTGTTAGTGTCGCGGGGCCCTCCGCAAGGGTACATTCAAGCCATCCGCGCAGCAGGTGCGGCGGGTGAGCCAGCCCGTCGAAATTTTTACCGATGGTGCTTGTCGTGGCAATCCGGGTCCGGGAGGCTGGGGTGTGCTGATGCGATACGGGCGCCACGAGAAAGCCCTCTCGGGCTTCGAAGCGCATACCACGAACAATAAGATGGAGCTGCTTGCCGCCATAAAGGGGTTGAAAGCCCTTAAGCGCCCCAGTAAGGTTCGGATCTACACCGACTCCCAATATCTCAAGCGCGGCATCACTGAATGGCTCCCTAAGTGGGAACGATCGGGATGGCTTACGTCGCATCGGACACCGGTAAAAAATGCCGATCTGTGGCGCGAGCTTGCGGTTGCCTGCGAACGGCACCAGGTTGAATGGCGGTGGATCCGAGGTCACTCAGGGCACGTCGATAATGAGCGGGTAGACATACTCGCGAGAAGTGCCATCGAGAGGCAATTAACAGATCTCCCAGAGGTTGTGCAGAAACCGTAGCGAGCGGTCCCAGAGCGAGATGAACGGCGCGCAGCGGCGAGACCTATGCGATCGATAGGCGAGGAGCGAACACTACCCAACGCCGCTATCGGGAGGCACAGCCGATTTATTGCCAGGCGCTCATGATTTAGGCGGCTGGCTCGCCCTTGAGTTTATTTGTGTGTAGCTGGACTGCTGCGGAGGCCTCATGCGCCAAGTTGTCTTAGACACCGAAACCACCGGTTTGGATCCTTTCCAGGGCCATCGGATAATTGAGATCGGCTGTCGCGAAATTATTAACCGCCGCCTGACGGAGTGCTACTTCCATCATTACTTGCAGCCGGATCAGCGGATCGATCCCGGAGCCATGCAAATTCACGGTATTAGTAATGAGTTTCTTGCGGACAAACCGCGTTTTGGGGACATCGCCGCCGATTTAATCGGTTTTCTCCAGGGCGCAGAGGTAATCATCCATAACGCTCCCTTTGACGTTGGCTTTATAGACCACGAGTTGAAGCGGCTCGGGGGCCGTTGGACCCGACTACAGGATTATTGCACGATATTAGATACCTTGCTCCTTGCGCGGCAGAGACACCCTGGCCAGAAGAACAGTCTCGATGCGCTGTGTAAGCGCTACAAAGTGGACAATTCCCAACGGGATCTGCACGGGGCGTTATTGGATGCCGAGATCCTCGCCGACCTCTATCTGAGGATGACCGGCGGGCAAGTCAGTCTAGAGCTTACCCACCTAAATCGAGAGACGTCATCCCAGCACCTTATCCCCACAGTCAGTACCCACGCCGCCGCACCGCGGCGTGTGGTGCGGGCAACGGCGGCGGAACTTGTCGCCCATCAGGACCGGCTCGATGCCATTGATGTGGCGAGCCAGGGACAATGCCTATGGAAGCGTCTCGAGTCTTCGCGCGGTAATTCTTAGAAGTAGCGAAGCAGCCTCTTAGAAGCTATTTTAAAGTAGCGCGCGCTGGACCTACTGTGGTGCGTCGGTTCCCGCTTTGGCCGCCGCTTTCTCGGTCATCTTCTGTAAATCTCCTTTCTGGAACAGCTCGAGGGTGATATCACAACCACCAATGAGCTCCCCATCGATATAGATCTGCGGGAATGTGGGCCAATTAGCAAATCGGGGGAGATTTTCAAATACTTCGGGATCAGCGAGCACGTTTACGTAAGCAAAATCGACGTTACAGGCCTGCAGCGCTTGGGCGGCACGTGAAGAGAAACCACATTGCGGGAACTGGGGCGTTCCTTTCATGTAGATGAGTACTGGGTTGCTTTCCACCTGCTGCCTGATTCGTTCCATTACATCCATCATACTGCCTCTCATTTCATGTGACTGGCAGGATTTAAACACAGTCTAAACCGTTTCGTACACCGCAA
>JAGTVB010000145.1 GCA_018224385.1 Gammaproteobacteria bacterium
ATGGCGGTAGGGGCGAAATGGCTAATGGGAATATCCGTGAAAAATCTGGAAATCATGGCAACCACCACGCCGACCAGGACACCGCGCGCAACGCCGCCGCTGACATAACCCGCCAGGATGACCCAGTTCGGTATAGGTGCTATTAGCAGCTCCTCGATATGCCTTTGGAACTTGGTGCTGTAAAAAGATGAAACGACGTTAGAATACGCATTCGTGATCACCGACATGAGGATGAGTCCCGGAACGATATAATCGATGTACCGGTATCCGGACATCGGTCCTATCTTCTGGCCCATCAATTCTCCGAAGACAATGAAGTACAACACGGTGGTCACTGCCGCCGGCAGCACTGTCTGTTTCCAGATTCGTAGGAACCGAAGCACCTCCTTAGTGACAATCGTTCGATATGCAATCGCATATTCCCGCCAGGTCATGAATTAGAGGTCCGGGCGGTCGCGTCGCTATCTCTTTTGCCTTCAATAATATCGATAAATAGCTGCTCCAGGCGATTCTGCTTGTTACGCATACTGACAACCTCAATGCCAGAGCGGGATAAGGCTTCAAATAGACCGTTGAAGCCTTTGTCTCGAGTCACTTCAACTTCACAGGTGTGAGCGTCGAGTAAATTAAAGCGGTATCCAGAAGCCTGCGGCAGCTGATCGACGCGATCCTTGAAGTTGAGGATGAGCAGCTCCGATTGCAGCTTACCGAGCAGCGCTTGCAGCGCGCTGTTCTCAATGATTTTTCCATGATTGATTATGGCAACGTTTCGGCAGAGGCTTTCCGCTTCCTCCAGATAGTGGGTGGTGAGGATGATGGTGGTGCCCTGAGCATTGATGAATCGCAACAGCTCCCACATAGAGCGCCGGATTTCGATATCGACTCCTGCCGTGGGTTCATCCAGGATCAAGAGCTTTGGCTCATGCACCAGCGCCCTAGCAATCATCAAACGCCGTTTCATTCCTCCAGAGAGCTCCCGGGCGATTCTGTGGCGCTTATCCCAAAGGTCGAGCTGAGTCAGGCATTCCTCGGCCCGCCGGTGCGCCCTCTTGCGGCCAATGCCATAATAGCCGGCTTGATTAATGACGATTTCCCCTGCCGGTTCGAAGACATTGAAGTTGAATTCCTGGGGCACAAGCCCGATAAGCCGTTTGGCTGCTGTTGGTTCCGTATCCAGATCATGACCGGCGATGATAACCTTGCCTGAGGTTTTGGTTATCAAAGAAGTGATGGCACCGATAGCGGTGGACTTACCCGCCCCATTGGGGCCAAGCAGCGCAAAGAAATCCCCCTCTGCCACCTCAAGATCAATGCCTTTGAGGGCTTCGACGCCATTACCATACGTCTTACGCAACGCACGGATGGAAAGCGCGGCGGTGTTTATGCTGGATCTCCGCGTGAGTTTCCCATCGAACGAACAAAACCTCCTCCTGTAATCTAACGCTCATCGGACAGGGAGTCCTGTCTGCTTTGCACAACGTCGCAGCGAATGGGTTTATGCGGGCTAGTTCGAGGGGCGCTGCGCCATGCCCGTTGGACCGCGTAAGGGGGAGTTTTACAAGCCCGCTAGAGCGCCGGGACAGGAATTCGGGGATTAAGACACCGACATCGGGGTTGGATGCCGCCCCCGACTAACCGATTCGCGGTCAAACAAGCGAGCAAGCTCTCGCATCATGGTACCTCCCAACTGCTCGGCATCGACGAGCGTCACCGCGCGACGGTAGTAGCGCGTCACGTCATGGCCAATCCCTATGGCAAGTAATTCTACCGGACTGGTGTTCTCAATACCGGCGATGACTTCCCGGAGATGACGCTCCAGGTATCCGGCACCGTTCGCGGACAGAGTGGCATCATCGACCGGGGTTCCATCACTGATGACCATCAGGATACGGCGTTCTTCAGGACGCGGAAGTAACCGCTGATGCGCCCAGGTGAGGGCTTCGCCGTCGATGTTCTCCTTCAGAATTCCCTCGCGCAGCATAAGCCCGAGATTCTTTCTTGCTTGCCGCCAGGGGGTGTCAGCGGACTTATAAATAATGTGCCGCAGATCATTTAGTCGTCCTGGCCGGGGCGGTTTTCCTCCCTCAATCCATCGCTCGCGCACCTGGCCTCCCTTCCAAGCGCGAGTGGTAAATCCAAGTATCTCGGTTTTGACACCGCATCGCTCCAGCGTTCGCGCCAGCACGTCCGCGCTGATGGCGGCCAGGGTGATGGGCCGGCCACGCATCGAACCGGAATTATCGATGAGCAGCGTCACGATCGTGTCTCGAAATGCCGTTTCCTGTTCCCACATGTAAGAGACGGGGTTCAGCGGATTCGCAATAACACGCGCTAAGCGTGCCGTATCCAAAACCCCCTCATCCAGGTCAAACTGCCAGCCTCGCAATTGCTTAGCCAGTAGCCGCCGCTGCAGGCGGTTAGCCAGCCGCCCGATCATAGCGTCAAGGTGTTCGACTTGCCGGTCGAGATGAAGGCGCAAGCGCCTCAGTTCCTCTTGTGTGCAAAGGTGCTGCGCATGAACAACCTCATCAAAATCCGTCGTATAGGCACAGTAACGTGCCGAGCAAGCGCGTTGGCTCCAACCCGAGGCTCTCGTGGTTACTTCCCTTGGCATCCATCGATCAGAGTGGGAGGCGTCTGTAAGGGTTCCGGCAGACTCGTCGGATGAGCGCGCCGCATCACCCATTGCGGCTCGCCGCTCAAGCTTCTGCTCGTTCTCCCCCGCTGAAGGCTCAACGTTTTGCGGCCCTTGCCCGACTGCCGTGGAGCTCTCGTCATCACGTTCCTCTGCGCCATCGGCTTGCTGCTCGTCCGCGGCCTCCCGTTCCACTTCATGCAGCGCCGAAGCGACATCCAAGCCAAGCGCATCCAGAAGTTCCATCACGATCTCGGCAAAGCGCCGTTGCTCCGAGAGGTTTCGGCTCAGCCGCACCAAGACACCCCCGACCTTGGAGGCGAGCGTGTGTTGCTGGGCAGCGAGCAGGCGCGCAGCAAGGCTCGGCGGTGGGATCCCCAACATGGCTTCCCGGGCCAAAAGTCTCACCGACTCAGATAAGCCCAGCGGGTCTAACGCCCGTTGCTCCTGCTCTGCCATCGCTGCATAACGAGCGGCGAGCAGGGCATCAAGATTGGCCGCGACACCGGCCATTCGCTGCGCTCCCAGGGCCTCGTAGCGAAGTTGCTCCAGTGTATCGAACACCTCCCGAGCCAGAACATCGACCGGGGCCAACTGCTCATGCAACCTGCAATCGTGGTATCGCAATCTTAGAGCCAACGAATCCGCTTCCCCGCGCAGGCGGATAACCTCGGATCGGGTCATTTGCGGTGAGGGTGCTGGCAAACGCACCGTATTGCTCTCAAGCGTCGCATCTCCGCGGCCAAACTCGACACTGACGTCCTTTCGCCGGGCAAGCGCGCGCGTTGCGGCCCGCGTCACCGCTTCAAAGCACTTATTGAGATCGCGCTGTGTCAAGTTATATGACGACTCGGTCAAGAGACGGGTTTAGACGTTTGGTGCGCTTAGCCGATACCACATCAGCTGCGCAAAGCTTTAACGATTGCTGTCAAAATATCAATAAATCAGCGGGTTATCCTAGTGTCAGATCGGAGGTTGATTCCGCTAGCTCGCTTCCGAAACACCGCTGGTAGTACTCGGCCACGATGGGCCTTTCCGTTTCATCACATTTGTTTAAGAAGGTGAGGCGAAAAGCAAACGCCACGTTCTTAAAGAGCAAGGTATTCTCCGCCCAGGTGATTACCGTTCGCGGGCTCATCACCGTCGAAATATCGCTGTTCATGAACCCGGCGCGCGTCAAATCCGCGAGATTGACCATGGCTCCCACCGTCGCGCGTCCCGCGTCGTCTGCGTACGCAGGGACCTTCGCCAAAACGATATCCACCTCTGCATCGTGCTCAAGATAATTAAGCGTGGCGACAATGTTCCAGCGGTCCATCTGACCCTGGTTGATCTGCTGGGTACCGTGATACAGGCCGGTGGTGTCCCCTAGACCAATCGTGTTGGTGGTGGCAAATAACCGGAAAGCCGGATGCGGCCGCAGCACGCGTGATTGATCGAGCAAGGTAAGCCGACCCTCGGCTTCCAAGACTCGCTGAATAACGAACATCACATCGGCGCGACCGGCATCATACTCATCGAACACCAGCGCCGTGGGATTCTGAAACGCCCACGGCAGAATACCCTCCCTGAACTCGGTCACCTGCTGCCCGTCGCGCAGCACGATGGCATCCTTGCCGACCAAGTCCAGACGGCTAATGTGGCTATCGAGGTTTACACGTACACAGGGCCAATTGAGGCGGGCCGCCACCTGCTCGATATGGGTCGACTTGCCGGTTCCGTGGTAACCCTGGATGAGGACTCGCCGACCAAAGGCAAAACCCGCGAGGATCGCCAGCGTGGTCGCAGGATCGAATCGGTACGATTCATCGACCTCCGGCACGTGTTCCGTAGCTTGACTAAACGCCGGGACCTGAAAGTCGCTATCGATTCCGAATGTTTGCCGCACAGAAATCTTGATGTCGGGAACACTGGGGCGGCCAAGGTCTGTGTCTGAATTCGAGGATAGCAACATCGCCATCGCCTAGAAACTAGGTCGGGTGCCGCTTCGAAGATCGGATCAACGAGCAGCAGGGGCACAGCGGGCGGTTATCAAGTACCGCTGCGGCGGGCCAATAACTCGTGGACCAAAGGTGCCAGCATGAGTTCCATTGCAACGCCAATTTCGCCCCCGGGTACGACAATGCTGTTGCGTCGAGACATAAATGAGTTGTGGATATTTCTCAACAGGTACGGGAAATCCACGGGACAACTGCTAGGGTGAGCCACCCGGATCACGACCACGCTCTCATTAAGCGTGGGCACATCGCGCGCCACGAAGGGGTTAGAGGTATCCACCAGGGGAACTGGCTGGAAGTTGATATCGGTAAGAGAAAACTGCGGCGTAATGTAACGCACATAGTCAGGCATGCGCCGTAAGATGGTGTCAGTCACCGCCTCTACACTGTAGCCCCGCTCGCCCATATCCCGGTGTATTTTTTGGATCCACTCGAGGTTCACAATCGGAACCACACCGATCTTTAGATCCATATACTTGGCAATATCAACGCTATCGGACACGAAACATCCGTGCAGACCACGGTAATACAGGATGTCGGTGTTCTCTGGAATCGGCTCCCAATCGGTGAAGGTTCCCGGCGCCTGTTCGAACTCCGCACCCTGCTCATCACTGTGCAGGTAACGACGGTGCATCCCGGTACCCTTCATGGAATACTCCGCCATTAGAGCGTCCAGCTTTTCCATGAGGTTGGCTTCCGGCGCAAAGTGGCTTAGAGACTTACCTCGACTGGCGGCTTCCTGGACAGCAGCGGGAAATGAATCGCGGTCGTAGCGGTGGAAGCCGTTACCATCGACAACGGCAAAGCTCGCTCCCTCGCGAGTAAGAATGTGCGCGAAGGCATCGATAACGACGGAACTCCTCGCTCCGGACGAGCCGGTCACGGCGATGATGGGATGTTTGCGCGACATAAACTTAATTTCCTTTGACTACCGCCTGGCGACAGGCTCTCGAGGCTAACTTAAGATCAACCTAACATCTATGAAGCGGCTTAAAAATGTCGTGAGTGCCGCATGAGTGCCGCAAAGGAGGGCGCACGCCTCTTTGCGCCGCAACTCCCGTGCGGCGTATACCGGCCTTGCGGCAACCTGCAAGGTAGCAGAAAGAAGATTCTCAGCATATCCCGCCCTGAACACTATACCATCATTACCCCTCGCCGACAGATGGGAACTTTACCCCCCACTCAGCGGACCTAACTAAAGCGGAGATGAAGTGGGTTTAGGGCGGTTGCGTGCGTTTGCGGCAAGCACCACGAGGAATTACGACTTCCCTAGAAAATCTGTGGAGAAAAGTGTAGCGTAATCACATGCAGTCAGTTGACCAGCAGGTGCATGCCAAAGACCCTATATATTAAGACCTTCGGGTGTCAGATGAACGTCTATGACTCCGCGAAGACGGCGCAGCTGCTAGCCCAGTCCCATGGTCTAACCCTTACCGACAGGCCCGAGCAAGCCGATGTGTTGTTAATCAACACATGTTCCGTGCGTGAAAAAGCACAGGAGAAAGTATTTTCGCAGCTCGGCCAGTGGCGCGAATGGAAAAAGCAGCGTCCCGACCTCGTCATCGGTGTCGGCGGCTGTGTGGCGAGTCAGGAAGGTGAAACGATACGGCGACGCGCCCCTTACGTCGATCTCGTCTACGGTCCGCGCACGCTGCACCGAGTTCCATCGATGTTGGCCGAGGCAACACATCGCCAACGGCCCGTCATAGATATTTCTTTTCCAGAAATCGAGAAGTTCGATTGCCTGCCGGTACCCCAGGCGGACGGCCCATCCGCCTTCGTTTCCATCATGGAGGGTTGCAGCAAGTATTGTTCTTTTTGCATAGTTCCCTACACTCGGGGAGAAGAGTTTAGCCGTCCCTTCGATGATGTGATTGCAGAAGTCGCCAGCCTGGCGGAGCAAGGGGTACGCGAGGTGGTGTTTCTGGGGCAGAACGTGAACGCCTACCGCGGGCTAATGGACGATGGGGACGAAGCCAGTCTGGCCTTGCTGATTCAGTATGCGGCTGCTATAGATGGTGTTGATCGAATTCGTTTCACAACCTCTCATCCAGCCGACGTGTCTGAGGATCTTATCGAGGCTTTCCGCGAAGTGCCAGAGCTTGTGGGTCATTTGCACCTTCCCGTCCAAAGTGGAAGCGACCGCATACTCAAGCTGATGAAGCGGGGTTATAGCGCCCAGGATTACCGGCACAAGATCAGCCTGCTGCGGGATGCCCGACCTGATTTGACGCTCTCGTCTGACTTCATCGTTGGCTTCCCCGGAGAAACCGAGCGCGATTTTGAGGACACTTTGCTGCTCGTTGACGACGTGCAATTTGATCAGTCATTCAGTTTCGTCTTCAGTCCCCGTCCAGGGACGCCCGCCGCAGACCTTCCAGACCCGGTTCCTGCCCAGGTCAAGAAGGAGCGGCTGGCCGTCCTTCAGGCGTGTTTGAGTGCCCATGGCGCAACCATCAGTCACAATATGGTGGGAACAGTGCAGAGGGTATTGGTGGAACGCCAGGCCAAGAAAGATGCGGGCGAGCTGGCGGGGCGCACCGAAAACAATCGGGTGGTGAATTTCCCTGGCCCGCAGCATCTGATTGGGTATTTTGTGGAGATTCTAATCACCGAAGCCTTTCCCAACTCATTGCGCGGCAAGATGGCCGCCCATGCCAGCAATCCTGCGGATGCAACAGAAGCTGACTACGCTGACTAAGAGGCAGTCTACGCCTGAACAGATCGTTACCGCCCACGTCTGTACTGAGCATGGAGATGTTAGCAGTATTCGGCTGGAGCCCGCCGACAACGAGCGATTGGCCAACCTATGTGGGGCTCTTGACCAGCACCTGCGTCAGCTGGAGCGTCGCCTCGGCGTCGAAATCAATAATCGCGGCAACGACTTTCGCGTGTTGGGACCGCCAACGCCGGTAAAGGCGGCAAAAGCCATCATTAGAGAGCTATACGATGTGACCAGAGTTGAATCCCTTACTCCCGCTCGAGTACATCTGTTTTTGCAGGGTTCGGGCATCGATGCCAGCCTTGATGAAGGCAAAGAGCGGGAAATTATGGTGCGCACACGGGGCGGCATCATTCGGGGACGCGGCCCCAATCAGTGTCATTACGTACAAAATATTCGAAGCAATGGCCTGAATTTTGGCATCGGCCCGGCTGGAACCGGCAAGACGTATCTTGCGGTGGCCTGCGCTGTGGAGGCATTGGAGACGGAGAAAGTACGACGGCTGGTTCTTGCTCGCCCGGCTGTGGAGGCTGGCGAGCGGCTCGGCTTTCTCCCCGGCGATCTGGCGCAGAAAATCGATCCTTACTTGCGCCCGCTCTATGATGCCCTCTACGAAATGCTCGGGTTTGAGCGGGTCGGGAAGCTCATTGAACGGGGGATTATTGAGATTGCACCGCTGGCATTCATGCGTGGCCGAACGCTCAACGAGTCGTTCGTCATTCTCGATGAAGCGCAGAATACCACTGTCGAACAGATGAAAATGTTCGTCACCCGCATCGGATTTGGGACAACGGCCGTGGTGAACGGCGACGTGACGCAGGTGGACTTGCCCCGGGGTCAACGTCCCGGACTGTGTCATGTCATCGATGTCCTGGGGTCCACGGACGGCATCAGCTTCACTTTCTTTGACGCCAAGGACGTGGTCCGTCATCCGTTGGTAGCAAGGATACTCGAGGCCTATGAGGCCCATGAAGAGAAAGGGAGAACCAAGCCTTAGTAGCTCCTTGCTGCTCAAGGTTGACCTTCAGGTGGCTACGGAAGGAGAACGCCTGCCGGCACCCGCAGAGCTTAGCACCTGGATTCGCGCCGTGCTGGCCGAGCACAGGGAGGAGGCGGCCGAGATAACGATACGCATGGTGGGCGAAGCCGAGGGCGCCGCGCTGAACCAGCGTTACCGCGGCCGGCGCGGCGCCACCAATGTGCTCGCCTTTCCCTTCGACTCTCCGGTCCAACTCGAGGTGCCGCTGCTCGGCGACATTGTCATCTGCGCGCCTATCGTGCAGCGCGAGGCCAAAGAGCAGAGAAAAGAAGCGCAGGCTCACTGGGCCCATATGGTCGTCCACGGGACCCTGCATCTGCTCGGCTACGATCATCAAACCCCTCTCCAAGCACACCACATGGAATCCCTTGAACGAACGGTTCTTGCTGCCCTAGGCTTCCCTAATCCTTATGCCGAAACGAGTACATCATGACCGAAAATTATGTTAGCAGCCCTTCCGGGCGACGTTCCTGGTTAGATCGTCTAAGCCAAGCCCTCATGGGAGAGCCGCAGGACCGGGAGCAGCTGATTACGGTGCTGCGCGACGCCGAAGAACGGCAGCTTGTGGATGCCGATGCGCTCAGCATGATCGAAGGTGCCTTGCAGGTCGTGGATATGCAGGTTCGCGATATCATGGTTCCACGGGGTCAGATGGTAGTGGTGCAGCAGGATGCCCCCCCAGAGGAGTTCATCAACACCGTTATCGAGTCCGGTCATTCACGCTTTCCCATCATTGGCGACAGCCGAGACGAGGTCGTCGGGATACTCCTTGCTAAGGACTTGCTCGATTATTTCGCCCGCGGCAGCGGTGGCACCTTTAACATGCGCGACGCTATGCGCCCGGCGGTCTTCATTCCCGAAAGCAAGCGCCTGAACATACTGCTTCGGGAATTTCGGGCCAGGCGTAACCATATGGCGATAGTGGTGGACGAGTATGGTGGTGTCGCGGGCCTGGTCACTATCGAAGATGTGCTTGAGCAGATTGTGGGTGAAATCGACGACGAGCACGATATCGATGAAGGGCTTTACATCAAACCCCATGGGGACAGCGAGTACATGATCAAAGCCCTCACACCCATCGAGGATTTCAACGAGTATTTTCACACCAGCTTCAGTGATCAGGAATTCGACACCATTGGTGGATTGGTGGTCAAATCCTTCGGATATCTTCCGCGGCGCGGTGAAAGCTGCGGCATCGACGGCTTGCATTTCACTGTGGTACGCGCGGACAAACGCCGGGTCCATCTCTTTAGGCTTCAAACGTCTCTCCCTGCAGCCATCCAGGCATCCACCGCGGTGGACAGCGCTTACGGACAACGCTAGGCCGTTGGGCGACCGCGAGCGACTTTGACGGCCGCGTATGAGAAGCGGAGCCATTTCTACGGCCTGGCTCCGCGTCCAGGCCAATGCCGCCTCACTACTCGCTGGTATCGCGCTACCGTTCGCCTTTGCACCGTTTGGCTTTTCGCCGTTCGCCGTTCTGGCGCCCGCCGTGTTGTTCGCAATCTGGGAAACGGCACCGCCCCGTAGGGCATTGCTAAGCGGCTGGCTTTTTGGCCTGGGAATGTTCGGGCTCGGTGTGTCCTGGGTTCATGAGAGTTTTCAGTACAGCAACGTGGGCGCAGCCCTGGCCGCCGCGTTAACTGCCCTGTTGGTGGTTTTTCTGGCGCTATTCCCGGCGCTGCTTGGATACCTCGTGGCACGTACCGCCACCGCCAGCCAAGCAGCAAGGTTGTTGCTGCTGCTGCCTGCCGGTTGGGTATTGGCCGAGTGGGTACGGGGCTGGTTCCTGACCGGGTTTACTTGGCTTCAGCTCGGTTATAGTCAAGCAAACTCCCCCCTTCGGAGTCTTGCCACCGTGTTTGGCGTCTACGGCGTCAGCTGGTGTTTGGCATTACTCGCCGGCGGGCTCGTGCTGGCAGTGCGAACGGGAAGCCGCGCCGTGCTCATCTACTTCGGCTCCGTGGTTGTACTCCTGGCTGGCACCTATGCGCTTGAGCGGGTGCAGTGGACCCAAGCGCAAGGCCAGACTATCCAGCTCGCGCTGGTGCAAGGCAACGTGCCCCAAGATCAGAAGTGGCTCTCGAGTCAGCGCCAGCCAACCCTCGATCGGTATTTTGGCCTCACCCGTGAACATTGGGACGCAGATCTCGTCGTGTGGCCGGAATCAGCGCTGCCCGGCTTTCTTCACAACTTCATCCCAGCCCTAACCCAGCTTGCCGGAGAGGCCGAGCAACAAGGAACCGATCTCTTACTGGGCGTCGAGGTGCTCGATCGGGCCAGCCAACAATACTTCAATAGTGTTCTTGCTATCACTCCCCAACTCAGCTTCTATCACAAGCGCCATCTCGTGCCATTCGCGGAATACCTGCCCCTGGAGCGCCTGCTGCGCCCCCCCGTAGACCTCCTCGGCCTTCCGGTATCGCGCTTCAGCCAGGGCCCGTCCCGACAGCCGCCCATAGCGGTTGCGGGGGAAACGGTAGGGCTGTCCGTTTGTTATGAATTTGCCTTTGGCGAAGAAATAATCGAGGCGCTTCCGGAGGCCACGCTACTGATCAACGTCAGTAACGATGCGTGGTTCGGCGATTCAATTGGGCCACACCAAAATCTCGAGATGGCGCGTATGCGCGCCGTCGAAACGGGCCGGTACCTGGCGCGGGCCACCAACACCGGCATTACCGCCCTCATCGGGCCAAGCGGCGACATCAAGGAACGCATCCCTCAGTTCGAAACGCATGTGCTAAGCGCTGAGGTCTCTCCAATGACGGGCGCAACACCGTACGTGCGCATGGGTAACATCCCCGTGCTGATCGGGCTCGCCGCGGCGCTCACGGCGGTCGGCATCGGAGCCTGGCGTGGGACGCGCCAACGTCGTTGATGACCGCGCGGGGCCGAGCCTTGCGCGAAGGGCGCCCGGGCGCTGTGGCAACCTGCTCAAGGGGTCTGGCGCTTCGCCGCTTCCCTAGTTAATCGATCCCTTGATGTAGCGCCCATCCTCGAAGCCGATGAATGCCCTGCTGGTGTACGGATGATCTACCGGTTTCCCAGAAGGGTCGGATTCGAGATTTCTCTCCGCCACATAAGCTTCGCGGTCACTGTCGTGCACCAATACGTGATACCAGGGTTCGTCTTTGGGAGGCCTCGTGCGCGCCACCTGCTGGTACCACTCATCCGTCCCTTGAAACTCAGGATCAACATCGATGATGACGCCGCGGTAATTGAACAGTCGGTGATGAATGACCTGCCCCACCGAGAAGCGTGCTCGTGTCATAGTCATGGGCTTTACCCCCAATAGACGAGACCGTGTGACTAATCATACCTTTCAACACCGCCAATACAACTGCGCGCTATGGCAGCTAGGTGCTTGCGTCCCAAGTTATCACCCCAGGCCTATTCATCGATATTTCTCGGAGATTCTGACACTCATCCACAGAGGTTTGCGTGCTACGGCAATGCCTCTACTGCCTGGGCGGCCGGTGAAACGATCATAGTGGTATTGGAACAAATCGTCTTATTGCCGCAGACGTTGGCGCCGATCTCAATCCCCGCCCCTTCCACCTGCGGCGATTGGTTGCCCCCATTGTTGTTGTTAATGATGTTGTTGGCGAAAACCGGCATTCCGGGGCCGGATGGATCCGGCAGGCTCGGGGGGGCTGGAGGAAAAGCCAGTCCTGGACCCATATTATCGGTAATCGTGTTGTCCAGCACGAGGCAATTCTCGAACGCGGAAACGCCAACACCTGAATTGGTAACGCGTAGATTCTGAATTCGGCAATTGCGTCCCTGCAGTTCGATTCCTGTCTGGCTAAATCCGCGCACCGATCCATTCATGACGGTCACGTTTTCCATGAACGAGGAAATTCCAACGCTCGAGCCCGACAGGGAACTGATGGTATAACCGTTCAAATCCAGCGTAACATCCGGCGCCATAATCTCAACGGCGGTGCCCGGATGCGCGGCGATGATATTCCCCTCCAGCCGATAGCTTCCCGGATACTGAAAAACCTTTGGACTATCGAGAATCTCCTCGGGAACTCTCGGAACCTCATCGGCAATCGAAAGACCCGCATAATTAAGAGAGAAAATCGCGGCCATTGAAGCGACGAGAATAGTGTTCTTACCTTGCCAACGCATAGCTTTTTCCTTTAGGCTAGCATCACAATGATGTTCGAATATTCCTACATTGACTTATCCGGAGTAACTGCGGCTTTCGATTTGTTGCAGCTGAAACAGCCAACGCCAAGAAATAGCGTAACAACTGAGAATCCCGTTAGAAGAGAGCGATCTGCCCATTGTGAGCTTTTCCAAGATAGCAACAGACTTTACCGAAAGCGCCTTCCGCGTCAAAAAAAAGACGCGTCTTTTGACCCGGATGCCCGGATTGCAATCGCTGTTCCATCACTGGCTGGCGTTGACTGCGCCCACGGTGGGGCCGTACTGGCTTGCCAAACGTGCAGCCGCCTGCGCAGACTGGGTCTGTGGTGGGGCGGCCGCTTCCTGCGTCATCGAGTTAGCCGACCCGACGCAAAACCGAGATAGAGATTCGGTGTCGTGAGAATGAACTTTCGGTTTCTGCATGCAGCTGACATTCATCTCGATAGCCCCCTGAGGGGTATCGTTTTCTCGGGTTTAGGTCGCGCTGAGGCTTTCCGCAGTGCCAGCCGCCGAGCCTTTGGAAACCTTGTGGCCACGGCGATTGAGCGCGAGGCAGCATTTCTGCTGCTCGCAGGGGATATCTTTGATGGCGACTGGCGGGACTTTGGGACCGGTCTGTTTTTCACGGAACAGATGGGACGGCTTGACCGAGCCGGCATCCGGGTATTTATTACCGACGGTAATCACGACGCCGCCACCGTGATCCGCAAAAGGCTTACCTGGCCAGAAAACGTCACCGTCTTCCCGTCGCGACAACCCCACACGTTTGCCATCGATAATCTGCGGGTCGCGCTGCACGGCCAGAGCTTTGCCCGTCCCGATGTTTCGGAAAACCTGGCTTTGAGTTATCCGCCGACCAAGGCGGGCTGTTTCAATATTGGACTGCTTCATACCGCCTGCAACGGGCGCGAAGGCCATGCACTCTACGCCCCATGCTCCTTGCCCCAGCTGGTGGCTCATGGCTATGACTACTGGGCACTTGGCCATGTCCACGGCCGAGAAATACTCAATGAGTTCCCGCATGTGGTATTTCCGGGCAATCTTCAAGGACGGCATGTCCGTGAAACCGGCGCCAAGGGTGCCACGCTGGTGTCTGTAAACGACGGGCACGTTGTGAACATCGAGCATTTGGTTCTCGACGTTGCCCGGTGGGCGCTGGTCGCCCCCGATGTCAGCATTGCGGATAATATGACGGATCTCATGGAGCTCGTGCGCACCTTGCTCGGCGAGCAGATTACTGCCGCTGACGGACGACCGGTGGCCGTGCGCGTGGCCTTCTCTGGGACAACCAAGCTGCACGCCGCGCTTGCGAGCGATCCCGTGGGACTGCGCGCCGGGATCGAGGCCGCCGCTCTCGCGGTGAGCGACGAGCTGGTACTGGAGAAAATCAAGGTGGCGACCTCGGCACCCGGGGCAAACATGCGAGCGCTACGCGCCGACGTTCTCAGCGAGTTATGGCAGTCCGTAATGGAAGTCGGCACCGAGGCCACCCTTCGCCAGCAATTAACGCGCGAGCTGCGCGGTCTGAGAAAGCGCTTGCCGTCTAGCGACATCGACGACTTGCCATCGGACCACGGTCTTGCCGAGATCGTCGAAGCAGCGCAGGCGCTCCTCATGTCGCGACTTGCTCAAGAAGGGTAAGGCCGGTGCGCGTCGTCTCACTTTATCTCGAGCGTTACGGCGCATTTTCAGATCGAAAGCTGTGTTTCCCGGAAAGCGGACTCTGCTTAATTTACGGAACCAATGAGGCCGGCAAAACAACCGCCCTCACCGCCCTTTCGGACCTCCTCTATGGATTTCCGCACCTAACGCCTTACGATTTCCAGTTTGACGCCAAACATCTGCGGCTTGGCGCCACCGTCGTCAATCGTGCCGGGGCAGAGCTGTGCTTCAGACGCCGAAAGGGGCGCACCCGCACCTTGTTGTCTCCCCGCGATCAGGAGCTGGGCGACGATAGCCTCGCGCCTTTTATTGGCCGTTCTGACCGGGGTCTCTTTGAGAAGGCATTCGGACTTTCCCATGGCCGCTTGCGCGAGGGCGGTGAGGCAATGCTGGGCGCTGGCGGTGACATTGGCGAGAGCCTTATTGAAGCCGGAAGCGGCATCTCAAATCTATTAGAGATCCAACGGCTGCTCCAAAGCGACGCCGACAAACTCTACGGAGAAAGGAAAGTTGCAAGCAAAGCGATTTACCGGGCACTCGATGGGTACGAGGAGGCGCGAACAGCTTTGCGCAAAGCATCGCTTGGCGTCGACGAATGGCGGCGCGCCGTGCAGGAACGCGCCGGTGCCGAGGAACAGCTCGAGCATATACGTCAGACGGTGGCAGAGGCGAAAGAGCGTGCTGAGCGGCTCGCGCGACTTCGACGGGTGCTCCCGGTTCTTAGGCAGATCGACTATCTGAGCAGTCGCTTGGCAGAGCTCGGCGACACCTCCATGTTGCCCAAGAACGCCGCGCAGCGGCGACTGCGCGCCGTTGAGCTTCGCACCCGCGCCGCGCAGCATCGGGACCGTGCGAAAGAGCGTATCGAAGCTGTCGATACGTGGCTTGCGGACCATACCGTGCCTGAAGGCGTACTGGACCGCGCCGAGGAGATAGAACGTCTGCATAACCAGCGCGGAAGAATCCAGAGCTACCTGCAAGAAGTTCCTACCCTCCAGGCCGAGGCGCGCACCGAACGGCGGCGGGTCAGTGATTACGCCGGCCGGCTGGGCCTCAACGATGCCCGCGCCCTGACGGGCAGCCGACTTGACGATATCCGCCTCACCCGTTTTGAAAAACTCATTCACGAAGGTGAGAGGCTGTCCTTGGCAGGAGAAAGGGCGCGCGGAGAGCTGGCTGCGGCCCAGGCTTCGCTGAACGAGACGCTCGAGGCACTGCGTCCGCTCGCGGACACCCAGGACCCAAGTGAGCACGTGCACCGTGTGGCGCGACTTCGCGCCGTCGAAGACGACGAATTGGAGCTGCATGGTCTGCAGGAACGCTGCGATAGCGTTCAACGTGAGCTAGCCGACGCGGTGGCCAAGTTGCCGCTATGGCGGGGGAGCGTGGACGCGTTGTTCCAGACCGCACTGCCGCTGCGGGTAACACTAAATGAATTCGTATCGCGCTTCGCCAGGCTCGAGCAAAACCGCCAGGCAGTCTCTGATCAGCTCCAGGCTGCAGCGGCAGCCATCGAGCAGACCCAGCAACGCCTCGATTCACTCCAGGCGGCAGGCGAAGTGCCGACCATGGAGGCGCTTTTCGATGCCCGCGCGAGACGCCAATATGCCTGGAGCGTCATCCGGCGCCGGTATATCGATGGCGTGTCGCTCGATGAGGCAGCCCCCACAAGCCTCGATGGCAAGGAGCCGCTGGACCGGGTTTATGAAACCCTGGTTTTGCGCGCTGACAATCTCGCCGATCGGCGACAGGCCGAGACGCAACGCATTACCGAGCATAGCGCAGCGGTGGCTGCGATCGCTGCTGCTAAGCGTGCGCGAGAGGAAGCGACGCTGCGCCTGGAAAAGCTCGAGCATAAAGCAACGGGCTTGCGCAACGATTGGCGGCAGATCTGGACCACGGTGGCCATCGAGCCGCAGTCCCCCGAAGCCATGCTGGACTGGCTGGAGCAGGTCGAGGGTCTTCGCCAATTGGCTGGCCGCCATACTGAGATCGCCCGGCAAAGCCAACGATTAGAGCGGCGAATCCATGAAGCGACCGCGGCTGCCGCCGCATTGCAGGAACTCGTCGGTATCCAAGCCCCCGCGGCAACGCTTCGCGAGACGCTGGATCGGATCGCCTACCGGTTGGAGGCGCGTGCCGCGCGCTGGCGGCGCGCCCAGGAGCTCAGAGCACAGCAGGCCGATCGAGAAAAGACCTCAACTCGGCTTGCCAAACAAAGCCTCCAAATAGAAGAAGCAGCCGCGAAGTGGCAAGCCCGCTGGCAGCAGTTTCTGGTCGAGCTTGGCCACCCGCCAACGCTGACGACCTCCGAGGCGCGCACCGCGCTCAGCTTATGGCGTGATCTGTATGCCGCCGAAGCCAAGACGGATGATCTGGAGCGGCGCGCTCAAGAGATGGAACAAACCTGTGAACGGTTCAGTGCCACCGCAACAGCGATGGCGATAGAGCTGCTGCCCGAAGCGAGCGCACAGGTGACGCTCGAGCTGGTGGATGCACTTTTTGCTCGCCTGCGTGAAGCCGAGAAGCTGGCGGTGAGCCACACCGAACACCGCCAGCAACGGCGCGAGTGGAAGCAGCAACTTGCCGATGCAAACGACGAGCTGCGCGCGGCGCACGACGAACTGGCCGCACTGTTAGTCCTTGGTAAAATCACGGATGAAGCGCTGCTCGAGAAAGAAATCAAACGGGCCGAGGAGCAATGTCATCTCCAAGAAAAGCTATCCGCGACGCGCGATCAGCTGATATCCGCCGGTGATGGGTATCCGGAAGTGACCCTGAGGCAGCTGTCGTCGAACTGGGAGGCAGCCGCCTTAGAGCAGGCCGAGATGGAGAACGCGGACACCCTCCGGCGCTTGGAGACCGCCCATGAGGAGGCTTCTCGGGAATTGGAGCGCAAGGAGGTGGCGCTTCGCGAGCTCCGATCCAAGGGCAATGCCGAGGCGGCTGCCCAGGATATGCAGTGTGCGTTGGCGGAACTTTCCATCCATGCCAACGACTGGGCACAATTGCGCTGCGCGTCAATAATGCTGAAAATCGCCATCGACAGATTTCGGCAAAAGCATCAAAGTCCGCTTCTCGCACGCGCGGGGGAGCTGTTCAGTCATTTGACGGCCGGTTCCTTCAGTCACTTCGCTGTCGATTACGATGAGAACGATGAGCCTCGTCTGGTCGGCGAGAGACCCAATGGCGAGCGTGTCACCATCGCCGGTATGAGCGATGGCACCCGCGATCAGCTCTATCTGGCGCTGCGGATTTCAGCGCTGGAAGCGTACTGTGAAAAAGAAGAGCCGCTGCCCTTTGTGGGCGACGATCTGTTTATTCATTTCGATGATGAACGCGCCGCCGCGGGGCTTCGCCTCCTCGGTACGCTAACATCCTGTCAGGTTCTGCTCTTTACCCACCATCGCCACCTGGTCCAGCTGGCCGAGCGAAGCTTGGGCAATCAATGCCACGTGGTGCCGTTGTAACCGTTATCCTCTCGTGCTGCAGACACCACAACCGAATTTACGCCGCGGCTTGGGGTCCGCGCGGTGCGTGTGCCAGCAGATGCAGTGGGTCCATTCACCCGCTCTAAGGTGAACTGCCGCAGAAGCTAGTGGGTCTATAAAGGAAGACCCTCCAGTCACGATCGTTTTTGCAAGACCCCTGGTGTCAGCCGATTTCCATGATCAAGCGCCCAAACCCCGGTCAGCACTCCACCAAGGCCCGGTCCCGCGGGAATATCCTGACGGATGATGATGCCGCGCTGGTGCGTCGATGCCAGCAGATAAGCACCCTCAGGATGCGTGAGAGAGAGATTCATGACTTGCGCTCGCGCGAGCGCAACCTCGAAGTAGAACGCATCGCCGCAGAAGTAGCGCTCCGAGCCTTGACGCCTGGCGGGCAACCGCATCTCGCTCCAGGGAAAGCGCAGGAGATCATTCGAACGCTCGACCACACCCGTGCCCTGGAAAGCAAGCTACGCCCAGCGCACCAGCACCCCGCAGCCCATCAAGGGATGGACGCCGACGCGCTTGAGCAGCTGCAAGGGGGAATGCAAGCCCTTCGGGCGTGGCTTGAGGCGCCCCGCGTAGCCGACCTGCAACAAACCCGGCGGGCCGTACGGGCGGTGCTCTTTGCTGTAACCTTTGGAGCCATTGGAGCCGCGTTGACCGTCCATCCGGCCTTTCTGCTGTTACTGTTGCCGGTCGGTCCCATCGTTATACTGCTGCGCTCCGGGCAAGATATCGCGTGGCGGCGCTTGGGCGCCGAGCGGCGGTTCAAGGAGAGCGGCCTCAAGGGTCCGGCCGAGTGGAATGAACAGTCGGTGCGTCTGCGTATAGCTGAACTGCAGGCAGCGACAGTGGATCCCCGATGGCATTCTGCAGATCGCGAGCAGGCGCCCCACCTAGAAGACATTGAACGTCCGTCGCTCGCGGTCCAACTGGCGCACGCGAACCAGAACCTTGCGGACCTGCTGCTAGAGGGCGGACTTGATCCTGATGGTCTGAATGGGGACCTGGAACAGTGGTTGCGCCTCATGGCCGAAGTCGAGCGGTCGCAGCACGACTTGGGTGAGGTACAGCACGCACACAGAACGGCCACCATCGAGTCGAACGAAATCCGCGAGCAGCTGTTTGGCTATCTTGCGCGCCAAGGTACGGCGCCGCCCAACGGTCGCGCCAACACGGCCGCTCTTGCTGACAGTCTCGATCGCCTGTTCGCTCGCCGACACAAAGGCACGGGGCCCAAAAGCGTCTAGGTGCCTATCGTTAGCCAATACAGCACCTTACCAGAACATTAGCCGGCCGCCCTCAAGCTGCCAGCACTCGCCTTGCGGCTCCGGCCGGCGCTCGCCGGGATTTGAAAACACCCTGTTAGGCCAGCGAGGCCCTCAACTTGGCCAACGCGTTGTTTTCGAGCTGCCGGATGCGCTCTGCCGAAACCCCGTATTGCCGGGCGAGATCCTGCAGCGTCGCTTTCGTCTCACCGAACCAGCGTTTCTCGATAATGTCGCGGCTTCGCTCATCGAGCATATCAAGCGCACGATGCACCTGTTTGCGGCTCTTTTCTGCCCAGTCAGATGCTTCGGTGACGGTAGCCGGGTCGAATCGCATATCCGGCAAGTAACCCGCGGGTGGGATGCGTTCATCTTCGCCGGGCTCGTCAAGGGCGCCATCGAAGGACGCGTCAAGAGCGCTCAAGCGCTGTTCCATGTCCACGACAGTGGTCTCTTTGACGCCCAGATCACCGGCGATCTCACCGATTTCTTCACGGTTCAACCAGCCCAAGCGGCGTTTGGCGCGGCGCAAATTGAAGAACAGTTTGCGTTGTGCCTTGGTGGTTGCCACTTTGACGATACGCCAGTTACGAAGGATGAATTCGTGGATTTCCGCACGGATCCAATGGACCGCGAACGATACTAGGCGCACGCCAAAACGGGTGTCGAACCGCTTGACGGCTTTCATCAGGCCAATATTGCCCTCTTGAATCAGGTCTTCTTGCGGCAACCCATAGCCTGAGTAGTCCTTCGCGATACGCACAACAAACCGTAAGTGAGCGGCAACCAGCCGCCATGCCGCATCGAGCTCGTTCTGCTCTCGATACCTCTCAGCAAGCTCACTTTCTTCCTCTGCAGTCAACAGAGGGATGCTATTTACGGCATTTTGATAGGCTTCCAGGTTGCCGCTCGGTAGCACGAGCCCTGAGATCAGCGCGTTCGTCATCTGCCAATTCACTCCCTAAAGGGTTTTAGCCATCGGCCAGCTGCCCGAATTCTCAAGATTCGCCCCCGGGGCAGGCGGTATAATAAACCCCAGGCGAACCATTTAACGGTAGATCGGCGAAGTAGCCTGAATACCTACGAGGATGTTTTAAGACCCGCGGCGCTTGCCATAGCGGCGTTGCGCGCTGGCTCGGGATCTTCATGCACTCCCCGGTACACTGCGGTTTACGCACCCCATCCCGACGGCCCGCCCTTGCAGGGCCAGCCTGCAACGGTTCAAAATCGTTTCGCTCTCCGCACCCTTCTATGTGGGGTCGGAAGCAAGGAATTCAAGGCTTCTTGAACCGCAACGGTGCACGGTTTAGCACAATCACCGAAGCGGGTATCAACGGTCTTGTCAGGCACCGCGCAACGCCCTTAGCGCAAGCGCGATATTCCTTGATGCGGCGCCTGCCGAGAGGCCCGGAAAGTGGGCATCGCCCGGAGGCGCAAGCCGGAACGTACCGTGGCGGGGCTACCGCCCATCGCTGCGGTGCGTCGCCTCGCGGGCCTCGGAGAGAAAGTGGGACTCCTAAGTATCGCTAGCGGAGCAGGCTCAGCGGCTCAAAAACGGAAGAACAAATTAACCGCTGGATTGTCGTAGTGCTTCCTAAGCTTCTTGTTGTAGTGTGCAATCGAGAGAACCGCGACGCCTGCCAAAATCAGCAAGGTCGCCACAATAATGGAAAGCAGCGGCGGGCTATGTTCAGCTCGCGTGTTGACGCCAGATTTCGAGGCCATATTTTTCAAGCCCTTGCGGGATCCAGTATGTCAGTACAAGTTCCTGATAACGCAAGACCATCAACATGAAGACTGAACATAGCCCATTTTCACCTTGGGACTGGCCTGCTCGGGAGGTGGAGTGAGGCTTTGGGCAAAGCGCTCGTGCCAACTGGGATGATGGGGATCGCGCCCGGTGGCGATGTAAGGATCGATCCTGAGCGCTTTG
>JAGTVB010000146.1 GCA_018224385.1 Gammaproteobacteria bacterium
CACCAGGGAAAAGCCGTTGCTGTTGCCTTCCTGCAGCAGGACGTTCAGATCCGCCAGCTTGCCGCGCTTGCGCTCGTAACCCATCCACATCCGGTCGTGGGGGTTCCAACGGCGCGGGCGATGAAACAGGAAGAAAACGTCGTTCCTGCCGCCTGCGTATTGGGCATTCAAGGCCTCGATCCCCTCCCAGGCGCGCTGCAGCAGCGGCGCGTCCTCGGCCAGCGTTTCCTCGGCCGCATCGCCAAAGTCGGTCAACAGGCCGAAGTGCAGATTCCCGTCGCAGTTGGCGAGGAACCGAACTTCCAGCGCCTCGATCAGACTCTCGACGTTGCGGGGGCTGGTGAGCAGGGTCGGGATCACCACCAGGGTGCGCGAGGCCGGCGGGATGCCCGCGGAGAAGTCCATGCGCGGCAGCGGACGGGGCGACGCCAACAAGGTGACCAGCCAGTCCACCAGCGCGACCGCGAGCTGGCCAGTGGCCAGCAGGGCGAGGATGCCCAGCGGCAGCAGTGCCCAATCGGTCAAGCCATCCGCGCGCACTTGCGGCAACAACAGGCCTGCGGCCAGCAGCACCGTGGTCAGTGTGACCGTGCCCAGATACAGCAGCAGCGGCGCGCGGGTGCCCACGCGCCGAAGCCTCGCGGCGAGCGAAGGGCGTGCTTGGGTGGCCCTTTCCAGCTCCGCCAGGCCCCGGCCAACCAGGTAGAAGCCCACATGCGCCGTTCGGTCGTCGCCCCCGTTCCGAACCGCGGCCGCCCGAGCGAGCTCGACGGCGCGGCTGGCCACCGCGTCCTCGGAGAGCCCGCTGGCCTTCGCGACTTCTTCGACGATGCGGCGGTAGCGATCACGGCTGGCGAAATCCATCGCCGCGTAGGCCGCGCCCGGGTCCGAGCGCAGGCTCCGTTCGACCACGCTCATGGCCTCGACGAACTCGCGCCAGTCTGTCATCCCGAGCCCGCGCAGACTGCCGATGCTGTTGCTGATGGAGACCTGGTCGGCGGCCTGTTGCTGGTTTCCCGACCGCACCAGTTGCTCGATGCTCAGGCCCGACTCGGCCAGTTGCTGCTCGATCCAGGTCAGTGGCAAGGCCAGCGCGGGCCCCCGCCCTTGCAAGCTGCGTGCGAGTTCCGACACGAACGGCGTGGTCATCGGCGGATTTGATCGCGCCATGTCCGCGATCACCAGAATCAGGTTCTTCGGATCCTGCCGGGCGACCTCCGTCAGCTTATTCGCCCAGGCAACGGCCAGATCCCTGTCTGCCCTGCCGCTGGCGATGTGCACCGCAACGCGGCGCAGATTTTCGATCAGCGCCAGACGCAGCATGATGGGGATGGCCCACAACTCGCCTAGCCGCAGCGGGGTGACCGTCTGGTACGCGGCAACGAAACGGCTGAGACTGTCGGGATCGACCCGTCCATCACCGTGGGCAATGACCTCAAGGATGATGTCGTAGATGCGCGGCAGCCCGGCCGAAGCGCCTTCCGCCAGGCCCGGCAGTTCCCGACTGTATCCCTTGGGCAGGTGGCGCCTGGCGGTGCGGATCTGTTCTTCGACGAGATAGAAGTTATCGAGCAGCCATTCCCCGGCGGGGGTGATGCCGTGGTTCGCCGCGACCGCCGTCGTCAACTGGTTGTAGGTCTCGCTCAGCACCGCTTCGTTCGCGGTCAGCCGCGCCAGCAGTTGCTCCGGCACGCGTCCGGGCGTCACGCGGTGGGCGGACGCAAGACGCGCGCCGTGCTGCTCCATCTGATCGGTACTGAACAACTCCGCCCGCAACGGCGGCTCGTCGTTGAACGGCCTGCCTAGCGCGCGGCTTGCGCCCAGGGGCGCTCTTGTCAGCGGCCTCCTGATCCGGCGCCAAGGCCCGAGGAGCTTCGAGCGGCCGGCCTCCCACGCTGATCCCACGCTATTCTCCCGACGGCTCGGTGACCGGTTGTACTGGCGCCACGTGTTACCACCTCAGCGGTATCGTAGGTTGTGAAACGCCCCGTGGCACGCATGCTCCAGGGGCCCAAATACCGGCTTCGAAACGAACCCGTTCCCGGACCCGATGCCCGCCCCGATCAGCTTACGTTTCGAGATTGCCGGCCGCGCGTCACTTGAGTCGCATGGCATTCTCGACAGACACCACGCCAGGGACACCGCGCGCGACCTGGACGGCCCTGTCAATGCTCGCCTGAGAGCTGACAAAACCGCTCAATTGAACCACGCCCTTGAAGGTTTCGACATTGATCTCAGCCGATTTCAGCGAAGGCTCGCTAAAGATTGCCGCCTTCACTTTGGTAGTAATGACGGTGTCGTCCAGATATTCTCCGGTTCCTGCTTGCTTTCCGGTCGAAGCGCATCCCAAGAAAGAAGCGAGAAAAACGACAAAAACAAATGTAACGAAGCGATTGAATACGTGCATGGGGCTACTCCGGGCGAACCATAACGCCAAAGGTCTTGCGCGAGATGGTAAGGGGCTAAATCAATTCGAAATGCGTTTGGAACGCAGACACGGAATCCTCAACTGCTTCCCCGCCTTTCCTGTTTCTGCTTTGACGTGCTGCCCGGAGTATTGTGTCGCTGCCCTGATAGCCTCCGGTCTTCTTCACCTTCCAGACGCTGAGCCTACCATGCGCTGAGAGGTTGTGAAAAAACCGTAGCGAGAAACGGGCACCGCCCAACGCCGCTATCGGATAGCGCAGCAGGTTTTTTCACAACCTCTCAGCCCGCTCCTAAGGCTTCACCCCAACGGCCTCCTTGGTTGCCTGCGCCCTCGCCTCCAGAGCGTCCATTCATGGGCCCTGATCCATCTGCCACAGGCTTCTGGTAAAAGGGGGAGGATCTGAACGGTTATTACCCCACACGAAGTCCTGACATCGAACCCAAAATCCCAAAGGCACTCAATATATAGAGAACCGCGACCAAAATGATAACCACATTCACGATTTTCTTGATGGTGGCGTCCATCGGTATGTAGGCATTAATCGCCCATAGGAGCACCCCCAAGACGACCAGGACGACCACTAATTGAATCAAACTCATGCTACTTCTCCTTTACGCCTGAACTTCGCGCGGTATTTGCTCACGTCACGTCTACCCGGCCTTGGACCGTGGAAAAACCTATCGCCTTCCCCTTGCCGCGTCTGTACGATAGCGCACATACAAAAAAAGGGATCGTCAGCCGCTCGGCTCGGTGAGTCAACGTAGGGGGCCATGAGAGGCTTCCCATTCTCGAACCGCAAACCGATTCGATAATGAATGGAGGGTATTCTCGTGCGCCGATCGGTAGACCGCTGGCATAAACGGCTTCTGCGGGCGGCGTTGCTCGGTTCGCTGTGCAGCGCGCCCACCGCGTCGATCATCGCCCAGGAACCCGTCGACCACGCCGACGAGCCCCAGAAGCAAGGCGGCTCCGGCACGCACGATCTGTCCCCGGCGCCCGCCAAAATGGATGTAAAACCCCTCGCTCGTGATGAGGAGATTCGCCAGCGTCTCCAGAGCGTTTTGGATGCGACCGATTGGTTCAGCGACCCACAAGTCCGGGTCGAGGAAGGCGTCGTCTGGCTCAATGGGCGGACAGACAGCGACGAGCTGAAGAAATGGGCCGGCGATCTGGCACGCAACACGCAAGACGTGGTCGCCGTGGCCAACCGGATGGAGGTGTCTGAACCGTCGGTCTGGGATTTCCGTCCGGCGTGGAGCGGAATGTTGGTCCTCTGGCGCGATTCCATCCGCGCGCTGCCCTTTTTCGTTTTTGGGCTGTTGATCCTGGCGTTGTCGCTGGTGGTGGGCATGTCAGCAACCCGCGCCGCGCGGGCGTTTCTGGGCCCACGCATTCAAGCGCGCCTGTTGCGAAATGCACTCGCGCGTGGAATCGGCGTGCTCGTTTTCCTGTTCGGTGTCTATATCGTTCTGCGAGTCTCTGGCCTGACACAATTGGCATTGACGGTGGTCGGCGGCACCGGCCTGATCGGCCTGGCCGTGGGCATTGCATTCCGCGACATCACCGAAAACTTTCTGGCCAGTATCTTCCTCAGCCTGCAGCAGCCGTTCGAGACGGGCGACCTGATCGAAGTGGCCAGCGTGACCGGCTACGTGCAGCAGTTGAACGTGCGAACGACGATCTTGATGAC
>JAGTVB010000147.1 GCA_018224385.1 Gammaproteobacteria bacterium
AAGGGGCAGCCAAACCGTGCGACCTGCGGCTAAATCTTGGTTATCGAGCTTCCCCCAGAAGCCGGCGATGGCCTCGTTCATCAGGTCGATCCTTCGTTGTGACGTGCGCCGCTAACCAGCTTGCGAGGGCTGATGCTTCGAGACGGACGTTATCGAGTGCGCGTCGTTTTTTACCTAGTTGCTAACAGATGGCGTGCCGGCGACGAGCACTCAGACGATTGCGCCCGCTCGATCGTGCAGAGCCTTATACCGGATACCGGCCGTGGCGGGTCAAGGGAAAAGCGGCAGAGGTGTTTAGCAAATAAAGTGCCGAACAGTGGCGTAAGGCAACGGCCAGCGCACCAAGCCCTTGCGTATGGGCGCAGTTCGATCGAGCGGGTTGTGAAGGGTCTGACCCAGGGCAGTGGGCGGCCCCAGCACGGAGGCGCCATTTTGCTCCGCCCTGGCATCAATCTGATGACCAAGGTCTTGCCATTAGAGGACAAGGGAACATGCCGACGCCCTTGGCTGCCGAGCAGGTTATAAGCACGGGTTGTACCAACTTTAACCAGACCGCCCAAACAGCGCAGCTGTTGGGCCGCCACCGCGCTTGCGCGCGCTGGCGGCCGGTTATGGGTGGCATTAGGCCTCTCGGGATCGCCTCGAACAGTCCGCTTCCTTAGGCGGTCGCGATGGTTTGGCGTGGTCGAACCGGGAGCGCGCGCTAGCGGCCCGCGCTGGTCTCATATTGACGGATGAGCTTTTGCGCGGCCACGGTGGGGGGCAGGTGACCATCGACCACCGCGCGTTCGATTTGCCCGCGAATGCCTTCGACACCGGCATGACTGAAAAAGCTGGTGCGCAGGTGTTCTTCCACCATGAAATACACCCAGTCCAGCGTTTGGGCGCGGCGGCGTTGGTCGAACACACCGGACTCGCTGGTCTGTTTGCGGAAATCCTCGACCACTGACCAGATCTGGGCGACGCCGTCGCCCTTGGCGGCCGAACAGGTATAGGCACGGGTGTGCCAACCTTTGGTCGCGGGCGCAAGATAGTGCAGCGCACGGTTGTATTCCAGCTTGGCCGCCTCCGCCCGCGGTCGATTGTCGCCATCGGCTTTATTGATCAGCAGCGCATCGGCGAGTTCCATTATGCCCTTCTTGATGCCCTGGAGCTCGTCGCCGGCCCCGGCGAGCATCAGCAGCAGAAAGAAATCCACCATTTGGCGGACCGTGGTCTCGCTCTGACCGACACCCACCGTTTCGACCAATACGACGTCAAAGCCGGCGGCTTCGCACACGAGAATCGTCTCGCGGCTTTTGCGAGTGACACCCCCCAAGGTGCCCCCCGAGGGGGATGGGCGAATGAACGCCCTCGGATCCCGCGACAACAGCTCCATGCGGGTTTTGTCTCCGAGGATGCTGCCTCGGGTGACCGTGCTGCTCGGATCCACCGCCAGCACCGCCACGTGATGATCTTGCTGCAACAGGTGCAAGCCGAGCGCTTCGATGAACGTGCTCTTGCCGACGCCGGGCACCCCGGTGATGCCGATGCGGATGGAATTCCCGGTGTGCGGCAACAGCTGTTTCAGAACCTCCTGGGCCATAGCCATGTGAGCCGGCGCATTGCTCTCCACCAGCGTAATCGCTTGCGCCACGGTATTGCGGTTCTGGGCAAGCACGCCTTCCACATATTCCTCGACGCTCAAGCGCCGGCGCCGGGGCGTGCTCCTGCGGGGAGCCTTCCCGTTCGCATCGTGGTGAAATCCGTCGTGTCGCCCCTCGACACCGTGCACTAGGGTGGTGGTAAAACCCTTACCACCTTCTGGAGGCGCCCATTCGGGGCGTTTAGGCTGATCAGGCATAGGTTTGCTTCAACGTGCTTGTAGGATGGGGTCCAGGGTGGCACCCGCCGTAGGGATTGCCGGGCAACGCAGTGCAATCGACACCCGTTGCCCGGCCCCTGACAGTCAGCCGAGCCAAGCTGGCCTAAGCGGCAAGTCGATGGTTAAGCTCTTCGAGCACCTTTTGCGCCGCCACCGGAATCACCGTTCCGGGACCGAACACCGCGGCCGCGCCGTTGGACCTCAGGAACTCGTAGTCTTGGGCGGGGATCACGCCGCCGGCGACCACCATGATGTCTTCGCGCCCTAGCTTTCGAAGCTCTTCCACCAGCTGCGGGACGAGTGTCTTATGACCCGCCGCCAGGGAACTGACCCCCACCACATGGACATCGTTCTCGACGGCCTGGCGAGCGACCTCATCCGGCGTTTGAAACAAGGCGCCGATGTCGACGTCGAATCCGAGGTCGGCAAAGGCGGTGGCAATGACCTTGGCTCCTCGATCATGGCCGTCTTGACCGATCTTGGCCACCATCAGCCGCGGCCGACGGCCTTCGCGTTGCTCGAACTCATCGGCCATTTGGCGCACCACGGCGACTTCCTCGCGGTCACCGAATTCACTGCCGTAGACTCCGGAGATGCTGCGGATGACCGCCTTGTGCCGTCCAAACACCTTTTCCAGGGCATCGGAAATCTCCCCCAGAGTGGCCCGTGCCCGCGCCGCTTCCACGGCGAGCGCGAGCACGTTGCCCTTACCGGATTCGGCGTTCTCGGTGAGGGCGTTGAGCACGGAGCGTACCTTCGATTCATCCCGATGGGCGCGGACTTGTTCGAGCCGACGAACTTGGGATTCGCGCACCGCGGTGTTGTCGATGTCCAGGATCTCGAGAGCTTCTTCTTTGGGAAGTCGATATTTGTTGACACCGACCAGGGTCTCACGACCGGAATCGATATGCGCTTGGCGACGGGCTGCGGCCTCCTCGATACGCATCTTGGGCAGCCCGGTATCAATGGCCTTGGTCATGCCACCGAGACCTTCGACTTCCTGAATATGTGCCCAGGCACGCTTGGCGACCTCGTGGGTGAGTGCCTCCACGTAATAGGAACCACCCCAGGGATCGATGACTTTGCAGATCCCCGTCTCATCCTGAAGGTAGAGCTGGGTATTTCGGGCGATGCGCGCCGAGAAGTCGGTGGGCAACGCAATCGCTTCGTCCAGCGCGTTAGTGTGCAGCGATTGGGTATGGCCGAGGGCGGCGGCCATTGCCTCCAGGCAGGTACGCGTGACGTTGTTGTAGGGATCCTGTTCCTGCAGGCTCCACCCAGAGGTCTGGGAGTGGGTGCGCAGGGCCATGGACTTGTCGTTCTTGGGATTGAACTGCTTGACGAGCTTGGCCCAAAGCATGCGCCCGGCGCGCATTTTCGCGACCTCCGTAAAGAAGTTCATGCCGATGGCCCAGAGAAACGAGATGCGCGGTGCAAAAGTATCGATGCCCATGCCGGCATTCACCCCGGTACGCAAGTACTCGAGGCCGTCGGCCAGCGTGTAACCGAGCTCGAGGTCCGCGGTGGCGCCCGCCTCCTGCATGTGATAGCCGGAGATGCTGATGCTGTTAAAACGCGGCATCTCGTTGGCGGTAAAGGCAAAGATGTCGCCAATGATGCGCATGGAGGGTTCCGGCGGGTAGATGTAGGTATTGCGAACCATGAACTCCTTGAGGATGTCATTCTGAATGGTGCCGGTTAGCTGGTTGTGCCGCACCCCCTGCTCTTCGGCGGCCACGATGTAGAACGACATCACCGGAATGACCGCGCCGTTCATGGTCATGGAGACCGACATCTGATCGAGGGGGATGCCGTCGAACAGGATCTTCATGTCCTCCAGCGTGTCGATGGCCACACCGGCCTTGCCTACGTCGCCGACCACCCGGGGATGGTCCGAATCGTAGCCGCGGTGCGTGGCCAGATCGAAGGCCACCGACAGCCCTTTCTGGCCGGCGGCGAGATTGCGCCGGTAAAACGCGTTACTTTCTTCCGCGGTGGAAAAACCGGCATATTGCCGCACCGTCCAGGGGCGAGTGACGTACATGGTCGGGTAAGGGCCCCGCAGGAAGGGGGCGACCCCGGCGGTGAAGCCAAGATGCTCGAGCCCCTCGAGATCCGCTTTGGTGTAAAGCGGTTTGACGTCGATATGCTCCATGGTCCAGGAGAGCAGCTCTTCCAGGGATTTCCCAGACGCCTGTTCCGCGGCCGCACGCCATTGCTCGAAGGTCGGCATTTCAAAATCCGCGGTGTAATCCATCGTGGTGAAATCGGGTGTCTTCATGCGAGGACTCCTAACTTCTTTTGCAGGCGGGCCAGCAGCTCATAGCAGTTGGCGCGAAGGTGGATGAAATCATCCACGCCCGCTGCCTGAAAAGCGTCAACGTGGTCGGCAGGATACCCTGCCAGTAATATTGCGGTCTCGGGCTTGGCCTCTTTGAGGCGTTTGGTGAGGGGAGGCACGAAGTCCGGGTAGGTCTCATCGGTGGAGCAGATGACCACCACCGCCGCCCCCGACTCGAGCGCCGCATTCGCCGCTGCCATGGCGTCGGGGAAGCCATTGTTACCGATGACATCGAAGCCCCCGACTTCTAAGAATCCGCGGGCGAAATCCGCGCGCGCCTTGTGTTGCGGAATGGGACCGAGGTTGGCCAAGAACGCCTTCGGCGGCGCTCCGGTGCGCTCGGCAAACGATTTCGCGGCATCCCGCAGCCGTTCGAAGGGTACCGCGCCACGTTGGATACACAGGGCGTCGATACGCGGCGCTGGCTGATCGCCGGCTCCCAAGGTGGCGTTCAACCCCCCCACGGTAGCACCGCCCGATGCGGCATGAATGGCCGCCTCCATCACGCCCTCCGGGGCCGCTTTGGCCAGCTTATCGAGCGCCGCTTGCCGCCAATCGGGGTCCACAGCCTCTCGGTAAGCGGCCAGCTCCGCCGAGCGGGCGCGGGCCAAGCCCTGGAAGTCAATTGCGGCAGGCTCCAAGGGCCGATCCTTCATGTTGGCGTACATGTTGATACCGACGAAAACGTCACGGCGCTGCGCTGTATTGGCGCCGCGTTTGACTGCCACGGCCGCCACCTGTTTCTGCGGCAAGCCGGCGCTCAAGGCCGCAAACATGCCTCCCTGTTTCTCTAGATCCTGAAACAGGTGCCAAGCTTGCTTGGCCACCGCATCCGTCAGCCACTCGACGTACCAGGAACCGCCGGCGGGGTCGATGGAACGGGGAATGTTGCATTCCTCCCGCAGGATGATGTGGGTGTTTCTCGCAATGCGCCGGGAGAACTCATCGGGTGCTCGAGCGGCCTCGTCATAGGGTGAGACATGCAGACTATTGCAGCCCCCGACGACGCCGGCCAGCGCCTCCGTGGTGGTGCGCAGCATGTTGACGTAGGGATCGTAAAGGGTCTTGTTCCAGGCGGATGTGCGCGCGTGTATCGATAGTTTTTGCGCCTCGTTGCTGGCGCCGAAGGCCTTGACGATTTTCGCCCACAGCAGCCTGGCGGCGCGCAGCTTGGCCACCTCCATGAACACGTTGCCGCCTATGGAGAAGGCGAAACGAAGGCGCGGGGCGATGTCATCGACGGCGAGTCCCCGCGTCTGCAGGGCACGCAGGTATTCCACGCCGGTCGCCAGCGTGAACGCGAGCTCTTGGGTCGCGCTCGCGCCCCCGTCGTGATAGGCATGACTGGCCACCGACATGGTTTGCAGCCGGGGTGCGTGGCTAACGCTCCAGGTGGTGAGTCTGGCGGCCTCGTCATAAGCGCGCTCGAGGGATCCGGGGAGGGTCCCCTCGGCGGCCAAGGTGCCCAGGGGATCCATGCCGATGCAGCCGCGGAGCTTTTCTGTGGATTTGACCTGCTTGCGAACGAGGGCCGCCAACAGTGCGGCGATCGGCAGCCCCATCGCCCCTGCTTGAATAAAGATCGGCGTCTCTTCCAGGTCGATTCGATCCAGCGCCTTGCCGAGATCCTCGAGGCTGGAAATCGATACGCCGCGACGGCCGACGTCTTCGGCCTTCGCGGCATCGGCGTCGAGTCCCGCACGCGTGGCCGGATCCAGCACGACATTGATAGCCGTCTGACCGCGCGCGAGATCGGCTCGTAGTGCCTCGTTCAGCGCCGCCGGGGTACTGTAAGGCAGCTCCTGAGCAATCGCCCAAGGCTCGCCCTTATGGCCCAGTACCGCGGTGCCGCGCACGTAAGGGGCGAATCCCGGCAACGAATCGAGGTGCGGCAGGCCCTCGATGTCTTGCTGCCAGTAAAGCGGCTGGAGCGTGATCTCCTCGTAGGTTCGCGTCAGCAGTTTCTTGTCGAAAGGCGCCCCCTTCAGAGCGCTTTCCGCAGCCTTGCGCCACTGATCATAGGTGGCCGCCGAAAACTCGCTGAAAGTAGGTCCGCCGTCCTCCGGCGATAGGGCCTCAGTGTTGCTGCGATCGTCTGCCATAGGCCTCCTCCTGGTGGAGCATGGATGGGTCAACTCTGGTGAACACGGCGTCGTCGCCACGCCGGCGCGATTGACGGATTAGGTAATGAACCAAGGTACTTCTGTTTTGTAACGAAGTTGGTCACGTGCGGCGACGACCGCTCTGCGAGGTGTGCCGCTTGCTGCGCCGTTAGTTGCGCTGCGCCATTAGTTGTTATGGGAGCCGGCAATAGTATACCGAAAGTGGGTCTGGGCGGAACAATGAAACAGCCGGCCGCCGGTTCATTCTTACTCCGTGCCAGCGCTGCGCTGGCTAGGGCACCAGCAGCCGGTTAATTTCCATGAGATCGGCATCGGAGAGGGTCCCCGCTGCCTGCTTGAGCCGCAGGATATCGACGAGATAGCGGATACGTTCGAAGGACAGGTCGCGCTCCTGCTGGGTCACATTACGGACAGCGACTACCACATCCACCGCCGTTCGTGTCCCGACCTCGAAGCCAGCGTCGGTCGCCTCCTTGGCGACCCGCCCCGATACCACGGCCTGACGCAGCGCTTCCACTCGAGAGATGCTGGTGAGGATGCCGAGGAAGGCTTCCCGTGTCTGGCGCTGCGTCTCGCGACGCTGCAGCAGGAGCTGATCGAGGGCCTGTTGATACTGCGCTCGGGCCTGCCGCGTTTGCGACAGGACTAATCCACCTTGGTAGATGGGCAGATTGAGCTGCACGCCAAACGCGCTATCATGGGTGCGGGTGCCGCCGAAAACGCCGCCGCCACTGTCAGAATAAGTGTGACTGCCAACGAGGTCGAGAGAGGGCAGGGATCCCGCCTCGGCGCGCTTGATGTCCTTCTCCGCAATGTCGGTGGTGAGCTGGGCGATCTGCACCCCAAGGTTCTGTTCCAGGCCAGTGTTTGTCCACAGCTCAACGTCGTTTGGTTCCGGGGCCAGCAGCGGCAAGTTCGGGCCAACCGCCGCCAGATCCGTCAAGTACCGCCCGGTAATCACGCGCAGCGCCTCGATGGCATTGTTACGCTGGTTGATGGCGGCGATTTCTTGGGCGCGGGCGGCGTCGAAACCCGCTTGCGCTTCGTACACATCGGTAACCGCAATGAGCCCGACTTCGAAGCGTTGCTCGGCTTGCGTCAGCTGCTGCTGGAGCGCTTCCTTCTCGGTGCGCGCGAAACGCAGGTCGTCAAGGGCCCGCAGCACCCCGAAGTAAGCCTCTGCCACGCGCAGGATCAAATCTTGCCGTGCCAGAGTGAACTGGACTTCCGATTGTCGCACCTGGTCGCCTGCTTGGCGCAGTTGTATCCAGAGATCATGCCGGAACAGGGGCTGGACCAGGCTCAAGGTGAGAGCCTTCTCATTGAATTTACGTTTTCCGGTGCGGCTAAACGTTGACTCGACCACATTCAATCGGTTGCCCGTCAGATCCCCACTGGCGCTGACATTGGGCAGCAGGAATGAGCGAGCCTGAGGCAGGAGTTCTTGATTGGCTTGGTTTTCGGCGCCGGCCGCAAGGTAGAGCGGATCGTTTTCCTGCGCTAAGCGAAAGGCGCCGACAAGGTCGATCGCATAGACGTTGGGCAGGGGCAGCAGGGCTCCCCATAACACCACCACTAGAAACGGCTTGCTCATTCGCGCCTCTCAGCTTAAGCGAGGTGGCGACAGACCTCCATCCGTCGCCGGAGCCTCTCTAAGGAGCTGTTTCAAAAAACTATTTCGCGATGACAAGCGGCGTCGTTCTTAAAACAGCTTCCCCGCCCTAAAGTACAAAACGATCCGGTCTTCTGGCGCCGCGCAGGGGAGGCAAGACCGTTTCGAACAGGCTTTCGCGCGACCAATCGTCTTGGCCGATGCGGGTGATCAGCAGTGCCTCCATGGCGGGCTCCTGACCGACAATAACGAAAATACGACCGCCACGCTTCAACTGGCGTTGCAACTGTTCCTCCATCATGGGTAGGGAGCCGGTTACGGCAATGGCGTCATAAGGGGCGGCACTCGCCCATCCGCGAACGGCGTCTCCAACCTCCACCACCACGTTTTTAACATGGTGAGCCTCGAGCGCTCGACGCGCGCGCGCCGCCAGGGTCTCTGAGATCTCCACACTGACGACCCGGCCAGCAAGCTGGGCGAGGAGCGCCGTCAGGTAGCCGCTGCCGGTCCCCACTTCCAGCACCCGGTCATCGGGCTTGAGTTGGAGTGCTTGCAGAAGTCGGGCCTCCACCCTGGGGGGCATCATGACTTCGCCGTCTTCTAGCGGAATACTGGTATCGGCGTAGGCTAGATTGCGAAATGCCTCGGGCACATAGTCTTCGCGCGGGATATCTCGAATGATGTCGAGCACACGCTGGTCCAGCACGTCCCAAGTCCGGATTTGCTGCTCGACCATATTGAAACGCGCACGCTGGAAATTCATAGATGGCACCGTCAGAAATGCGATTGCGCGGCGGCTCCTTGGCGGAAGTCTCCCCGCAGCTGCCAGGTTGCGAACAAGCCGAGTATTATATAGCTTGTCGAGGTCCGAGCCTACTTAACAACGTTCTCATTCGCGGCGGTCAATTAGCCCATTGCGGAAACCGCACGCGTGGGCACAGCCTAACCAGTTAACGCTCGATGTTCGCGATGCCCCAGCCACCGGGCCGAGGAGGCGTGCGTGGGATCGAGATTAAAGCTACGCAGGCCAGCGTAGAGAGGGTGCAACTCAATGAGCGCAATCCCAGAAAAAATCCTTAGTGATACAGCCAAGGTCGATCCCAGCATCGTCGCGCCGTTTCCGAAATCCCAGAAAATCTACTTGCCGGGCAGCCGGCCGGACCTCCGGGTACCGATACGCCGGATCGATCTCGCCGATACCCGGACCCACAGCGGCCTGGAGAGCAATCCGCCCGTCTACCTCTATGACACCTCAGGTCCCTATACGGATCCCCACGCCAAGGTGGATATTCGCCAAGGGCTAGCGCGCATCCGCGATCCTTGGATCGACGACCGCGGCGATACGCGCCAACCCGGCGATGCCAGCTCCGAATACGGTCGGCGCCGTGCGCGCGACGCGCGCCTGGCGCACCTGCGCTTTGCGTGCGCGCCAAAAGCGCGCCGCGCCAAGCCCGGAAGCAATGTCACGCAAATGCACTATGCGCGGCAAGGCGTCATTACCCCGGAAATGGAATTTGTCGCCATTCGTGAGAATATGCTCCGGGAGCTTGCGCCTGCTGAGCGACTTCGGCGGCGCCATGGGGGCATGGGTTTTGGCGCGCGCCTCCCGGAGCAGGTTACGCCGGAGTTCGTGCGCCAGGAGGTGGCCGCGGGGCGCGCCATCATTCCTGCCAACATCAATCATCCGGAGGCGGAGCCGATGATCATCGGCCGCAATTTCCTGGTGAAGGTCAATGCCAACATCGGCAATTCCGCCGTGACCTCTTCCATCGAAGAGGAGGTGGAGAAGATGATTTGGGCAACCCGCTGGGGAGCCGATACGGTGATGGATCTCTCCACCGGCAAGCACATCCACGAGACGCGTGAGTGGATTATCCGTAACAGCCCGGTGCCGATCGGCACGGTGCCCATCTATCAGGCGCTTGAGAAGGTGGATGGAAAAGCCGAGGAACTGACCTGGGAAATGTTTCGGGATACGTTGCTCGAGCAAGCCGAACAGGGCGTCGACTACTTTACCATCCACGCCGGGGTGCGACTGGCGCACATCCCGCTCACGGCGAACCGATTGACCGGCATCGTTTCCCGCGGCGGCTCGATCATGGCCAAATGGTGTCTGGCGCACCATGAAGAAAGCTTCTTGTTTACGCATTTCGAAGAGATATGCGAAATCATGAAGGCCTATGACGTCGCCTTCTCCTTGGGCGACGGGCTGCGGCCCGGGTCAATTGCCGATGCCAACGATGCGGCTCAGTTCGCCGAGCTGACCACGCTTGGCGAGCTGACGGAGGTCGCCTGGGCGCATGACTGCCAGGTGATGATCGAGGGGCCGGGGCACGTGCCCATGCAGCTGATCAAGGAGAACATGGATCGAGAGCTGAGCGAGTGCCTCGAGGCGCCGTTTTATACCCTGGGTCCTTTGACCACGGACATCGCGCCGGGGTATGACCACATTACCTCCGCCATCGGGGCTGCCCTGATCGGCTGGTACGGTACCGCGATGCTTTGCTATGTGACGCCAAAGGAGCATTTGGGATTGCCGAACCGCAAGGATGTCAAAGAGGGTCTCATCGCCTATAAAATTGCCGCCCATGCGGCGGATTTGGCGAAAGGGCACCCGGGCGCGCACGTCTGGGACAATGCCTTGTCGAAGGCTCGCTTTGAGTTCCGATGGGAAGATCAGTTCAATCTCGCGCTCGATCCCGAGACCGCGCAGGCGTTTCACGACGAAACCCTGCCTAAGGAGGGACACAAGCTGGCCCACTTTTGCTCTATGTGCGGACCGCAGTTCTGCTCCATGAAGATCACGCAGGATGTGCGCCGCTACGCCGCGGGCGAGGGGCTACCGAGTGTGCAGGCGGCGATCGAGGCGGGCCTCAAGGAGAAGGCCGAGGAATTCAAGGTGCAGGGCGGCGAGGTGTATCGGGAGACTTGATGACAGATATGCCGTACCGGGCTGCCTTGCTTGCGCCCACGGCCGCGGGCGCGTGCATGAACCGACTGCAGCTCTCCATGGCGGCCGCCGGGGGTGCCCACTCCTCGCCTATCGAGCCGATAGGCCTGGCCGCGGCGCGCCCGCCGATGCCGGAGGCTATCGTCTAAGAGAACGGCAACGCACCTCCTTGTGCGTTGCGTAGTTTCAATCGGGCTCGCGCTACCGAGTCGGTTGCCCCTGCTGCCCCTGAGCAGGATAGCCTCCTCCCATGCCAGCGCCGCCGGGGTATCCGCCACCGCCATAGCCTCCTCCCATGCCACCGCCGGGGTATCCGCCATAGCCTCCTCCCATGCCATAGCCGGGATAGCCGCCGCCATAGCCGGGATAGCCGCCCCAGCCGCCTCCGCCGGGGCCGCCCCAGCCGCCTCCGCCGGTGCTTTGTCCCATGTCCATGCCGAACATGTTGCCGCCCCAAGGGCCACCGCCACCCCACGCATCGGCGGATTGCAGGGGCAGAGCTGAAGCGCCGACGATCAAGGCGGCGGTTAACGTTTTAGAAGCGTATTTCATGTGGTTTCTCTTCCTTATGTTGCTACGGTTAAGTCGTGGCTGCCAAAAGCCGCCAAGCGGGCCTAGCGGTTTAGGGCGCGCCCCTGCGAGGCTTGGCGCGAGAGACGCCAAGCTGGTGCGAGTGACATGGCCCTATCGGCTGGTTCCCCGTTTTCGTTGGTTCGAGCGACCCGAGACGCAGTCCATCGTGGCCAATTGCCCGATCCGCTCCGCAACGCTGGTCGCTTGTCTCTCAAGCCCGAATTACGGGGCTCCAGGGTCGATTGGGCGAGGGTGGTACGGACTGGAGAACGCGGTGCGCTTTCCGGTTGCTACCCAACCCCTATCAACGCCGCCGCTCGTAACGCATCGGCCCGCGATGGGTTACGGCGTGCCTTGACCTCTAACGTCCGGTCAGGGTGAATGATCACTCAGACGGGAACGCATAGGGCGAGACGGCGGCAGCATAGCATGCCTGTCCTGGGGATTCGAGCGCGGTTTTCGTCAGCAAACGGGCCTGGCGGCAAGGGGGTCGTTTGGGAGAGCGGCTTGTTGCCACTTCCGAGCCAGGGAAACTGCGGTATCGGAAAAGCCGTCCGCCTTGCTCTCGGGCGGCTCGCTACGGTTTTTCCGCCGCTGCTCAGTTAATGAACATGCGGGGTGCTCTGCTCCGCGGGCATCGCCTGGTGGGCCGATGGTGGTTGGTGGCGGTGGTGTCCGCCGAGCAGGGTAAAAACACCAAACGCGATGACCAGCGCGCCGACAGCCCGGCGCACCGAGACCCGGCGGCGCAGTTCGCTAATCCATCGGCCCGCGGTGCCAAGGACCAGCAACATGGGCAGCGTCCCGAGTCCAAATGCCAGCATCAGCAGCGCGCCCTGCTGGGCACTGCCGGTGGTGAGCGACCAGGCGAGCGTGGCGTAGACCAAGCCGCAAGGCAGCCATCCCCAGAGGGCGCCAAGCCCCAGCGCGTGGGCCGGGTTTCGCACCGGCAGCAGGCGCCGACCGTAGGGCTCGATGCGCCGCCAGAGTCGGGCTCCCTCGCGTTCCAGGATCGAGAGCATTTGCCACCACCCCCCCAGATAAAGCCCGAGGGCGATCAAGAAAAACGCAGAGACGAATAGCCCCACGGTCTGGGCGTTGTGCATGGAAAATAATTTCAGCGCATTCTCGCCCACGAACCCGGCAATGGCTCCCGCCAGGGTATAGCTCCCGATGCGCCCGGCGTTGTACGCCAGCACGTAGGGCAACACGGTGCGGGTTGATTGACGACGCTCGGCGGGCAGTCCCAGGGTGAGCGCTCCGGCGATACCACCGCACATACCGATACAGTGGACGGAGCCGAGAAGCCCGACCAGTAAGGCGGCGACTAAAGTGATTTCCTGCGGCATAAGCGACTCAGGACAACGTACAATTTAGGAAGGGGAAGGTTGAGCGGTCAGTTCTACCCGACCGTCACCGGGGGCGGTTATGGTTCCCGTCAGACGCCAATCATCGGCCTCGAGCTGCAGATGGTAGTCGCCGGGGGATAGAATCGGGAATTGGCCGGTATATTTGTTGCGCGTGAGACGCTGCAGAGAGAGGTGTGCGTCGAATCCGCTTCTGGTCGCGTGGTACAGGTTGAACCGTAATGCCTCCGGGGGATCAAAGCCTTCTTTCCATTGCAACCGAGCGGCGGCAATGCCTGCGCCGCTGTCAAGATCGAGCGTTGCGGCCAGCGCATAGCTGGCGGCGGCTTTATCCCGGGCCAGCTCGCGATTGATTTCCAGCCCGCGTTTGTAATAATCATCGACCACCAGGCCGTCGTAGGAGAGGAACGACAGGCTGATGGCAAAAACACCCATGATCACCGCGGAAGCCGGAATGAGCACCACCAGCCACACCAGCGGCTGGCGATACCACGCGGTTGGTTGCGGGTTCTCGCGCTGGGGCCTGTCAAATTGTGGCATGGCGTGTCCTCGCAATGGCCGTCACGGCAAACGTCCCGGCGCGTGGGGGGCCTGAACTCCTGCTAACCCCGAGACACCGGCCCCAGGAAACGGGCTTCCGCAACGGTCTTGATGCGCGGGGCACCTTCGGCCTCAAGGGTAAAGGTAATGGCGGTGCTGCCCCGCTCCAGGGCAAAGGGGTCGACGCGCACGCGCACCGGAAGCGAGGCCACCTCGCCTGCGTTCACCGGCACGGATTGCTCGGCTCCGAACAACTCCATGCCCAAAATTCCGGTAACGGAAAGGCGATACCGATGGGGCTGCCCGTCCATGTTGATGACTTTCAGGGTGTACACATTTTCCACCATGCCATCGGTCGTTTCCCGATAGAGGGCATTGCGATCGCGGATGACATCCAGATCGAGCGGCACCCGATGGGTGAGACCGAATACCACGGCGCCGGTGATCCCGACGAGCAGGAAGGCATACACCGCGATGCGGGGCCTGAAGACGCGGGTGGGCTTGCCGCTGACCGCATTTTGCGTGGTGTAGCGAACGAGTCCCGCGGGATAGCCCATCTTCTCCATGACATGGTCGCAGGCGTCGATACAGGCGGCGCAGGCAATGCATTGAAATTGCAGACCATTGCGGATGTCGATACCGGTGGGGCAGACTTGGACGCACAGGGTGCAGTCGATGCAGTCGCCAAGACCGGCGGTATGGTGATCCAGCGTGCGTTTGCGCGCCCCGCGCGGTTCGCCACGCTCGCGATCATAGGAGATGATGAGTGTGTCCCGATCGAACATCGCGCTCTGAAAGCGGGCATAGGGACACATGTAAACGCACACCTGTTCCCGCAGCCAGCCCGCATTGCCGTAGGTTGCCAAGCCGTAGAAAAGGACCCAGAAAGTCTCCCAAGGGCCGAGGTTAAAGGTGAGCAGCTTCTGCCCAAGCTCCAGGATGGGGGTGAAGTAACCGACGAAGGTAAATCCCGTGAACGCTGAAAATAAAATCCATATGAGGTGCTTGGAGCCCTTGACAACAAATTTATGGGTACTCCAGGGCGCCTTGTCGAGCTTCATCTGTTTCGGACGGTCACCCTCGATCTTCCGGTCGATCCACATGAAGACTTCTGTCCAGACGGTCTGCGGACAGGCATAGCCGCACCAGAGACGGCCACCGATGGCGGTGAAGAAAAACAGCGACAGCGCGGCCATGATGAGCAGCAGCGTGAGGTAAACGAAATCCTGGGGAAAAATGGTTAGGCCGAAAATGTGGAACTGGCGCGCGGGGAGATCGAACAACAGCAGCTGCTGACCGTTCCAGCGCAGCCAAGGTAATCCATAAAATAGACCCAGCAGTACCAGCACCGCCGATACGCGCATAGCCGCGAACAGTCCATGCACCTCTCGCGGATAGACCTTTTCGCGCTTGGCGTACAGGCTTTGCTGAACCTGGTCGGGCTGACGGACGCTCCGGGTGGGTTTGGTCGCGACTTCCAGATTCATGGCTGGGGTGCCTCTAGAGCTCCTGTTGCGGATTCACGAGCTCGCAGGGGCGCAGGAAGTAGACGGTCAGCAAAGACGAGCCGGCCGTCAGCAGCCAGAACAGAAAGAAGCCAACGCTGTAGGCGCTGATGCGGCTCAGGGGCGGCTCACCTTGGCACGAAAACAACTCATAAGGGTCAAATACTGAGAAAAATACCCCGGTCGCCGCTATGGACAGCAGAAATGACGGCCAGAGGATTGCCGCGATGCGTTGGACTCGGGGCAAGGACGAAGATTGCGGTTGACGCTCCACGGGTGACAATCTCGCGACGTTGATCGGCATCAGTATACCCGAGTTGCAGGCGGGCTGCTTGGCTTGATCGTCCACTGCCCGTGCCTTCAGACCGCTCGGCGCACCGGCGCAATCAGCCGTCGGCGGCCGAACCGGCGGGTCATAGCCGAATGCCCGCACGTCGCGAGCGCACCGGGGGCTCAGAATTTGTAGGCTGCCCCACGAAACGATGATCAATGGGCTTTCTCGGGGGTCGAAGCGGGACGCTCTGCAGAACGTGACAACGGCGAACGATGAACCGGCATAGGAGTCTGCTCATACGGGGTGCGCCCGGCTTCGCGCTCGGGGTCGTCCTGATGGGTGTGGCGGTAGGGACGGGGGCGGCGACGCCTTCGGAGAAGGCGGTCGCGGAAGCCCGGCAGGAACTGCGCATCAGCGAGGCAATGGCGCAACGGATTCAGGAGCGGCTTTCCCGTGCGCGGCAGTTGCCCCATGTGCCCCCTGCGGAGCTGGCCGAGCTCGAGCGTTATTGGCAGCGCCTCGAGCGGGTGGCCCGTGAGCAGCGAGTGGCGGTTGCGCGCCTGGAGGCTCGCGGGCAGGTACACTCACGATCAACTAATCGGGAGCAGGGCGTAGCGCCGGTCTCCGGGGCTGCCTTTGCCATCGTTCCGGAGCGCACGGAGGCCGACGACATCGAAGCGCTCGATGCCGAGCTGAATAGCTCCCTGAGCCGATTCGATGAGATGCTGCTAAAAGAGATGGATTTGCTGCGCCGCTCGGCGGGATCGATGTCGGCGGGCGATGCGGATGGCGCTCTGTCGGGCGCACCGGGCGCGTCGGGCGCCGCCGTTGAGGGCGCTGCCGTTGAGGGCGCCGTGGTTGATGAGGGGGGCAGGGGGCAGCCGGCAGGGAAGCCCCGGGAGACGGCCGCAGAGCGCAGTGATGCGGGCGAAGCGCGCCGCGGGCGAGCGGTAAACGGGGAACCGGGATTGCCGCGCCAGCCCGGCGATGAGCCAGAGCCCAACAAGCCCGGCACGGCCAGTCCACGGCCTCCCATCCCCGCCGATATTCCCGATGGCAGCGATGACGATCTCGTGGCCCGCCAGATCCGGGAAGCGGCCATGAACGAGCCGGACCCCGTGCTTAGGGAGAAGCTTTGGGAGGAATATCGGAAGTATAAAAAGGGCGCAGGCTAGCGCTTCGGCCGGCGCCGGCGGTTGGAGCATTCCTGTGGATGAGCGGAGGCAAGCGCTGATGCGGATCGTGGTGGGGCGGCGCCGACGGCAATCGGCTCAATTCATGGGGGCCGTCTGCGGCGCACTGGTCAGTGGCCTTTTGTTGGCGGGATGCGGCGGGCTGCCCACCCAAAATGTGAAGTCGACACCCGCCATCTACGCGCAGGAACGGATTCCCGAGGAGGTGCTGCTGGATGTCGATATCGAGGTATTCGACCCGGGCGCGCAGAACAGCGAAGACGAGCCGCCGGAGGATGACGCGCAGCCGCAGATCCGCAAGGCCGAGGCCCATTATATCCCCGTGCATCTCAAGCACACCTTGCAGCTTACCGGACAGTGGGGCGCTGTGCGGGTCACACCGGAAAAATCCAGGGGCGCGGAAATTAGCCTTAGCGGCACCATTGTGCGGTCCAATGGCGAAGAGCTTGTGGTTGAGGTCGAAGCCCGCGATGTGACCGGCGTGTCCTGGTTTCGCAAACGCTATCGGGCAGAAATTAAACAAGGCGCCTACGCGGATGTGCAGAAGGGCTACCGTGATCCGTACCAAGACCTCTACAACGCCATCGGCAATGATCTGGTGGCCTACCGGGAACAATTACGACCCTCGCAGCTGCGCCGCATTCGCACCGTGGCAAAGCTCAGGTTTGCCGCTGAGCTGGCTCCAGAAGCGTTCTCCGGGTACCTGAGCACCAGTGATGACGGCGTGTACCAGGTTGATCGGCTCCCCGCGGCGCGGGATCCGATGATGCAGCGGGTGCTGCGGCTGCGCGAGCGCGACTTCATGTTCGCCGATACCGTCACTGAGCACTACGCCCGGTATTATGACGACCTGTGGGAGCCGTATTTGAGCTGGCGCCGTTCCTACTTGGAGGAAGCCAATGCCAAGCGGGAGATTCAGGGCAAGGCGCGCACCCGCACGCTGCTGGGTATCGCCAGTATTCTCGGGGCCATCGCTTATGAGCTCGCCGCCGGCGGCAACACCTCGTCCACTGCCACCAACGTCATGGTCCTCGGCGGCGCGCTGGCCATCAAGAGCGGTATCGACATCGGCAAGGAGGCGCAAATTCACGCCGACGCGATCCGGGAATTGGGCCAGTCTTTCGGTGCGGACGTGGCGCCCATTGTGATGGACGTCGAGGGCAGAGTGGTCACCCTGAGCGGCTCGGCAGAACAGCAATACAGTGACTGGCGCCGTCTCTTGCGCGCCATTTTCGCCAGCGAGACCGGCTTGCCCGTGTCAGCCGAAGTACCGCCAGCAGCAGAGGAGATGCAGCAGGATCAGTGATTGGGGTTTAAAATGCAGCATCCTGAACCGGCCCAACCTCCGTTATTGCCGTCGCTGCCCAAACGCGAGCTGGGTGAGCTAAGGCCGCCGGCGTCTCCTCCTCCAGGGAACGCACGGCAGCCGCCGCCGCGCAAGACGGTCAAGACGCTTACCTTCGCGCTCGGATTGACGGTGCTGCTGGCGACGATCATCGGTGTCTTTACGTTCCTGCCGGAGTACGCCGCGCAGCGTGAGGCGCGCCTCGCAAAAGCGCAGCCGCCCGGCGCCCCGGCGCTGGGTCTGGCGAATCAAGCGCCGTCAGCGCGACGGGGCAGCGACCAACCCGGGAGCACCACAGAGCGAACCCAGGGCCGGCCGCCCGCCGAGGGTCCCGCCGTGGCGGCCAGCGCCGCCGCTCAACAGCGTGCCGAAAAGGCCCTCGGTGACTGGCTGCAGCGGCACGCGCGCCTTGCGGCCAAGCAGGTCTCGCAATGGGGTGGCACGCTCTATGACGAAGCCAAGGCGCAGGCCGCGGCAGGTGATGAGGCCTTGCAGCAGGCGGACTACGCCGCGGCAAGCGCCCGCTATGGCGAAGCGGTGGCGACGCTCGAACGGCTCCAGGGAACGGTACCCGAAGTCCTCAGCGGTGCGTTGGAGGCGGGCGGTAAGGCCATCGCGAGCGGCGCTGCCGAGGCGGCGCAGCAGGCGTTCAGCCTCGCGCTGGCCCTGGAGCCGGAGCATGCCGGGGCGCAAAAAGGACTGGCGCGCGCCGGCCAGCTGGCGGCGGTATTGGACTTATTGGCGGCGGGTGAGGACCATGAGCGGCATGGACGCCTGGCGCTTGCCTATACCGATTTCCAAACAGCGGCGCAACTCGATGCGGAATTACCTCACACGCAGGCGGCCCTGGTTCGTATCAAGGAGCGCATTGCCAAGGAACAGTTTCAAGCCACGATGTCGGAGGGCTTCACGGCGCTTGAGGGTGGGCGCTTTCAGGAGGCGTTGACGGCGTTTTACCGGGCACGGGATTTCCGGCCCGAAGCGTCGGCCGTCCGGGACGGCATTGCCCAGGCTACGGAAGGGCTGCGGTTAGCGAAAATTGAGAATTTCCGTGAGCGGGCCCGCGACATGGAGGCAGCAGAGCGCTGGGGTGATGCATTGGCGGCCTACGAGGCGGCGCTTGCCATCGATCCCGCGCTGGCGTTTGCGCAGGAGGGCCGCGCCCGCAGTCAGCGCCTCGGACAGCTTGCCGCCAAGCTGCAGTATTATCTGGACCGGCCCGAGCTGCTGACCTCCGATCGCGTCTACCCGCGGGCCCAGGCCTTCCTGGCCGAGGCAGCGACGGTCGCCCGGCCGGGGCCCAAGCTAGAGGAGCAACTCCGGCGCTTGCAAGCGCAGCTGGTGCTTGCGGGAACACCGTTGACGCTGGAACTGCGTTCCGATGCAGCCACTGAGGTCATGATCTACAAGGTTGCCAAGCTCGGCCGCTTCACCAGTCAAACCGTCGAGCTGCGGCCGGGTACCTACACCATGGTGGGGGTGCGTCCGGGCTACCGAGATGTCCGCCGCACCCTAACCCTCACGCCCGGTGCCTCGCCTCCGCCCGTGTACATTGCCTGCCAGGAGCGGGTTTGATTCCGTCTGTCACCGTCGAAGCCGCCGAGGGGACGCGACAGGTCGCGGCCGATGATTTTCCGCTGACGATTGGCTCCGACGAGGGTTCCCTCATACGGGTAGCCGGATGCCAGGGGAACGAGGCGGTGGCCCTGATCGGTCTGGCCGAGGGCGGGCCCTATGTGCAGCCGGTGAAAAACGCCAGCATCACGGTGCGGCAAAACGGCCGCCTGCTGCTGGCATCCAGTTGGTTGCAAGATGGTGATGTCCTGGAGTGCGGCGCAGCACAGGTGCACTGCCGCATCAGTGCGCAGCGCATGCTCTTTCGTGTGGAAGCGCCACCCGTCGCGGTGGGCGCACGCGGGTGGCGTGGCGCTACCGCGGTGCGGCCGGTCCGAGAGGCGGCACGGGTACCCGCTACCGCGCCACCGGGCACCGCCGCTCCTCCGGCAGGCCGCTCCCCGTTGCGGGCTCGCCTGGTCAAGTTCGTGCTGCTCACGGTCTTTGGTCTAATGCTGGCGGCGGCCTGGTTCGTGTTTGCGGCGCGCTTTGTGCCCATCCAGATCGATCCGATGCCGGAGCGCATGGTGATCGATGGCGGACTCATTCGCTTACCCGTTGCCGAGGGCTACCTGCTTTATCCCGGCCGCTACCGGCTTGGTGCCGAGAAGGCCGGCTATTACCCTCTCGAGACGGTGTTTGAGGTTTCCAAGGCAAGCGCCATTACGATCACCGAGCGCCTGCAAAAGCTGCCGGGTAAGCTGCGTATCGGCAGCGGCGCGGTGGCGGGCGCCGAAGTGCGCATTGATGGTGCGTTGCGCGGCCGAACGCCGCTGCTGGTGACCGGCCTCGATCCCGGCCCCCACCAGGTGCTCTTACAGGCGCCGCGCTACTTCGATCTGCACCGCAGCGTGGTTATCGAAGGCATGGCTGTCGAACAGCGGCTGGAGGTGTCTCTGATACCGAGGTGGGCGTCCATCACGGTCCAGGCGAGCCCGGCCGGGGCCTGGCTGTGGGTGGATGGAGAGCGGCTCGGTGCTGCGCCCCTGACCGTGGATTTGCTGCAGGGATCCCGCGAGCTGGAGCTTCGAAAGCCGGGCTTTAAGTCCTGGAGGCACACCGTGGAGGTGGTCGCCAATCGCCCGCAGTCCCTGCCGGAAGTGCGCCTCGCGCCGGCGGACGGCAAACTGCGGGTCGTGTCGCACCCTCCGGGCGCGAGCGTCACTGTTGCCGGGGAGTATGCCGGCCAGACGCCTGTAGAAATACGCGTTCCTGCGGACGAGGTCCAGGAAGTGAAGGTGTCCAAAGCGGGCTACCAGGCGGTAGCGCGCACGGCGTCGGTGCAATCCGGTGCCGAAGCGTCCCTTAGTGTCACGCTGTCTGCAGCGATGGGCACCATCGAGGTTGTGGCAGAGCCAGCGGATGCGGAGTTGTTAGTGGATGGCAAAGCTATGGGGCACACTTCCCGACGGTTTTCCCTGGCGGCGGTGCCCCACAGCTTGGAGATTCGCAAGACAGGCTACCGGACGTTTCGCGCCGACGTGACGCCGCGCGTCGGTTATCCCCAGGTGCTCAAAGTGCGTTTGGAGCCTGTCAAGGTCGCGTCGCACGCGGCTCGGCCGAGGGAGCTCGAGGGCCCCAATGGGCATCGGCTGCGTTTGCTGGAGCCGGCGAGCATCACGATGGGCGCATCGCGTCGTGAGCAGGGTCGGCGCGCCAATGAGACGCTGCGTAAGGTCGTCCTCACCCGCCCTTTCTATTTAGGGATCAAGGAGGTCAGCAACGCGCAGTTCCGTCGGTTCGACCCGAACCACTATCCGGCGCCGTTTCAGGGGCAAGCGCTCGGCAGCGATAATCAGCCGGTCGTCAATATCACCTGGGAACAGGCCGCCGAATACTGCAATTGGCTCAGTGCCAAAGAGTCCTTGCCTGCGGTGTACGAGCGCATCAACGGCACGTTAGTGGCGAAGCGACCGTTGCCCGCCGGGTATCGTTTGCCCACCGAGGCGGAGTGGGCGCGGGCGGCCCGGTTCGCGGCGCCGACCACGCCAGCGAGCTTTCCGTGGGGAAACGGCTTGCCGCCACCGCCCGATTCGGGCAATTATGCCGATGATTCGGCGGCAACGATTCTGGGTCATACGATCCGGGGCTACCATGATGGTTATGCGACGACGGCCCCGGTCGGGACCTTCGAGCCGCACCCGTTGGGGTTTTATGATCTGGGCGGTAATGTCGCCGAATGGATGCATGACTATTACACCATCTATCCCGCCGGTTCCGAGCGCGTGTATACCGATCCCTTAGGCCCTGTCGACGGTCAACATCATGTCATCCGGGGGGCGAGTTGGATGCACGCCAGCCTGAGCGCATTGCGCTGGACCTTTCGCGATTACAGCGATCAAGCAAGGCGCGATGTCGGTTTCCGCATTGCCCGCAACGCCAACTGATGCTTGCTGCGCGATGGTCCGCATGGAACGCACACTGATTCTCGGGCTGTTCCTTCTCGTTGGCACTAGCGGGTTTGCTCAGGAGGCGTCCTCGCCATCGTCTCCCGAAACGCCGCCATCGGCTGGGGCCGCCACCGAACCGCGAGCCAAGCCTGACGGCGCACCCGAGACGGCCAAGGGTGCACCGGAGGCGGTGCTGCCGCTACCAACGGAGCGGTTACCGGCGGGCAGCCCGGTGTCTTTCCCCATCGACATTTAGCCTCGGCACACACGTAATCAGTGATGATGAGAAAAGCCTTCCCGGTCGAGTTTGTGTATCAGGTGTTTGCGCTGCTGCTGGCGGTGATTGTCGTGCATGCCCTCTATGTCACCGTGGTGCGGCCACGGGCCGAAGCGATTTTGCAGGAGAACAAAGCGCTGATGGTCGCTGACAAGGACGCCGAGCTCCAGCGTTCGATCTACGTCATCATCCGGGATTATGAACAAGAAGCGTGTTTCATCCTGATGTTCTGGGCGTTCGCCATCATGGCCTACAAGGGGGTGGCGGTGATCCGCGAGCGCAGGCTGCTGGAGGAGGATCTGATTCCCCTGGCGGAGGGGAGCCGCGTGCTTCCGGAGGATGGCCGGCGCTTAGCCCAGGTGCTGGCGGCTCTGCCGCCGCCCACGCAATCCCTGTTGCTGCCGCGCGCCATCCGGGTGGCACTGCATCGGCTGGAATCGACGCGCAATATTCAAGATGTCTCCACGGCAACCCGTGCGCTTTGCAGCGCCGAGGCGGAGCGGCTCGATTCCGAGCTCTCGATGATTCGTTACATCGCTTGGGCTATTCCGTCCATAGGCTTCATCGGTACCGTAAGGGGCATCGGCGAGGCCCTCGGACTTGCCCACAGGGCCGTTGAGGGTGACATTACCGGAGTGACTGAGAGCCTGGGGATCGCCTTCAATTCGACGCTGACGGCGCTTCTGATCAGCATCGTGCTGATGTTTGTCGTCCACCAGCTCCAGCTCGCCCAGGAACGGCTGGTGCAGGAAACCGAGAATTACTGCGATGAGCGCCTCATTCGCCACATGTGGACCGGGGAGTTGCAGGCGCGGTAAAGCCGGCGCGGGGTCGGTTAGATACTGCGTCATCTTCTCCGGTGAGAGGGCTCCATTGACGAGGGCGTTGGTGACATGAAACGCCGGCCAATTTCGACCTTCAGCCTGTCGTTCATCGATGCCATTCTGTGCGGCTTTGGCGCTGCGGTCCTGTTGTTCCTGACCGTCAATGCCAACTCGCTGGCCGAGCGCGACCAGCGGACCGATGCGCTCCGCGGTGCCGTGACGCGCCTCCAGCACGACCTGCTGCATGCCCGCAAACGCCTCGTCATCCTTAAAAATACCTTGCAGGAAACCGACGACGAGCTGGAGCGCGCCGAGGGTCTTGCCGATCGCATCATCAGTGATATGGCGGCGCGGCGGGTGCAGCTGGCCGAGCTGCAAGCAAATACGCTCGCCGCCAAGGCAGATCTGGAGCGCCTGAAAGCGGACCTCAAATCGCGTGAGGAAGGGCTAAAGCGCCTGGCAGCGGGTGCG
>JAGTVB010000148.1 GCA_018224385.1 Gammaproteobacteria bacterium
CACAATCGCGAACAAGTGTTGGTCCTGGTCAAGGCCTTGCCGAAGGCGAGCGTCGCTAGTGATGACGAGGTGCTGTTTTTCATCGAACGGCACGCACTGATGGGTCGTGGTATTGGTTATGTGGATGCCCATTTGCTCGCCGCCGTGACATTGAGTGATATGGCGCGACTGTGGACCCGGGATAAGCGGCTGCGAATGGTAGCCAATTCCTTGGCTCTGGCACATGAGAAGGATTAATTAATCGTCAGGCACGAGGTGCAAGAAGGCACACTCATTAGGGCAACCATTCCACCGTACCCGATTGCGCTGCGCTTCGTCCGGGCTACCTTATCTTCGAAGACCACTTCGAGCGGGACGAGCTCGGGGAGATGTGGGAGTTAATCGATCCCGATCCGGACCGGTTTGCCCTGATAGATGGAAAGACAATCAGTATCATGACTGAGCCTCGAGGAAACTTAGCGCGACTGCGCCAACCGATAGCTGAGGACTTTCTCGCGACCGTTAAGGTACAAATGCGCGTTGAACGCGACCATGCCGCTTACCTGAGTTATGTTTGGGACGAGAAGTATTCTCTTAGCGTCGGAGTCGACTCGGGCAAATGCTGCTCCTCCTGGCTTTATCTTCAGCAAGTCGTTAAAGGGCGAGGACAACAGGATTGATTTTGAGGGATCGCTGGGGAATCGAGCCTTGGGCGGCTATGCGTTTTTCCCTGAGCCCGTTCCTAGGTACTTTCAGACAGAGAAAAAGGCAGAAAGTACACTGCTCGCGCAAGTATTGACGGTGCCACGTGGACGGATAATCGCCGTGGGACGATCGTCAGGTTGTACTGCGCTCGTTTTTTGACTGTTAGCATGCATGTACGCACATAACCGACCGATCCTTTACCAACAGCTTGAAGCGCTGCCCGAGGGACTGACGGGAGAAATCCTTGACGGTCAGTTGCACACGCAACCCCGCCCAAGCGGCCGGCACGGGCGCGCGAGCTCGATACTCGAAGACGCGCTCTTTGGCCCTTACGATCGCGGCCGCGGTGGCCCCGGGGGATGGTGGATCTTTATCGAACCTGAGATCCACTTCAGGCGTGCTCTCGAAATTGCGGTTCCGGATCTCGCCGGATGGCGCCGGGAGCGTATGCCGGTTATTCCTCAAAGCCATCGGTTTGAGGTAGTCCCTGACTGGATCTGCGAAATCCTTTCGAAATCCAGCGCGAGTAAGGACCGCGAAATCAAGATGCCGATCTATGCAAGGTACGGCGTTGCCTACGCCTGGCTCGTCGATCCTCTCGCCCGGACACTGGAGGCGTATGCCCTCGACGCCGACGTTTGGCGAAAGATTGCCTCCTGTGCCAAGGACGATCAAGTCACACTGCCGCCGTTCGATGCCGTCAGGCTTGCCCTCGCGGACCTGTGGGTACCCCGGTGAGGCGACGGATGATGCTTGAGCGATAAGCTGCTCAAAGATCCAGTAGCGTGCCGAAGTTCCAGAGGGAGCCGGACTTCCGAAACTGGATTACAAGGCCTCCAGTGAAGGGCGGACAAAGTATCTAAAGAGTGCAGTGCAAGCGCTGAGTGAATGGCGGGTTGCCGTTCAGCTCTAGACTGATTTCGGAACAGTTCATCAACACCCAAATCCACCCATAAAGAACGAACGGTTCATGGGATGGGCCGCGCCCTGGAGCGGATGGCGCCGGGGGTAATGCCGCGTTCGCCCCAAGTGAGCCAAGCCTGCTTATCGAGGATGCTCGGTTGCGTATGCCAGCAAGTGAGCGTCTATTGGGCAGCGTCGGAGTGATGACGCCCGAGCGCCCGAGTAATCAGACGCCAGACGGTGGTCTGCGGGAGGGCGCGACCGGTTGTGACATAGGTGAGCGCCACTTCATTCTGCAGGGTCAGCAGCATCCGTAAGCGCCCGGTTCGCGAGCCCGCAAACAGCACTTGATCTCCGGAATGCAAACGCGGATTGTGTTCGGGCAACAGGTGCTCACCCTGGCGGTCGGCAAACAGCAGCGGGATGCAAAAGAGCCGTTGGGATCGATCTCGCGGGTCGGTCAGCAAATGCTGAAGCTCGATGGTCTCGCCCCGCTGCAGGGCAAGCTGCACGGCGTAGGCCTGCTCCTGATTAATGCGGACTTGCCAGACTTCCGGCAGGTTGTCCTCACAGATGGCCGCCAGCCTGCTGATCAGCACGCAGGCCCACTGCTCGTCCTGCCTCATGGCGAGTTGCAGAAAATCCTCGAGAAGCGGAATGGTGATGAGACCGCGAATTCGATTCGCAACGACCCGGCTGGCCTGCATCACCACATCCGCGCCGGCCGATTCGAACAGCGCCTGGTTGAGCTGTTGATTCTGGCGAACGACTAGGAACAGGTCCGGGTTCAATTGCCTTGCGGTCATGATGATGGACAGATTATTTGAATCGTCGTCGGTGCCCACAACGATACCCACCGCCTCCTCGATCCGTGCTTGGCGCTGAGTCTCGGCGTCCGTGCCCCAGCCGGTCACGCTGCCTTCTGGGGGTTGGCGCTCGGCGGGATAGGGGTCAATGACCACCAGCTCGATTCCGTGCGCCCTGAGAAAGCGGTACATCGCCTTCCCGAATCGACCGTAACCGCACAGCACCCAGAGTCCCCGCGGGGGATGCAGCGGCTCTTTAAGGGGTTCATCCGAGTCGCCGGCAAGCCAGCTCGCCAATAAACTCTGGCAGGGAGAGTAGAGGGCCGTGACCAGGTGCTCGGCGAAGGTGTCGAAGGGATCGATGATGTAATCGGTACCGAAGGACGCCATGTTGGCCTCTACGTCGTGGGATTCGGCGCGGCAAATCACCTTGAGCGATGGGTTGAACACCTTCGCGGTGATGGCAATGTGCAGGTTGACCTGGTTCTGATTGGTGAGCGCGACTACGCCAACACAGTGGCTATCGCGCAGCCCCCCCAGCAGCAGGTTTCCTGGATAGGCGGCATCCCCGCAGATATTGGGCACGTACATTGGATAATTGGTCAGGGCCAAGGCGTTGATGCGCTCCCGCCTGATCTCGATAACCACCGATTGAATCCAGCGCCGTTCCAGTGCATTCACCAGAGCACTGCCGGTATCCCCGTAGCCGCAAACCAGGAAAAACGGTTCTCGCAGTTTCGCAACATTGCGGGCGAAACGGCGTTCGGTAAACGCCTGCCGCAAGGCCTCGTCCTGCAATAGGGTTAGCACCGCGCCAATCCCATAAACCCAGGCAATGACCGTGAGATAGATGCAGATGGTGGCCCACAGCCGCTGGGCATCGGTAAAGGCATAGGGGATCTCGCCAAAACCGATGGTGCTTCCCATGAAGCTGACGAAATAAAAGGCATGGAAGAAATCCATGTGCCACGGATTCCCCTGATCGTCGATTCCGGGGATCAGGGTGAAAACCAAGGTGGCGGTCGCATAGACGGTAGAAATCACCAGCAAGGGCACGCGCATCCTGCGCAGGACCAGGAACAGGATGCTGTTCATGTCGGCGCGCGCTCGACCCCGGTCATCGGCGCAGCATCACCGTTTCGATAATAAGGAGCACCACGGAAACGATATTGGCCAGCATGGCGCCGCCTGACAGCGATACGATGCTTGCCATGACACTGGAGGTCAGGCCGGTCTCGGTGACGTGTATGGCTACCGCCCACACGAGCGCGGCGGCAATCAGCTGTATGTCGGCCACCAGGCTGGTGGCGAGTAAAACGGCACCCACTTGCGAGCGGTCACCGAATTTCAGAATGGTCGCTACGGCATTGACGAAGATTGCCGCGTACAGCTCATAGGCATGGTGGTGGTCGGGGTTATCGAACTCCCCCAGATAAAAACCGAAATTCAGGGTAAGTGCCATCACAATAAAGAAACCGAAGATGACTTTTTCCGGATTCATCGTTGTTCTTTCTTAATCTTTTTGGCGTTGGTTATCGTTCCGGCAGTTTCATTGCCGTTGCCCTTGGGGCAGCCGAAGGCTTGGGCGCCGATGGTGCGCATCGAAAAGCAAACTTGACGAAACGATGACCATGGCCATCTTTATTTTATCCTTTTGCCGGCACTGGAAGCCGTTGCCGCGGCGGCTCGCACTCCCCAGGTACTCCCATGTACACTGCACTTGCTCGCCACCGTGCGCCTTGCGCCTCCGACGCTCGCGATATTCTTGAAACCGCTTGTTGGCGCCCTCATGCTGGACGAGTCGGCGAGGCGGCGCAATGATCGCAGTCAACCGAGGGGGGAGGGGAGCAGATGTTCTGTGAAAACCGGGCCGCGGGGATGCGGCCCTGGCTTTGAGGTTGGAGGATAGGCGATGAACGAATTGATGCGAGAGCGCGTGCATGCATTTCTTCAAGATGAAGATAATCTCGAACTGCTCCGCGACTGGTTTTTCGAGTCGCAGCGGGCAGAGGAGATCGCTAACGACTCCTCGCTGACCGAACAGCAGATCACGGAGAGACTGCACCGCATTTTTGAGACCGATGTGGAGCGAATTGTGGTCGCTTACTTTGAGTCCCAGGAAAAAGCCCCCTGAGAATCCTCACCGGCCCGTTCAGCCATTGATGAGCGGCCATCGGAGGAGCGCGAGGCAAGAGTGCGGCATGGGGGGCGACGCTGGCCGCTCATGCCGCCGCGCAGGTCATTAATCCGTTCCTAAGGAGGGATCACGTTGAAACGGCGTTCCTTGCTCAAGTGGGGGGGGGCTGGTCTGAGCGTGGCTGCGGCAGCGCCGCCTTCGGTGCGGGCGCAGTCCATGCCGGCGGTCAAGTGGCGTTTGGCGTCAAGCTTCCCCAAGAGCTCCGACACCATCTATGGCGGTGCCGAGATGATTGCTCGGCGGGTCGCCAGGGCGACCGAGGGTGCCTTTCAGATTCGGGTTTTTGCCAGCGGCGAGATTGTACCCGGGCTCCAGGTGCTGGACGCGGTGCAAAACGGCACGGTCGCGTGCGGTCATACGGCAAGCTATTACTACGTCGGCAAGGACCCGACCTTTGCGTTCGATACGGCGCTGCCCTTCGGTCTCAATACCCGGCAGCAGAATGCTTGGATGTATCATGGTGGTGGCCTGGAGTTGATGCGCGAGCTGTTCTCCGAGTACAACGTGATTCAGTTTCCTGCCGGCAATACCGGCGCGCAGATGGGCGGCTGGTTTCGCAAGGAGATCAAATCCCTTGATGATCTCAACGGCCTCAAATTCCGCATCGGGGGTTGGGGCGGTGAGGTGTTCGCCAGACTGGGGGTGGTGCCACAGCAAATTGCAGGCGGGGATGTGTATGCCGCTCTGGAGAAAGGCACCATCGATGCCGCCGAATGGATCGGTCCCTACGACGATGAGAAACTCGGATTTCACAAGGTCGCAAAATACTATTACTACCCGGGCTGGTGGGAAGGGGGGCCGCAGCTGTCGGCCTATGTCAACCTCGACCAGTGGCATAGGCTTCCGCCGAGCTACCAGAGTATTTTCGAGACGGCGTGCGCGGAGGCCAACAGCTCGATGGTGGCAAAGTACGACGCCGAGAATCCGGAGGCGCTAAAGCGTCTGGTGGCCGGCGGTGCCCTGCTGCGTCCCTTTCCGCGCGAGGTACTCGATGCGGCCTACCGGGCGGCGTTTCGGCTCTACGACGAAACCGCCGCGGGTAACCTGCGGTTTAAAAAGATCTACGCCGCTTGGCGAAGGTTTCGGGCCGACGATTACCTCTGGTTCCGGGTTGCGGAGAACCCGTTCGACAATTTCGTCTATGCCAAGTCGGCGAAGCAGCACTGATTACGACGCTTACCGTCTGTCCGGGTCGCGGGCTGGTTCGATGATATGGGTGATGTCGTCGGGGACCTCATCCTGGTCGCCGGCACGCTCTTCGAACACTTCACCCGGGGGCGGAATTTCGATGGGCTGCAAG
>JAGTVB010000149.1 GCA_018224385.1 Gammaproteobacteria bacterium
CCTGGTGGCGGTCGATAACCTGGTGGATCTGCTTACCCATTGTATCGATCACCCGGCGGCTGCCGGCGAGATCTTCCTGGTCTCTGATGGAGAGGATCTCTCCACGCCGGAACTGATCCGGCGGCTGGCCAAGGCCTTGGGCCGTCCGGCCCGGCTGCTAGCGGTTCCACCAGCGCTGTTGCGCCTAGTCGGACGTCTGACCCGGCGAGCGGCCGAGGTGGAGCGGCTGATCGGCTCACTGCAGGTCGATATCAGTCACACCTGCGACGCGCTCGATTGGCGGCCTCCTGTCGCGGTGGATGAGGCCTTGCACAGGACGTTTCTGCCGCCTCGCGAGCGATGCGCTAAGGAACGGGATAGGCAGGAGATTTTATGAAACTGAGGGTCGTAATCCAGCAAGTTAAGCAAGCAAGACACGGGGCAGAAGTTCCTTGGTGCGCCTTGCTCGAGCGGCGCTCGGGAGGGTCTTGCAATCGCTGTTGTAGCGCTTGAGAAAATATGGGCTTTCCAGCGCTGGTTGCCGTTGGTACCTTTGGGCTTTCATATCTGCTCACCCGCCAGTTCCTCGCGCCATCTTCGCTGCTGTTTATCTTAGATCACCCGAACCAACGCTCGCTCCATCATCAACCGACGCCTCGGGGAGGTGGAATTGCTATTGCCACGGGCATCTTTTTCGGGTGGACAGCGATTGCGTTAGCTTACGCCCAATACACTTACCTGCCGTGGTTGGCCCTAGGCGCTTTTATCATTGCTCTCGTTTCGTTCTTTGATGATCGCTTCGAAGTGCGGCCCATTTTTCGACTCGCCGTGCATCTTATTGTGGCCCTGCTACTGGCCTATCATGGATTCGTGCTGAGCGCGCTTGACCTTCCCGGGCTTTACTGGCCGTTGCCATCGACACTGGGCATAGCATTTTCCTGCCTTTTCCTGGTGTGGTGGGTGAATTTATACAATTTCATGGACGGCATGGATGGTTTTGCCGCCGGCATGGCGGTCATTGGCTTTAGCTGTTTCGGTGTCTTAGGTCTGCTCGCAGACCACGAAAATTTTGCCATGCTGAGTTTCGTGGTCGCGGCAGCTGCCTGCGGCTTTTTAGCGTTTAATTTTCCCCCCGCACGCATTTTCATGGGCGACGTTGGATCGGCGCTACTCGGCCTACTTGCTGCCGCACTGTCGTTATGGGCAGCGCGGGAGGACATTTTCCCGCTTTGGGTGGGAATACTGGTGTTCTCACCGTTTATCGTCGACGCAACGGTGACTGTGCTGCGGCGTGCGGCGGCGGGTGAGCGCGTTTGGGAGGCTCATAAGAGCCATTTCTACCAGCGTTTGGTGCAGCTCGGCTGGGGGCATCGGCGTACGGTGCTTTGGGTGTATGTTTTGATGCTGGCCTGCGCGCTATCCGCCATTATCGCGTGCACGGCAACACCCGCCGTTCAGTGGTCCATTCTTGGGATGTGGATCGCATGCTATAGCGCCCTCATTCGTGTTGTAGTGTGGTTGGAGAAAGGCGGTGGATAATGGTTGATCGACGTGCAGGGCGTTATGAGCCCGCCTTATTTCGCCGCGGCACGGGACCAGGTAGCTTTGGGCGCTCCAAGTAAGCACAGCATTTCTTTGGGATAATCCGGTCTCGCGAAACGGTGTGCGTTGCGCTCCGACAACGTCGTTGCAGAGGCGCGCCTGCGGCCATATCCAGATTGCTTGTACGCCGGTACGATGCTTGATAAGGTGCTGTTCGCTGCTTGAGGACTGTTGATCCCACCGTAGCGAAGGCTTGATTATTGCCTGCAGTCACATTGGGCAAGGAAAAGTAGTTCCTTGGGTTAAGTGCCAGCACGTACGCTGTTTGCAGTAACGAGCAGCACTTTGAGTGTTGACTGCGCACAGGTTATTGTTGGCTCAAAACGAAACGGCAGCAAAACACGAGTATTACCATGCAACTGCCCAACCGGCTACGGACTCCCGCGGCGGCCTTTATTCATGATCTCATGGTCATCCCCATCGCGTGGCTGGGGGCCTATTGGCTGCGCTTTAACTTCGGCCCGATTCCCGATTATGTCTTTGTGCGCGCCCTCTCGGTGCTGCCGGTACTGATCCTGGTGCAGGGGATCGTATTCTGGCATCTTGGGCTCTATCGCGGGGTGTGGCGATTCGCGTCGATGCCCGATCTCATCCGTATTTTTAAGGCTGTGCTTATCGGCACCTCCATCACTGCAGTGTGCATGTTCTTGCTGACTCGAATGGAGGGCATTCCGCGTTCGCTGTTTCCGCTGCATGCCTTGCTGCTGGTCATTTCGCTTGGCGGCCCGCGGTTTGTTTATCGTTGGTCTAGAGAGCATTACCTTTACGCCGGACCGATACAGACTGCGCTCATCGTTGGCGCGGGCCGTGCGGGGGAAATGCTGGTCCGGGATTTACTTCGGGATAAAGCCTACGGCTACCATCCGGCGGCTTTTGTGGACGATGATCCTGCCAAGCAAGGCCGAGACGTTCACGGAGTGCGGGTCTTGGGCGACTGTATCGCGCTTCCCCGGCTCGTAGCGGCGTTGCGGATCGATGTCATTCTCATTGCCCTGCCTTCGGCGAGTGCGCGGCAGATGCGCCGTGTTGTTGGGCTCTGCGAAGCGGCCAAGGTTCCGTTTCGAACGCTGCCGCGGATGCGCGATCTGATCAGCGGCGTGTCGACAGTGACCAAACTGCGCGAAGTGTCCATCGATGATCTCTTGGGACGCGAGCCGGTGACGTTGGACTGGCACGTGATTCGCCGCGCTGTTGCCGGCAAGACCATCCTCGTGACCGGAGGAGGGGGTTCAATCGGTGCGGAGCTTTGCCGGCAGATCGTTCGGCTGCAGCCAAAGCGTTTAGTCGTGTTCGATCAGAGCGAATACAACCTCTACGCCATCGAACAGGAACTCCGGGAGTCGGTTCCAACGCTCTGTCTGGATGCTTTTCTAGGCGATGTCTGCGACGGCGTCGCTATGAACACGGCCGTTGCGCGGCATCGACCTCAGATCGTTTTTCATGCGGCCGCTTACAAACACGTTCCGATGCTGGAACCGCGGGTCCGAGAAGCGGTGCGTAATAATATTCTGGGCACCCAGAACGTTGCCTCGGCCGCAGTCAAGCATCACGTTGAGGCGTTCGTGCTCATCTCGTCGGACAAGGCGGTGAACCCCTCCAGCATCATGGGGACGACGAAACGCGCAGCAGAGATCGTCTGTCAGGGCATTGGGCGCCAGCACCCGCAGACGCGATTTCTGACAGTGCGTTTCGGCAATGTGCTCGACTCCGCGGGTAGTGTGGTGCCGCTCTTTAGGCGCCAGATCGCGGCCGGCGGGCCGGTAACGGTCACCCATCCCGAGGTGAGAAGGTACTTCATGACGATCCCCGAGGCGTGTCAGCTCATACTCGAGGCGGCGGCCATCGGACAGGGAGGCGAGGTCTTCGTGCTGGATATGGGCGAGCCCATCGCTATTCGGTACCTTGCCGAGCAGATGATTGTGCTGGCTGGGAAACAGCTGGGGCACGATATCGATCTCACCTATATTGGGCTGCGCCCCGGCGAAAAATTGGCTGAAGAGCTGTTTCATGAACAGGAAGGACTCAGTGCCACCGGGCATGACAAGATCCTCCTGGCGAGACACCGTCGGGAGCCCAGCTGGCCTCGTCTCACCGCCTGGATTGCCGGGCTTGAGACCGCCTGCGAGCAGTACGATGAGGTCGCCCTGAGAGCCTTGCTCGGACAATTCATTCCTGAATTTGCTGCTCCCGTTGAGCACGAGAGCAATATTATTCCACTAGGGATCATGAAAAAATGAGTGTACCGATTCGTAAAGCGGTCTTTCCAGTAGCGGGCTTAGGCACTCGCTTCTTACCGGCCACCAAAGCCAATCCAAAAGAGATGCTGCCGATAGTGGATAAGCCGCTCATCCAATATGCGGCGGAGGAGGCTGTGGCGGCAGGCATCACCGAGCTGATATTCATCACCGGCCAGGCGAAACGCGCCATCGAGGATCATTTCGACAAGGCCCGTGAGCTCGAAGCGGAGCTGGAGGCGAGAGGCAAATACAAGCTTTTGGCTCAAGTGCGGGATATTTTGCCGCCTCAAGTGTCCTGCGTGTACATACGCCAACCGGAACCTTTGGGGCTTGGTCATGCGGTTTTGTGCGCGAGATGCGTTATCGGCAATGAGCCGTTTGCCGTATTGCTCGCCGATGACCTCATCGATGGTGACGGCAGCGGATGCACCGCACAAATGGTGGAGGTCTACAATCGTCATCGCTGCAGCGTGCTTGCGGTGCAGCCCGTGGCACCCATGGAGACCGATCAGTACGGCGTGGTGAGCGTGACGCCGCTTGCGGACCGGCTTAGCCGGGTAGAGGAGATCGTTGAGAAACCAGCTCCCAGCGTTGCTCCTTCCAATCTCGGTGTCGTCGGACGCTACATCTTGACGCCCGCCGTGTTCGGGCTACTGGAGCGCACGCGCCGTGGTGCGGGGGGAGAGATTCAGCTCACCGACGCCATCGCCAAGCTACTGACCGAAGAACAGGTGCTTGCATTGCAATTTGCGGGGAGACGCTACGATTGCGGCAGTAAGCTCGGCTACCTCAAAGCCACGGTTGCCTATGCTATCAAACACCGGGAGCTCAAGGATGACTTCTCCGCCTATCTGCATGAAATCACCCGCCACGATCGCGAGACGCTGAAGAGCGATTACTGATTTGGCGAGTGGCGTTGCCGCCGCGGACAAGCGTTATGGGTTTGAGCCAAGCCGCAGCAAGGCCGCCTTGTGGGGGCGCAGCCGGCGCCCCTGGAACCGTTAGGCGGGCTGCTCAGGTGAGTAAACGGGTATTTGCCCGCTGAGCTGGTTGGCTGAGCGGGCAAGATTTTGTCAGGCTGCGCACTGTTTCGCCTGGTCGTCTGCGCATTGCTCAGACGCTGATTTAAAACAGCTTCTCAGAATGATTTGGAGACGGTAAACACGGCGCGGGCGTCACAGAGTGAGGTGCCACCAGGAGGCGTGGCGTTTGGGAAGCATTCCTCTTTCTCGATGTCCGTATCGACATAGGCAATCGATAAATCCAAACTGAGCACTTCCTTGGAGAGGGAAACGCTCCAGTCCGAGTAGCTCGGCGCATCAAAGGCACCTTCGTCATCAATGCTCTGGTAGCCGTAGTGAAATCCGAGTCCAAGGTCGTAGGGCAGCGACAAGCTACCCGTGCCATCGATATAGATGCCGTCCCCGGATTCCAGGAAATAATCGGGCGAATAGGACACCTTGATGCCGACTTCAGGGGTTAGGGCGACTTGACTGAATGCGTAGCCCAGTCCCAGGTAACCCTCGATGAAATCGTAATCACGTTCCGTGTCAGCGCCCGGGTACATGAAGTAAATCACCCCGGCATTCCAGGTCATGCCCTCACCGAGGGGCAGTTTTCCCGTGAAGCCACCGTAGAAATCGAACTCCGTCTGAGCTTCATCGCCGTCGTTGAAATCGACGTTGGAGGCCCACACGCCGGCGTAGAGATCCGCGGCCTGCAGCGAATAGCTGCCATCGAAGCCGCCCTGGATGGCCGCGCTCTCATCGGTCTGGGAAATCCCGCGGAAAATATACTCGGTGGCGATTGCCGCGTTGGCGCTTATCGAATAGGGCGGTTCTTCCTGCGCCATGGCGGCAGCGGGTACCAGCGTCATGACCAGCAGGGACCTTGGCAACGCTTTCATTAATATCGCTCCTGTCGTTCATAATTATCAAAAACTAGGGCTGAGACTTCTTGTATCTAAAAGCACACACCGTGCCACCCATAATAAACCATGTAATATAATTACTTAGGTGATCGCGCGTCCTCTTTGTAGCATTATGCGCACCACTGTAGTGCCAAGGCAACATCGCCCCGCACCAAGCTAACGCTTGCGCCTTGTGTGATCCGGGATTTTTCGGGGCGGCAGTGACCGCAAGGCCCTCGGGAAAAAAAACGGGCGCCGAAGCGCCCGTAGGAGGGGGGGAGAGTCGCACTTACAGGCTGTACCCACGCTCGTCGTGCAAGGCCAGGTCGAGGCCCTCGGTTTCCTGCTCTTCCGTGACACGCAGGCCGACGATGACATCGACGAGCTTCAGGAGCACAAAGCTGACCACGCCGCTATAGACCAGGGTAGCGCCGATCCCGATGAGCTGCACGTTCACCTGGGAGCCGATGCTGGTGATGCCATCGCCAAATCCGGCCCCGGCGAACTGCGGTGCGCAGAATACCCCTGTCAAGATTGCTCCAATGATACCGCCCACCGCGTGTACGCCGAACACGTCGAGGGAGTCATCGTAGCCAATGGCCCGCTTGAGCGAGGTCGAGGCGAGAAAACACCCGATGCCCGCGACCGCGCCGATGATGAGCGCGCCCATGGGCCCGGCCGTGCCCGATGCCGGCGTGATCGCCACCAGGCCTGCTACCGCCCCCGAGGCGATGCCCAGAGCGCTCGGCTTGCCGTGGGCGGTCCACTCACTGAACATCCACCCCAAGGCAGCCGCGGCGGTGGCAATCTGCGTGACCGTCATGGCCATGCCGGCGGTGCCGTTGGCGGCCAGTTCACTGCCCGCATTGAAGCCAAACCAACCCACCCACAGCATTGATGCGCCAATCACCGTCAAGGTCAAGTTATGCGGCGGCATGGGGGTACTCGGAAACCCCTTGCGCTTGCCGAGCACCAGTGCCGCCACCAGGCCCGCAATGCCGGCATTGATGTGCACTACCGTGCCCCCGGCGAAGTCCAGTATCCCCTTATTGCCAAGCCAACCGTTCTCGCCCCACACCCAATGGGCTATAGGGGCATACACCACCGTGAGCCAGAGCCCCATGAACCACAGCAACGCCGAGAACTTCATGCGCTCGGCAAATGCGCCCACGATGAGTGCTGGGGTGATGATGGCAAAGGTCATTTGAAAGGTCACGAATACCGTTTCAGGAATGGTCCCGCTGAGACTGTCCACTCCGATCCCGCGCAAGAATGCCTTCTCGAGCCCGCCCCAATAGGGTCCGGAGCCGCCAAAGGCGATGCTATAGCCATACAGCGCCCACAGCACCGTCATCAGTGCCGTGATGCTAAAGCACTGCATCAGCACCGACAGCACGTTCTTGCTGCGCACCATACCGGCGTAAAACAACGACAGCCCAGGAATGGTCATGAACAGCACCAATGCCGTGGCCGTCAACATCCACGCCGTGTCGCCCGAATTGAGCGTATCTTGCGCCATGGCAAGGGTTGGGGAGCAAAGCGCAGCCAGCAAAAAAGAGAGCTTGGAGGCTGAATGTGAATTGAGATACCGCATGGTTATTTTTTCTCCTGTTGTGATCCTACTCCTGACCCGCACAAGCTAGAGCGCCTCGGCGTCCGTTTCGCCGGTGCGGATTCGGACCACTCTCTCCAGGTCGTACACAAAAATCTTGCCGTCCCCGATCTTGCCTGTTTGCGCCGATTGCCGAATGGCTTCCACGACCTGATCGAGCATTTCGCTCTTGATAGCCAGCTCCAGCTTTACCTTGGGCAGGAAATCCACCACATACTCGGCGCCCCGGTAGAGCTCCGTGTGTCCTTTTTGTCTGCCGAATCCTTTCACCTCGGTCACCGTCATTCCCTGTACGCCGATCTCGAATAACGCTTCCCGCACATCGTCCAACTTGAACGGTTTAACGATTGCCGTCACCAATTTCATGGGATTACCCTCCGCGGCATGAAAAGCACAGTTCTCACCAAGAACGCCCTAGAAATTTAGCGACAAGACGCCGCTCATCCTGCTGATGGCCGCGTCACCGAAGCGTCCCGGGTTGCGGTTACCGACGTTGTGAACCGACAGACCGCGGATAGCGGTTCAGCAGTTTATGTGCCAAGCACTTTAACAGGCGGTTTTAAGAACGGCTGCCCGGGTCAGAGCCGCGCTGCGCAGCGGCGCGCCCTGCGCATCTACTGCCTGGTCCATGGCGGCTGCTCGCCGCCCTGCGCCTTGTGGCTCCCGGCGCTCGCGACGTTTTCAAAACAGCTTCGAAAACGTGGCACGAGTGCTGAAGCCGTGCGCTGGATAACCGTCAAGAAAGGGTGGCTAAAAAGCGGAACGCACCGTCATGGCGCGGACCATCCACATGGCGCATACTATTGGTGCACACGGGTTCGCTGGGGTCGCTGCAGTGACTTGAGCCGGACCTCGACACGGCGCGCGACGTTTCCCTCGGCATCACGTATTTCAAGCCGTAAGATTGGATTCGGGACCGTCCAATCGATGTTGATCAGACCGAAATTATTTTCATGGAAGCTGTCGCTGATGGCGCGATAGGAATTGGCTTCACCCCACCCGCTACGGGCCGAATTCATACCGCTCGAGGTGATCTCGTAGACGGGATAACCGACCGCGTGCTCAGCGAGGCGTGAGATGTCTGCCAGGTGGCGGTCTCCGGAAATCAGCACAACCCCGTTTGCCTGGGTGTCACGAATGAGCCGGAAAAGCCGCTCCCGCTCTCGCGGGAAGTTGCCCCATTTCTCAAAGCAGTGTTGGTCCGGGATGACCTGGATGCTGGAGGCTAGGACTCGCAGCTCCGCGGGTTGCCTCAATTGCGCTTCCAGCCAGGCCCACTGAGCCTCGCCGAGAAGCGTTGCCTCGGGATCGTTGTTTGGCAGGTAGCGAACGCGACGGCACGTCAGCGTGGGCAGCCCCCGCTTCAGGGGCCCGCGGAAGTAACGCGTATCCAGAAGAATGATCTGAACACGGCGCCCTCTGGGGCCATAGAGATGCGCATCGTAGACTCCGGGTCGGCGTCGCACAGCCGCCTCTTGGGGGATCTCGAAGAAGTCGAGGAAGGCCTGCTCGGAGGCGGTCCGCATCGGAAAGTCGGCACCGGCGTCGTTGGCCCCGTAATCATGATCGTCCCACGTCGCATGGACAGGACAGCGTGCCCGCAGCCTTTGGTAGCCGGGTTGCGCTGCGAGCTGCGCGTATTCATCGCGCAGCACACCGCTGTCTTCGGTATCGGCGTAGATA
>JAGTVB010000150.1 GCA_018224385.1 Gammaproteobacteria bacterium
AGTACTGTGTTGTTAGTTTGCGGCGACCCTCTGAGGTTCCGGCAAACGGCGGGATGGCGCGCCACCGCGCGTTCTCCTTGGAGAAACAGCGCGCGGAGAGGACCACGCCGATGTCGAGCTCAGTTTCGAAATTGCAATCAGGGTTGCTGGCCGACATATAGTGCTACTAAGTCATTCGTGGAATTGAGGGTAGTCGGGCCATGTTCGGCCTTAGTCATCGTCTCGCGAGCGGTTTATCCAGTCTATGCGGGGTGCAGCCCGACTCCTTGGCCTGCGAGAGGCCGTGAATACCTCCCTGTAGCCTTGGTGCCGGCCTCCCTGCCGGCAACACTCGCCAGGGCCGGAGTCGAACTGCTCCTCGACTCAAGGCACTGTGTTACTGCCACCCATCGCGTGCCGGTTGATCGATGGCTGAGGCCCGTCTTCGCGGTCCACGAATCAGGTAGGCGTACTATATAGTGCCGTCAGCCGCGCTGTCCCGCCCGGGTGCTTTTCTGGTAGCCAACCTGGCGAAAACGGATCTCGGTGGCATCAAAGGCGAGTTTTCGACGCTGCTCTCGGGTTTCCGCTCGGGCATCCTTATATCAGAAAGGCGTTTTTTAGCGCTGCAGTATAAACGCCCTGTTCAGTGTGCGCCATTAAGGGGGTTGCTCCGACGCAACCCTGTCGTGAGCCGGTCATGGTACATGTTGCTGGATGCGGTAAGCCGCGCTAACCTGCTCACCGACGGTTGCTAGAGCAGCGTGCACGAAGAATAGCTTATCGAAAAGGGGATACCATGATAGATAGCGCCAAGCCCATGTTCGACAGTGAGCTTCAGAGTCTGCCGGTGTTTAAGCGCGGCAAAGTAAGGGATATCTACGTGGTGGACGACGCGCACCTGCTGATCGTTGCCACCGATCGCCTGTCGGCATTTGATGTTGTGCTATCCGATACCATTCCGGGAAAGGGGATCGTGCTCACCTCCCTTGCTGAGTTCTGGTTTGACAGAACCGCTGACATCGTACCCAATCATCGTTCTTCGATCCGACTCGAAGACGTGGTGTCCGATGTCCGTGATCGCATTGCCCTGATCGCACGGGCGGTGGTGGTACGCCGCCTCGAGGCACTTCCGGTCGAGGCGATCGTTCGCGGTTATCTCATTGGATCGGGCTGGCGGGACTATCTGGCGCGGGCAACCGTCTGCGGCATCCGGCTGCCCGCGGGCTTGTCCGAGGCGGCACGCCTGCCCGAGCCCATCTTCACCCCTTCGACCAAGGCATCATCCGGAGGGCATGATGAGAACATCACCTTCGATCAGATGATCGCCCTGGTCGGGCATGATCTCGCGACGCAAATACGCTCTGTGAGTCTACAGGTCTACCAGAAGGCAGCGGCGCAAGCAGAGCAACGGGGCATCATCATCGCCGACACCAAATTGGAGTTCGGCATCAATGAACACGGGCGGCTGCACCTCATCGATGAAGTGCTCACGCCGGATTCGTCCCGCTTTTGGCCGGCTGAGCATTACCGCCCGGGCCGCAGCCCACCGAGCTTTGATAAGCAGTTTGTGCGCGACTACCTGGAATCCGTGGGGTGGAACAAGCAAGCCCCTGCCCCGAGGCTCCCGTTGTCGGTTATCGAGCAGACGGCATCCAAGTACCAGGAAGCAAAGCGGCGACTCATGCATGAATAAGCCGCCGTGTGCGCAACAACAGGCCGTGGTGCGCAGGCCGGGAACTCAAGCGCTTAGCGCCGCCATCGCGTTCCTCGGGGAATCCCCCCAGGGGGAAAACCCCTAACGCGCTGGCCGCAAAACTCGAGCTTAACTTCCGGCCCGTTCCTCCAGGATGGCAACGGCGGGCAGTTTCTTGCCTTCCAGAAACTCCAGGAACGCTCCACCGCCGGTGGAAATGTAGGATACCTTATTCGCGAGCCCGTATTTTTCGATAGCCGCGACCGTGTCTCCGCCGCCCGCAATAGAGAAGGCACTGGATGCCGCGATGGCTTCTCCGGCGGCCTTCGTTCCCGAGCCGAATTGATCGAATTCGAACACGCCCAGGGGACCGTTCCAGACCACCGTGCCTGCCTTCTGCAGGAGCTTGACATAATGTGCTGTGGTATCCGGTCCGACATCAAAGATCATGTCATCATCCGCGACTTCGCTCACTTTCTTGGTGGTCGCCGGGCTCGACTCCGAGAACTCCTGGCCTACCACCACGTCGGTCGGTACTGGAATCTCGCCGCCCTTGGCCTTGGCCGCCTCCATGAGACGCTTAGCCTCAGAAACCAAGCCGGGCTCGTACAGCGATTTGCCGACTTTGTGTCCGTCTGCGGCGATAAACGTGTTGGCAATACCACCGCCTACGATGAGCTGATCCACGATCTTGGATAACGCGTCCAGCACTTCGAGCTTACCGGATACCTTCGCGCCGCCGACGATGGCCACCATCGGTCGGGCCGGATTCTCCAACGCTTTGCCTAGGGCTTCCAGCTCGGCGGCCAGCAGCGGCCCGGCACAGGCGATGGGGGCATATTTTGCGGCCCCATGGGTGGAAGCGTGGGCACGATGCGCGCTGCCGAAGGCATCCATCACATAGATGTCGCACAGGTTCGCTATCTGTTTAGCGAGCCCGTCTTCGTTCTTCTTCTCTCCCCTATTGAAACGTACATTCTCCAGCAGCGCGACGGCACCTGCTTCGACGTCTACGCCTCCTAGCCAATCCGTGACAAGCCGTACCGGCTTGCCCAGCAGGTCGGACAGGTATTCGGCTACCGGCCCGAGGGAAAATTGTGGGTCGGCTTCGCCCTCTGTCGGACGCCCCAGATGGGACATCAGCAGTACCTTCGCGCCTGCTTTCATTGCATGCTCGATGGTCGGTAGGGAGGCGCGAATACGCGCATCGTTAGTTACTTTGCCGTTTTTTAGCGGAACATTCAGGTCCTCACGAATGAGCACCCGTTTGCCCGCGAGGTCCAGATCAGTCATCTTGATGACGGCCATGGATCGAGCTCCTCAAATAACCAAACTCAGAAAAGCGGTTGAGCGTCTTATCACCCACCGGTCTCACTTTAGGAACGCAGAAGCGCATACCTAGAGCACGCCTCTGCACAGCGCGGGTACAAAAATGCAGAACGGTCAGCCATCGGCCTTTTCAGCACGGCGAATGGCTGACCGGCCGTGGTCAGGTTCGATTGATTGGACGATTATGCATTCATCAGCGCGACGGTGGTGTCGAGCATCCGATTCGAGAAGCCCCACTCGTTGTCATACCAGGAGAGCACTTTAACCAGCTTGCCTTCAATGACGCGAGTCTGGGAAGAGTCGTACGTTGATGAAACGGTGGTGTGATTGAAATCCATGGAAACCAGCGGTGCCTCGTTGTAGGCGAGGATCCCTTTGAGCTGGTTGCTCTCAGACGCTTCTTTCAGAATACTGTCCACCTCATCCTTGCTGGTGTTGCGACCGGCGACAAAGGTCAAATCGACGACAGATACATTGATGGTGGGGACGCGCATTGCGAACCCATCAAGCTTGCCATTGAGCTCCGGTAGCACCAGGCCCACGGCGGCTGCGGCACCCGTCTTGGTCGGAATCATCGATTGGGTCGCGGAACGGGCACGGCGTAGATCCGAGTGATAGACGTCGATCAGCACCTGGTCATTGGTGTAAGAATGGATGGTGGTCATAAGGCCATGGACGACGCCGATCTTTTCATGCAGGGGCTTGACTAGCGGGGCCAGGCAATTCGTGGTGCAAGAGGCGTTCGAAATCACCGTATCCGAGCTTTTCAGTACCTGTTGGTTGACCCCATAGACGATGGTCGCATCGACGTCTTTACCACCAGGAGCCGAAATGATCACCTTTTTGGCGCCGCCTTCGAGATGCGCACCGGCTTTTTCCTTGCTCGTGAATAAACCGGTACATTCGAGAACGACATCCACCCCCAGATCACCCCAGGGAAGCTTGGCGGGAGCACGCTCTGCCAAGACCCGGATCCGGTCACCATTGACCACCATATAATCCCCATCTACGGATATGTCCCCTGGAAATCTGCCATGTACCGTGTCGTACTTGGTCAGATGCGCGTTGGTATTGGCATCGCCGAGGTCGTTGATGGCGACGAATTCGATATCCTTTCGCCCGCTTTCATAAAGCGCACGCAGGATGTTCCGACCGATACGACCATATCCATTAATACCGACTTTAATTGTCATTAGGTCTCCCCCACACTTGTTGTCTGATGTGACGAAAAAAATCCGCCCCGCGAGAGGACGCACTGCGAGTCAGACCGCAGGCGCAGCGGGAACGGTCGATTGTGCGAGCAACACTGCGTGCTTGCAAACGCCAGCTATCGTGATGCGTGCCGTCTGTATAAGGCAAACGCTGCCGAGCGCATCCGGCACGCCGCGATATTACTTTCCTTTTTTAGTCTCCTGCAACCTCTGCTGCCAGAGAAACTTCCCTTACCGGAAGGAGCTCTTCGACTGTCCGCACGATACGATCCGTGGTTAAATCGAAGTGTTTGAACACCTCGGGTGCCGGCGCCGACTCGCCGAAGGAATCGATTCCAATGACCTTGCCGTCGAATCCGACGTATTTCATCCAACCATCGGTAACGCCTGCTTCCACCGCAATGCGTGCTGCCACACTTCGTGGCAGCACAGCCTCCCGGTAGGCCGCATCTTGCGCCTCAAATACATCGGTTGATGGAAGCGAAACCACGCGGATCTGCAGCCCTCGCTTCGCAAGCAGATCTGCCGCATCGACGGCTAGGCTGATCTCCGATCCCGTGGCCATGATGATGGCGTCGGGAGTTTTTCCGCCCTCGATGAGCACATAACCGCCGCGCCGGATATTTTCGATTTGTTCCTGGGTTCGGGCGTTATGGCGCAGATTCTGCCGTGACAGTAGCAGGCAGGTGGGGCCATTTAGGCGCTCGATGGCCGCTTGCCAGGCAACCGCCGTTTCCACGTCATCGCAAGGGCGCCAAAGGGACATATGCGGGATGAGGCGTAGCGTCGCAGCTTGTTCCACGGCTTGATGGGTGGGACCGTCTTCTCCGAGTCCGATGGAGTCGTGGCTGTACACGAAAATGCTGCGGATCCTCATGAGGGCTGCCATGCGAAGCGCATTGCGCGCGTATTCCGAGAACATCAGGAACGTGCCACCATAGGGGATGAAGCCGCCATGCAGGGAAAATCCATTCATAATGGCGGACATGCCGAATTCGCGTACTCCGAAATGAATATAGTTGCCGTTGGGCGAGTCTTTGCCAATCGCTTTCGAGCCGGACCAGTTGGTGAGGTTAGAGCCCGTTAGGTCGGCTGACCCGCCAATGAGTTCGGGCAAGGCGGGGCCGTAGCTGTTCAACGTATTCTGCGAAGCCTTGCGGGAAGCCACGGTTTGCCCCTTGTCGGCGACCGCTTCGATATAATTGGCGCAATGCTGTTTCCACTCCCGAGGTAACTGGCCGGCAAGGCGGCGCTCGAATTCTGCTGCAAGCTCAGGGTGTTCGGCTCGATAATTCTCGAAGCGCTCATTCCACTCGGCCTCCAGCTGTGCGCCCTTGCGTCTTGCATCCCAGCCAGCGCTCACGTCACCGGGTATGACAAACGGCGGATGGGCCCAACCGATATTCTCGCGCACCAAGGCGATCTCTTCCTCTCCCAGGGCGGCGCCATGGCACTCTTCCTTGCCTTGTTTATTTGGCGCTCCCCAACCAATAATGGTTTGGCAGCAAATCAGGCTCGGCTTGTCTGTGGTGGCCTGCGCTTCCACTATGGCTTGGTGCACAGCCTGCGCGTCGTGACCGTCAACCTTGGCGATAACGTGCCATCCGTAGGCCTCGAACCGGCGCGGCGTGTCATCTGTAAACCAACCCTGAACCTCCCCATCGATAGAGATCCCGTTGTCATCGAAAAACGCGATCAGCTTGCCCAGACCGAAGGTTCCTGCCAGGGAGCAGGCTTCGTGGGAGATCCCCTCCATCAGGCAGCCATCGCCCAGGAACACGTAGGTATGGTGATCGACTATCTCATGACCTTCCCGATTGAACTGCGCGGCAAGCACCTTCTCGGCGATAGCCATGCCTACGGCATTGCTGATGCCTTGTCCGAGCGGGCCAGTGGTGGTCTCGACGCCAGGGGTCAGACCGTACTCAGGATGCCCGGCCGTTTTGGAATGCAGCTGCCGAAAGCGTTTGAGCTCATCCAACGGTAAGTCGTAGCCGGCCAGATGAAGCAGCGAATAAAGCAACATCGAGCCATGGCCATTGGAGAGCACGAAGCGGTCCCGGTCGGCCCAGTGCGGATTGGTTGGATTGTGACGAAAGAAGTCGTTCCACAATACCTCGGCGATATCAGCCATGCCCATGGGCATGCCGGGATGACCAGAGTTCGCCTTCTGGACTGCATCCATGCTGAGGGCACGGATGGCGTTTGCGAGTTGTCTACGGGAAGGCATGCATGTTCTCCTAGAATTTCGATCGTTGAACGTCTGCTGGAGCGCCCTTGAGGGATGCCGACAAGCCCACGCCCGTAAGCTGCGCGAGTCTTGGCATCGACCTGGGTTCCATTGGGTCCGTTTCCGAACGCCCCTCCCACTCCACAAAACGGCGTCAACGATGTTGCTGCGCGGTAGCTCCATACGGCGGCAGAAATGCCGAGCGGCTCCGGTGAGCGGTTCTTATGTCAAAAATACTATAATCTACCCGAATTTTACGCGGAGGGATGTTATCGGCAATCGTGGGTTTTTATGGCCCTAGAAACTCCCCTTTTATTCTTTTACGGGGAATTGCTGATCGTGTTCTGCGTCCACAGCCCGGTAGGATGTTAGTCTTACCACTGTAAAGAAACAACTGTAGCGCTAGAGACTAGACATAAGTTGAATTGTCGTGACTTTATTTTTAAGGAACATCTATGGCCCGCACACAGCTACTCACTTCGGAATCCGTCTCGGAAGGGCATCCGGATAAGATAGCCGACCAGATTTCTGACGCAGTGCTCGACGCGATCCTTGAGCAGGACAAGGGCGCCCGGGTTGCTTGCGAGACGTTAGTGAAAACCGGGATGGTGTTGATCGCGGGTGAGATTACCACCGAGGCGTGGGTCGATATGGAAGATCTGGTGCGCCAGAATGTACGCGATATTGGCTATGTCGACCCGGCTATCGGGTTCGATTGGGAGAGCTGCGCCGTGTTGACGGCCATTGGCAAGCAGTCTCCCGATATCGCCATGGGTGTTGTGGAAAGAGATGATCATACGCAGGGTGCCGGGGATCAGGGGATGATGTTTGGTTACGCGTCCAGCGAGACGGATGTCCTCATGCCCGCACCGATCACCTTTGCGCATCGCCTGGTTAAGCGCCAGGCCGAGCTTCGAAAGGATGGGATCCTGCCGTGGCTGCGGCCGGATGCCAAAAGTCAGGTGACGGTTCTCTATGAGGACGGTCGCCCAAGCAGCATTGAGTCCGTGGTGCTATCCACTCAGCATGAGCCGGACATCGGTTACAAACAGTTGCAGGAAGCGGTTCGCGACGAGATCATCGCACCGGTGTTTCCTGCCGGTTGGCTGACCAAAGATACCCGCTACTATATCAATCCAACAGGACGCTTTGTCATCGGAGGACCCGTCGGTGATTGTGGACTGACGGGGCGCAAAATCATCGTCGATACCTATGGCGGCGTGGCACGCCACGGTGGCGGCGCTTTCTCAGGAAAGGATCCATCCAAGGTCGATCGGTCGGGTGCCTATGCCTGCCGGTATGTGGCAAAAAACGTGGTCGCGGCGGGACTTGCCGAGCGTTGTGAGGTACAGGTTTCCTATGCGATCGGCGTCGCCGAACCGACCTCCATCAGCGTGGAAACCTTTGGCACCGGCAAAATCGATGATGAGCGACTGGGACAGCTGGTGCGCGAGTTCTTTGACCTGCGTCCCCGGGGAATCGTTGAGATGCTTGATCTGGTAAGGCCGATTTATCGCATGACGGCGGCCTATGGCCATTTCGGACGAGAAGAGGAGGAATTCACCTGGGAGAAAACGGACAAGGCGGAGGTGCTCCGCGAGGCTGGCGGTCTTCCGCTCATGGCGGAGTAGACAGTACTGTTCGGCGGCCACCGGCGCGGAATTTTACTCGCGTGATCTGTCTCGGATCAAAGCGGGACGGTCGCGGGTGCGCACGGTTGTCCACGGAAAGGTTGTGAGGAAAGCCTGGCGAGCGGGGCGAGAGCACGGCGGAAGGCGTGCAGCGGCGCGCCGTTCCGCCAGGCGGGAGAGAAGTAGGCACCACCCAAAGCCGTGATCGCGGGAGGCGCAAGCGGTGCGCAAGCGCTGAGGTGAAAAAAAACAAGGGGAGAAACACCATCGCATGGAAACGCAAAAAGCCCATTCGCGGGTTTTCAGCTTCGAGTTCTATCCGCCCAAGACAGAGGCGGGACGGGAGAAACTGCGGGCCACCTGGCAGCGCCTAGCAACGCTGAAACCGCGCTTTTTCTCTGTCACCTTCGGGGCGGGCGGCTCCACCCGCGATCGCACATTAGAGACCGTGCGGGAAATACAGGCGGAGTCTGACATTGAGGCCGCACCGCATATTTCCTGTATTGACTCGACCCGCAGCACCATTCGGGACATGCTGCAGGCTTACCGTGCCGCCCAGGTTCGGCATCTCGTAGCGCTTCGCGGCGACATACCGTCAGGAACGGTGGAGGTGGGGGAGTTCCATTATGCGAGCGAGCTGGTAGCGTTCATCCGCGAACAGACCGGGCGGGCTTTCCATATCGAGGTGGCGGCCTATCCGGAGTTCCATCCCCAGTCCCAAGACGCCGGTGCTGATTTGCGTCACTTCAAGCGCAAGGTCGAGGCTGGCGCCGACAGTGCCATCACTCAGTACTTCTACAACCCGGATGCGTATTGGCGCTTTGTTGACAGCTGCGAGAAGCTCGGTCTCGATCTGCCCATCGTCCCGGGTATCATGCCGATTACCAACTATGTCCAGCTGGCGCGCTTCTCGGCAGGCTGCGGTGCGGAGATCCCACGGTGGCTCGCCAAACGCTTAGAGGAATTTCGAGACGACCTTGCGTCGTTGCGCGCGTTTGGCCTCGATGTGGTGACGGCTCTCTGCGCTCGGCTTCTCGAGATGGGTGCGCCCGGCCTCCACTTCTACACCTTGAATAAGGCTGAGGCCACGCTGGCTATCTGGGCCAATCTCGGCCTCCACCAAGGCCCGC
>JAGTVB010000151.1 GCA_018224385.1 Gammaproteobacteria bacterium
CAATTCTGAAGCAGCATGGCTACGCTGACGTTGCCGATTGCCTGGGCTCAATGGCTGCGTGTCAAGCGCTCGGTTGTCCTATCGTCACTGATTGAGGCTTCGGCTGTTTGTTGTGGGGTCGTCATGAAACGGTTTATCAGTGCCGGGTGACATCCCCACAGGCAGGCCCGCTGGCGCGGCCTCACCAGCACGAGCATCAAATTACCAATCGTCCTGGGTTCGCGAAGGCAACGATAAAACCCAACGCCGTGCCACCTAGACCACCGAGGAGCCTTATCGTTGGTTGTGTGCGAGGGGGAGAGCGGTGGTTTCCAGCCTGCAGGAGCACGCTAGGGAAAACCCTCATTGCGCTGGTAGCTGAGGTCAGGTACATATTCGCTTGATTGCCATTGGACAGAAGCAATTACCCGATATCTCGGGTGGCGAGAGAAATTGGGGTTTCGTGGACAGGGTTGAGAACAGCGCCAAGAAAATCGAAGAGGAACTGCAACGGCATCGCTACCAGACCAAGACTCAGGGTGAACGGATACGTCCTGCGGCGCGCCCTGCGGGGGAGGGGGTTTATGCACTCGGTCGGTCGCCATGGCGACCATACCCATCTGGCCTATGCGCTGGAGTTACCGGCGGAACCCGGAGCAGTGCAGCGAACACTGCATATTGAGGAACAAGCAAGCTATGTGCTGAGCATCAAGAATCCGGAGCGAACGTCAGCTGGACACGCCGGGGTGGGTGAAAAGCGCCGGGTCAGGTTTCCGAAGCATCTTCAAGAACGCTTTAGGGAGCGGCGGTTTATTCCAGCCGATCCACCGGACTTCTTAGATCATGAGGGCGCTGAGGTGCTTTTCATTGGTGCGGCGGACGATATTCCGAAACAATTAGGCCTTTCCCTCGAACCTCAGCACGAGACAGAGAGCACGGCAGAAATTTTCCGGGAATTGCGCATGGTGAAATCACGCCATCCTGTTAAACCGCTTCTGGAGGGGCAGTGGGATTGAATCTGGTGCCATCCAGTCAACAGAGTTCAAGGAATGCCAGAGAAAGGCGGCCCGCTAAGGGTTGCAGAGTACCTTTAATCCACGAACTGGAGCAGGAACGATAGTGCTATATACCCAGATCCCCGTCGACGAGTGGGATGAGTTCTGCGAGGAATTCACCGTGCAACATCGCGGCTGGTTGACCACCATCGGTTTGGCCGACACCCAAGCGGTTGACGCTAATCCGCTGAACCCGCCGCTCAAAATTGTCGCGAAGCAGCTTGCGTTTGAAGAGATCATACCGAAGCGCCGCAACGGGGCGGAGGTGAAGCTATCGATTACCGTGGGGGAGCAGCAATGGCGCATGACGCATGTGGTCCATGGGCCTTTACAAATTTGGGCGGAGCAATCTGACGAAGGGGCTCACCGGGGTCTTCGCGTCGATAGTGCGATGGGCAAGACCCTGCTCCTCCGGTTTCGCGTTGCCTCGGTACCGGAAACGCTTGACGGACTTGCCGAGTCGGAGCTGAGGTAAAAACGGCGGTTAGAAAACAAAGTCGATGGGATCGCCTTTATGACACGCGCCGTCGCTTTGTAAATGGCGCCCTAGTTTCCCCAACCGCTATTCTACTTTATCCATACTGTCTTTGCGTTAACAAACTCTCTAATACCCAGCAGGGATAACTCGCGTCCGTATCCTGATGATTTTATGCCGCCAAAGGGCAGACGGGGATCGCTCTTAACAATGCCGTTGACAAAGGCCGAGCCACAGGCAAGTTTGCGGGCGAAGTTCTTGCCGCGTGCCCGGTCTGCGGTCCAAACGCTACCTCCGAGGCCATACTTGGAATCATTGGCGATGCGCAGCGCATCGTCTTCGTCTCGCGCTCGAATCATCGCGGCAACCGGGCCGAATAGCTCCTCCTCATAAGCCGGCATCCCCGGGCCGACCCAGTCGAGCAAGGTAGGGGCATAAAAGGAGCCGCGCGCCGCGAGCGGTTGGCCGCCGGTCACGATCTTCGCCCCTTTTGCTACGCTGGTTTCCACCTGCGAATGCAGCTGCTGACGCAGATCGTCGCGGCTCATGGGAGCCAGAGTCGTGGTCGGGTCGAGGGGATCCCCCGGTTTGAGCGACTCGATACCCGACTTGAACCGCTCCAGAAACAGGTCGGCAATATCCTCCACCACGATGAACCGCTTAGCGGCGATGCAGCTCTGGCCGCAGTTTAAGAAGCGCGCCTTGAGCGCAGCCTCTGCCGTGCTCGCGAGTTCTGCGTCATCGAGCACGACGAAGGGATCCGAGCCCCCAAGCTCCAGCACCGTTTTTTTCAAGTGGCGACCGGCAAGCTCAGCCACCGATCGCCCGGCCGTTTCACTTCCCGTCAAGCTGACGGCATGTACCCGGGGATCGGCAATGACCTGTGCGACGTCCGCCGAGGAAATGAGCAAGACACGAAAGACGTGGGCCGGGAAGCCGCTGTCGAGCATCAACTGCTCCATGGCAAGCGCACATTCGGCGACGTTAGACGCATGTTTCAGCAGCACCGTATTGCCCGCCGCCAACGCGGGCGCCGCACAGCGGAAGAACTGCCAGAACAGGAAGTTCCATGGCATGATAGCCAGAAGTGTTCCCAGAGGCGGATAAGCAATCAGGCTTCTGTGCGCGTCGGAGACGATCGTCTCGTCGGCCAGAAATCGGGGCGCGTGCTCGGCGTAGTACTCACATACCCAGGCGCATTTTTCAATTTCAGCCTCAGATTCCTTCAGCAACTTACCCATCTCGAGGGTGATCACGCGCGCCAATTTTTTGTTGCGCTCACGTAGCCGCCCCGCAGTCCGGCGCAGCAGTTCGCAACGCTCAGCTATGGGCATGGCCGCCCACTGGGGCGCAACGTCGCTTGTTTGCGTTACTACTGCATCCAGCTCTGCTGCCTGCCAGGTTTCGCGGGCATTAATTTTTTCCCCGGTGGCCGGATTGATGGACTGCAGAAGGTTCATGGTGTTCCTTTTGCCTCTAGGATGAAGAGATGGGATCCTTGGCAGCGTTTGTCTTGAGGGTGCAGACTGCCTCGGGCTCTTCTAGGCGCAGCACGATGCTTTCGCTGACGAAAAGATGATAATAGATGCCATCGTTGCTGGAAAAACCCGTCTGAATATCCTGGCCGAGCACGAGCTTACCGACATGTCCGTCCAATAGGACGGCACCGGCTATGGGAGCCTTGTAGACGCCAAGCTCGCAGAGCCGCCGCAAATGCTCGAGCTGAAGCATATCTGTGCCCTCGTAGCGGCGAAACAGCTGGTTGAAGTGAGCCGGGGCGAGCGCTAATGCGTACGGACCATGATATCCAGAGTCATCCAGCAAATCGACGGCGGTGAGCACATCATTCAAGACCTGCTCCACCTTGCTCCAATCGCCTCCATTGACCTCGTGCCTACCGTCGGCGGTGAGCAAGCCCGCGAGGCCGAAGTCTGTCTGTCCATAGTAGATGAATTCCTCTTCGCGGCGTGCTACCGCCTCAGCTGCTGCTTCGACTGAACGAAGATCCAAGGGTTGTCCCATATGCTGATACGCCTCTACCCGTCGAATGCTGAGCTGACAGCTCTTGCGCAACATCGGTACCGAGATTGCGCGACTGGTGATGGCTGCGGCATCCTCCGGCTGCGGCTCGCGGCAGAAATTGTCCTCACCCACCTCAATGGCCGTCAGCCCTATCCCGTACGGTCCTTCCAACTCTAAGAAACGGCGCGCAGTCAATAGATCCCGTGCCGCATGCGCCGCCGCATCATCGATGCGCTCCCAAATTCCCTCAGGAAAATTCGCGTGTTCTCGATTGAGATAGTGCATTACGAGCCCTCCCGTAGTGATCCGACAGTGCGCGCCGGCGCCGCTTGAGAGGCCTCCGCTGCCGCGCGTTGGTCAGGCTCGGGTCCCTCGGTCTGTGTTTCCTCTACTTCTGTAATGGGCGCCTTGGTGAAAAGATAGGTTTTGAGTTGTTCGCTGAAGTCCTCATGATTGCGCCGCAACCACTCCAACAGCATGCAGGCATGCTCCATCTCCTCACGCATGTTGTGCAGCAAAATTTCCCGCAGGCTGTCATCTTGACAAGCATCTGCACGTTGCTTGTACCAGTCGATGGCCTCAAGCTCTTCCTGTAAAGACACTAGGGCGCGATGCAGATCGCGAGTCGATCGGGACAGCGAATCAAGAGGTTCGTGATAGCCCTCGCTGCTCATAAGCTTTACTCCTTTTCGCCTCCTATGAGACTGCAGGAATCTACACGAGGCGATCTGTAGTCAGAGGCTGTTGCCATCGTCTGCGGCACGGGTCCGGGCCCACTCATCGCCGCACCTTATGCCGGAGCCTTAACTAATAACTAGTAAGGGTTTTTCTTTACTTGCCCTGCTTGCAGGGCATTTCGCAATAACAACTTACCATAATTTTCTTGACGATTTGCGATATTTTTGCCTTCGGCAAAGCGGGTAACGCCTTATGAAAACCTATCAGCAAGTTAGAGATAGGACCGATCATACGCGATCTTTTCATCGGCAGCTGAGCAAGGTCTATCACGCTTTGGGGAAACAAGCGGAAAAGCAGCGAGTAAAGCGGTTGCTCCCAACAAAGAACCTAACTAATGTTCGAGGTCGTGTTTTTTCTGTACAAATTCATTGCGGTCGATTTCTCCTCGCGCATAACGCTCCTTGAGGAGATCCAAAGTCTTTTGAGTGTCTCCCTCATTTTCCAGTTGTGTGCCCTCAAACATCTTTCTGATCAAGAAAATCAAGGAAAGGATGATGACTATCCAAAAGAGAATCGTAGCTAACCAACCATGAAGACTGGCTTCTCCTGCGTGCGCGACGATTTGCTCCCACATGGCCTAATTCCGCGAGTAGGTTACAGCCAACGCAGTACCCGGTGTCTTGCGGGCGCGTTGAGCAAGGCGGGTACACGGTAGCTCTTAGAAGCTGCTTTAAAAACGGCTGCGATTGCTAGAGCGGCGGTACGCGGCTCGTATCACGTTGCTCGCTCTCGCAGCGAGTGGCTGAGCCTGTCCCCTCCCATAGCGCATGCTTAATCATGCCTCCATGGGTAAATTGTTCCCCAATTACTGCCCAAAAGCCAAAGACTAAACCAGCGACCCGTGATGCGGCTACCGTCTCGATGGGCAGTGCAAACCGCGATGGTGCTCGCTCGCGCGTAAATGCGCTCTTAATCTGACGCTCCGCCACAGAGCCAGTAGCCGGCGAGCATCGTCGCGAGCCTGCCACCCAGAGCTTCGGAGCCGGGCATCGTCTCCGCCGACTACCGACAGTTTCGATTGTCTGCTCAATTCTATCTGCTGGCAATTATCTTTGCGATCGTCGATGTGCAGGCGGTGTTCCGGCCTGCCTGGGCAGTGGCGTTTGCGCCTCCGACCGAATTTTTTTGTGGATCGCTAACGTTGCGCGGATTCGGTTTCATGATTTTTGACCGGCGGTTCAAGACCCTTGCCGGTCTCGTCTCCAATCTCGACTCGCGTGATTGAAGCGCACTCCGTGAAGATTCGTTTATCGCATCTCGCGCAGATTGTTTTGTCGAGTTGCTTGAAAATAGTCGCAATAGCGTCGTGCTTGGACTTGAACACGTTTTCTGGACCTATATCTTCCTGATAGCCGCCCCGTTTAAGGGTTTCGCAGGTGATCTCTTTGACTTGATGGAGGTAAAGCCGTCCCCCCATAGCGCGACGTTCCCTGGCCTCTTCCGCAAGCAATTCAGCGCCCGCGACGTCGACAAAATTGATACTTCGGGCGAGAATAAGTAGATGTTTTTGGTCTGGATGCGTTCTGGCGAGGCGGCGAAGTCGCTCCCGGACATAATCCACAGCGCCGAAAAAAAGTGAGCCGTCGATACGCACCAACTTGAGTTGTGGGCACTCGGGCAGCGTCGGATCGCTGGTGAACAGCCGTCTCGGATCCCTCGGGTCTGGAACCCGTACCCGTACCTTCGGTCGCGACGTGCGCCCAAGATACACTACTAATGACAGCAGCACTCCGAGCAAGATAGCGAATTCCAATTCCAAAAACAGCGTGGCAAGGAAGGTTGCCCCCAAGACCACTGACTCGGCACGGCTGGTCTGTAGCGTCCTATGAATATGATGAAAGTCGATGAGCCCCCACGCGACCAGAAATAGAATGCCCGCCATTGCCGCGTTGGGAAGGTAGCGGACAAGCGGCGCCACCAGGATCACCACGAGCACAAGCAGGGCGCCAGCGAACACAGCGGCCAGCGGCGTTTTGGCTCCGGACTCATAATTCACCGCGCTGCGGTTGAAGGAGCCGGTCGCCACGTAGGCCGAGAAGAAGCTGCCTACGATGTTGGAAAGGCCTTGGCCGATAAATTCTTGGCTTCCGTTAATGACTTGACCGGAACGCGCCGCCAGGGACCGAGAGATAGACACAGCCTCTGTCAGCGCAAAGAGTGTGACGGCGAGCACCGCTGGGGCGAGCGCTTTAATCGTTGCGAGCGACAGATCCGGTGCAGAGAGCGGGACCAAGGTCGCTGGCAGCGCCCCGACCGTTTTGATGTGGGTCATTGCCTGCCCGAAAGCAGTATTGAGCATCGTCGCGGCCAGACTGCCTACGATCAGCGCCGCCAGCATGTACGGTACCTGGGGAACGTAACGCTTCACCAGCACTCCGGCTATCAGGGTCGATACGCCCACCACCGTGACATACGGGTGGATATCTACCACATGCTGCGCGGCGTGCACCAGGATCTCATAGAAATGCAAGCCCTCTGGAATCTGCAGGCCGAAGAAGTGCTTGAGTTGATTGCTCGCGATGAGAATGGCTGCGCCAGCGGTAAAGCCGATGACCACAGAGTGGGATATGAACGTCGTCAGAAATCCTAGCCGAGCAAGCCCCATCGCCAGCTCGACCATGCCGACCATGAACGTCAGCGTGAGCGCTAATCGGACGTAGTCCGCCGTGCCCGGTTCGGCGAGGGTGCTGAGCACTGAGAAGAGCACCAGGGAAGCTGCGGTGGTCGGCCCTGACACCAGGTGCCGAGAGGAACCAAAAAGGGCAGCAACAATCGCCGGCACCATGGCGGCGTACAGCCCATATTGTGGCGGCATGCCCGCGATGGTGGCAAATGCCACCCCCTGGGGCAGCACCACAAGGGCCCCGGTCGCTCCCGCAACTAAATCGGCGCGAACAGTCTGGCGATTAAGCTCCGATCCCCAAGACAAAAATGGGAGGACTCGCCTTAGTATCTCTTTGTCCACCGTTAGCCTCACTGAAGCGAACGCAAGCTTAACATGTGTAGCAAACCTCGCTTCTGATCTTCCTCAGAAAAGGCTCTTAGTATCGGTTCCTCGTTGCATGCCTAACAGCCTCTATCAGGAGAGGCAGAGGCATAACGGGTCATGCTCATCTTTTCGTCAGCGTTACCCTTGAGAAGGTCAGGCGGCGCCAAGAACCACTATAAATAGCCGCCTACGCCAGGGCTACAACACCAGGGTCGTCGCGCAAGTGCTCCATGTCAGACTGGCCGAAGGGTGCGCGGTTCGACGCGGTCAACTTCCCACGCAGCGCACCCGCGAATTGAAATATCAACTCCTTATCGCTGGGGTGGCGCTGTGGCAGCCTGCCGGGTAAAAGAGTAACCTTGCGCCAATCCCTCTACTCTAAGATACGCTGCACGACATAGAGCAAGCCGCCAGCGAGTTGCCCGGGTGGGTACTTTCCCAGCGTTTCCTCTGCGAACCGCGCGGGCTTCTCGGAGCGCTTTATCGGATCAGGACTGGAACCCAAGCGGCCGCCGTGTACCGTTACCCCGGCGTGCTGGCCAGAGTCAGCGGCGCGACCATGGCAAGCCTGGTGTCGCTTAATTCGTGGGATCGAAAGCGCACCCGAACGCTAGCCAGGTGTGAGCTCCCCTCAGCGCCGATTCGGGAACCAGCGCAGGGGGCTCAGGCCCACGTGGACAGAATGCGCCGCAAGACGCAAAATAGCTTGAAATCGCCAGTGGCGGAGGGCTTCGCGCCGAGGCTTTTTTGCGACGCTGTGAAAACTACCGCTGTCGACCCTTGGCTTAGGTTGAAGGTTGTTGCCCGCGGTCGGCGCTGGAGCGGTGGCCCTGAAGGTTTTGTGTTTCTTTTCTGGAGGTCCTCATGGCAGGCAAAGATGTGGCAAAGCACGGTCGTGGCGATCGGTTGATCAAGGAACGTATTCATGACCCCTACATGGCACGCACGAAGCTCCCCGAGCCAAGTATCTGTCCAGACTGTAAGGCGGTTTTTGGAACCGGACGCTGGCAATGGATGACGGAGCTTCCCACCGAGGCCAACGAACAGCTCTGTCCGGCTTGCCGGCGAATACGTGACAGGGTGCCGGCGGGGTTCCTGACATTAGGTGGCAGTTTCTTCAAGGAGCACCGCGAAGAGATCGTGAATTTAATACACAACAAGGTGGACTCAGAAAAGCGTCAGCATCCAATGAAGCGCATCATGGCCATGGAGGAGCAGGAGGACAAGCTGGTCATCACTTTTACCGATATTCATCTCCCAAGGGGGGTTGGAGAAGCCATAGAGCGAGCCTACGAGGGTAGTCTGGATCTCCACTATGAACCCGAAGCCAGCATTGTGCGGGTAACCTGGGAACGCTAGCAGGCGCACTTCGAGATGGCTCCCGGTACTTTAGCGCGCCCGCATGCGCCGAGTGTGCGCCTAGAGCCGAGCACACCCCAGAAGCGGCCCGGCGCGCTCAATTGAGTCGTTCGCGGGCAGGCATGGAAAGGGGTTGGCGCGTGCGCGGGGCTCAGCAGTTCAGCCTCTCTCAGTACGTCCAGTGCCGGTTGGAGAGCACTTAGCGATTTGTAGAGGACTGCCTCCAAAATTTCATCCTCACTGCTGGCGGGCTTTCCCTCCAGCAAACGACGAAACGAGGATTTCTCCTCAGGAAACAGCTTGAGTCGGATTGGCGCATCGGGGGCCAGGCCCGCCATTTGCCGCGCGATTCGCAGCGCCGTGGGAAAACCGCCCAGCTCATTGACCAGCCCCTCTGCCTGGGCGTCGCTACCGGTCCACACGCGCCCCTTGGCGGCGTCCTTCACCTGCGCCACAGTCAGATTGCGGCCTTCTCGGTGAAATCCTGATAGATCGAGTCCAGCCAAGCCCAACCAGCATCGGTATAATCTTGTCGGTTGCTCCAAAAGGTGGCATTGGCGCTGGTTGAGATACGATCCCAGTTCACGCCGTTTTGTTCCCAGAAAGCAGATGTGAGCATCTTGCCGCTGACAACCCCGACGGAGCCTGTGAGAGTGCCGGGTTGGGCGATTATTTTGTCGGCCGCCATCACTATGAAATAGCCGCCCGACGCGGCCACATCACCCATGGAAACGACGACAGGTTTACCCGCCTCGCGCGCACACGCCGAACCTCGTGCCAGATCGTATCCGAGGCGACATAAGAGCCCCCGCCACTGTCAATTCGAAAAAGAACTACCTTCACGTCGTGATCTTCTGCCGCTGCTCGAAACGCTTTGGCCACGGTTTCCGATCCCATTGTCAACCCAGCCAAAAGGGGTTCGTAGCCGCTTTCTCCCCGGCGAATCAGCCCGGTACCGTAGGATTAAGGCAATGGTAAGGTTCGCGCTGTATCGGGAGCATCGCGTCCACGATCACCGCCAGGCGGCGCACCGTCGTGGCATTCAGGCCATGGCTCAACCCGGCCAAAGCCATCATAATGTCGGACATGGGTGGTTGTGTGTCGGTGTCCAGGAATCGATTGGTTACCTTACTCTAACACGACTTACAACCACCCTCCCTTAGTCCTAACTCTGGCGAAGGTATTAGATAATAGCCGCGCATTGTTAATGATTCGCGTCGCTCGATGTCGTCCAATAGGAGTGGCTGCGCTGGTCGTGCTGCTTGCAAGCTGCGGGCAAGGCGGCACAGATGTGACGCCGCGTCTTCAGTGGTACGTATTTGACGAGCCTTCTGGCGCCTTCGATGCAGCGGCTAAACGCTGCTCGGCAGCGGCCCACGGCGCATACCGGGTTGAGACCGCGTCGCTACCGGCGTCAGCTGATCAGCAGCGCGAACAATTGGTGCGCCGTTTGGCGGCGGGGGACCGGGACATAGATATCATAGGAATGGATGTCATCTGGACCGCTGAATTCGCGGAAGCGGGTTGGATTTTGCCCTGGCCAGGCGCGTGGGCTCAATCGGCTAAGCAGGGGCGGTTAGCGCCGACCGTGCAAAGCGCGCTGTATGAGGGGAAATTGTGGGCGGTGCCATTTACCAGCAATACGCAACTGCTGTGGTATCGCACCGACCGGGTAACCGAAGCGCCGGATACCTGGGACAAAATGATACGACGGGCGCAGGCGCTTGGCGAAAACGGCACAATTCAGGTGCAGGGTGAACGCTACGAGGGGCTTACGGTGTTCTTTGTTTCCCTGCTGGCTTCCGCGGGTGGCTCGGTACTTGATGAGCAGGGTCAATCGGTGTCACTCGATGCTCGTGCCACCCAGGAAGCGCTTGAAATCATGCGTCGACTGGCGCGCTCGTCGGTCACGGATCGGATGCTGTCCACAAGCCGTGAGGATGAGGCGCGGCTTGCTTTTGAAGCGGGCGAATCTTCGTTCATGGTCAATTACACCTTTGTTTGGCCGAGCGCCCACAGCAATACGCCCCAAGTGGCGGAAAACATGGGTTGGGCTCGCTGGCCATCGGTCCAGGAAGGCCAACCGAGCCGAGTCGCAATCGGCGGTATCAACCTCGGCGTCAGCGCGCATTCGCGCTATCCGGAATTCGCCTTTGAGGCCGCGTTATGCATCGCCTCAGAGAGCCACCAGCGACTTGCCGCCGCCCAGGGCGGGTTACCGCCCACCCTGGAGGCGCTTTACGATGACCGCCGGGTACGAGAGGTTTTTCCCTTCGCTGACGTGTTGCGAGAAACGTTAAAGGACGGGGTTCAGCGGCCTCAGAGCCCTCTGTACAGCGATATCTCACTCGCTATTTCGCGGACCCTTCACCCCATGACAAACATCGATCCGCAGGCCGATGTGGCGCGACTTCGCAGCGCCGTAGCGCGGTCCCTGCGATCTGAGGGGTTGTTTTGATGACCAGCGGCGCCGCCGAGCGTCGGCTTGGATGGGCGCTGTGCGCCCCCGCAGTGCTCGCCATGCTGGTCGTCACGGCTTACCCTATCCTCTACGCCTTCTGGCTTTCTCTACACCACTATGATTTGCGCTTTCCAGATGAGCAGGCATTTGTCGGGCTTAGGAACTATGCGAGCGTGTTATCGTCTGCGGTATGGTGGCAGGCCTTGCTCAACACCTTGATCATTACCATCACGTCGGTTGCCGTGGAGCTCGTACTCGGGCTTGCTCTGGCGCTCCTGATGCATCGCACGTTCTTTGCGCGACAGTTCGTTAGAGCCTCGATCTTGATTCCCTACGGCACCATCACTGTCGTGGCGGCACTGGCCTGGAAATTCGCCTTTGATCCGACGGTGGGATTTGTCAATGTGCTTTTTGGTGTCGATCAGGCATGGTTCTCCGAGCGCTGGTCGGCATTTTTCGTCATCATCCTAACCGAGATCTGGAAGACCACGCCGTTCATGGCTCTGTTGTTGCTCGCCGGCTTGACATTGGTGCCCCAGGAGCTCCTTAAAGCCGCTCGAGTCGATGGGGCTTCGAGCCTACAACGCTTCTTTCGCATTACGCTGCCGCTGATGAGGCCCGTGCTGTTGGTGGCGTTACTGTTTCGAACCTTGGACGCTTTTCGCATCTTCGATACAGTGTTTGTGCAGACGCGCGGTGCACAGGAGACCGAATCGGTGTCGATCATTGGCTATAACGCCCTCATCGTGCGCTTGAATCTTGGCCTTGGTTCGACCGTGTCGGTGTTGATCTTTGTCTGTGTGATTGTCATCGGCGCATTGTTCATCAAAGGATTCGGTATCACGCTTGATCCGCGACGCAGTACCTGATGGTGTCCGGCGCACGAACGCTCACCGGTAGTCTTCTCCAGCGTAGCTTCTGGGGATTTGGATCCGTTGTGGCCGTTGCCTATGCGCTACTGCCGATGATATGGATATTGAGTCTGTCGTTCAAAGACAAGCGTAGTCTTACGGATAATCGCTTTATTCCGAGCTCGATCAGCCTGGAAAATTATCGCGCTATTGCCGACGACCCGCAGTTTTCTGCAGCTATCATTAACTCCCTCGGCATTGGCTTGATTTCCACACTGCTGGCCGTGGTGCTTGCCATGTTCGCTGCTTATGCGATCGTGCGGCTTGACTTCCCGGGTAAACGGTTGGTGTTGCTGGGGGCGCTCTCAATTGCAATGTTCCCACCCATCGCGATCATCGGGCCTTTGTTTAACCTGTGGCGCATTAGTGGCTTGTTCGACACATGGCTGGGACTCATTATTCCCTATATGACGTTCACGTTGCCGCTGGCTATCTGGACTTTGTCGGCGTTCTTTCGGGAGCTCCCCTGGGAGCTTGACAAGGCCGCGCGAGTAGATGGTGCTACGCCTTTTCAAACATTTCGCTACGTCATTGCGCCGCTGGCCATTCCCGGCGTCTTTACTTCGGCGATCCTGGTTTTTATTTTCTCCTGGAACGATTTTCTCTTTGCCACAGCGCTTACGTCCACCGATGATGCGCGGACCGTGCCTGCGGCCTTGGCTTTTTTTACCGGAAGTTCGCGTTTTGAGCAACCAACCGGATCGATAGCGGCAGCGTCGGTGGTCGTTAGCTTACCGATCGCCCTCATGGTGCTGCTTTTTCAGCGCCGCATTATCGCCGGACTGACCTCTGGCGCGGTGAAGGGTTGACTCGCCAAGCGTCAAGAGTAAGGAGTGACTCCACCCGCCGATTCGGGGAGCTCTTTTTTTGCGGCCATCTGCGTCCGCTTTTGTTCGATTGATACCCACACGGTTACCCAGACACCATGGCCGAGATCGTGCTCGATAAAGTCAGCAAGCGTTTCGCGGATGGTACGTTGGCGCTGCAGGAAACGAGTCTCACCATCGACGATGGTGAGTTCTTTGTCCTGGTTGGTCCATCGGGATGCGGCAAGTCGACCTTGCTTAATCTGATTGTGGGTCTTGAAGAGATTTCCGCGGGCCAGATACGCGTCGACGGCCAGGTGATCGATCATATCGATCCCAAGGATCGCAACATGGCTATGGTCTTTCAAAGCTACGCCATTTACCCGCACATGACCGTGCGTGACAATCTGGCGTTCCCTTTGAAGATGGCTAAGCTTCCGAAGCAGGAAATCGCCCAACGCGTCCATCGCGCAGCACAAATGCTCGGGCTCGTTGAATACCTTGCCCGCAAGCCTGCTAGTCTTTCAGGTGGCCAGCGGCAGAGGGTGGCCATGGGGCGTGCCATCGTACGCGATCCAAAAGCGTTCTTGATGGATGAGCCGCTGTCAAATCTCGATGCCAAGCTTCGGGGGCAGATGCGAAGCGAAATCGCTCGCTTACAGAAGCGGCTCGGGACCACGACGGTTTACGTCACCCATGACCAGACCGAAGCGATGACCCTTGGGGATCGGGTAGCGGTACTGCGCGATGGCAAGATACACCAGATCGGCACCCCTCGCGAACTCTACAGCGAGCCGCGGAATCTGTTTGTCGCGGGCTTTATTGGTTCGCCATCCATGAATTTTCTTCCGGCAAGGTATGTGGGTGGGCGCATTATACTGCCCATAGCCGAGATTCGCTGTCAGGCGGAGGCGCATGCGCGGCTTACAGCAAATGGTATTCGGCAACTCATTGCCGGTATCCGTCCGGAGCACATTCAAGACCCTGGGAACACCGCAACGGATCTTAATGCCGGTGTGTCCTTTCATGCTGCAGTTGATGCGGTTGAATGGATAGGCTCGGATCTTTATGCGTACTTCACTGTGCGATCTGACAGCGAGGTATGGCAGGCAATGCCCTATGACATGGGAAGTGTGGCGATGGAAGGTGGCACTATGCGCTGTGTGGCACGTCTCGATCCGGCGAGTGACGTCGCGGAGGGCAGCCTTTACACGCTATGGCTAAATATCCGAAACATTCATTTATTTGATGCGCGGACCGGTGAGAATTTAATAGCGCCACGCATGTTGGCACCTCAATGAGCGAATGGCTCAGAAGCGGTTTCCAAAGCGTCATGCAACGGCGCTAACGACAGGTTGTAACCGAGCCAAGTAAGAACCGCTATAAAATGATCGGTTAGCGGTGAAGGGCACGCTCGTCTACATCGAGGGCGGCTTCGTGAATTGCCTCGGCGAGCGTTGGATGGGCATGCACAATGCGGGCGAGATCTTCGGCACTTGCATGGAATGCCATTGCCGTAACAGCCTCTGCAATAAGCTCCGAGGCGTGCGCGCCAAAAATATGCACGCCTTCGATGGTGTCGGTGCGGGCATCGGCGATGATCTTTACCAAACCTTGCGTTTCGCCGGCTGCATGGGCGCGTCCAAGGCCGCTAAGGCGAAAACTCCCAGTGCGATAAGGACGCCCAGCGCTCTCTACCTCGGCTTGTGTTTTTCCTACCCAAGCGATCTCCGGGTGAGTGTAAATGACCCAAGGAATGATGCCGTAGTCGACGTGGCCGGCTTGCCCTGCAATCCGTTCCGCCACGGCGATGCCTTCCTCCGAGGCTTTATGCGCCAGCATTGGACCCCGCACTACATCACCGATGGCATGAATGCCGGGAACATTGGTTCGGCAGCCGTCATCGACGATGATACGACCGCGGTCGTCGAGCTCAAGTCCTACGGTCTCTAGATTGAGCCCCTGCGTGAAGGCGCTACGACCGACCGCGACGATGAGCTTATCGACATTGATGGAATGTGCTTCGTTCTGATGGACATACTCGACGGTCACCTCTCCATGGTTCGCGCGGGCGCTGGTGACGCGAGCGTCGAGCCGAATATCAAGTCCTTGACCTTTCAGGCTCTTATGGGCCTCCTGCGCAACTTGCCGATCCACAGCCGGCAGGAACTGTTCCAGTGCCTCGAGCAGCACGACTTCAGATCCCAAGCGGTTCCATACACTGCCAAGCTCAAGGCCGATGACCCCGGCACCGATGATCCCGAGTCGCGGCGGAACGGACTGAAAAGCGAGGGCTCCGGAGGAGTCGACGATGAACGTGTGATCCACCGGCATGGCCGGAAGCTCCAGGGGCACCGATCCTGTGGCGATGATGATATCCTTCGCGGCAATGACCTCGCTTGCATTGTCTCCAGGCTGGGTGACGGCAACTCGCTGCTCGCCCGCTAACCCACCTTTCCCGGCGAGCCAGGTGACCTTGTGCTTGCGAAAAAGGGTGGCTATTCCGCTTGTAAGGCGCTCGACCACTCCATCTTTTCGTGCTTGCATGGCAGTGATATCGATATGCGGATCACTGACTGTAATACCATGCTGTGGCAGGAGCTGCTTCAGAGTGGAGTAGTGATGAGAGCTATCGAGAAGTGCTTTCGAGGGGATGCAGCCGACGTTGAGGCAGGTTCCCCCGAGTGCCGGCTCGCCCCGCGGCGTGCGCCACGCATCAATACATGCCGTCTTCAGGCCCAGTTGAGCGCAGCGAATAGCCGCGACATATCCGCCAGGCCCAGCGCCGATAACCACCACATCATAAGCCTTCATGGAATAGCTTCGCGTTTCCTGCGCTCTAGACCTCTAACAGCATTTGCTCAGGGTTTTCCAGGGACTCCTTGATGGCCACCAGAAATTGCACGGCCTCGCGTCCGTCGACGATGCGGTGGTCGTAGGATACAGCGACATACATCATAGGGCGTATGACGATTTGGCCGTCTTCAACTACAGGGCGCTCCTGAAACTTGTGCATCCCCAGAATGGCGCTTTGCGGGGGATTCAAGATAGGTGTCGAGAGCAGGGAACCGAATACCCCCCCATTGGTGATCGTGAAGGTGCCTCCGGACAGCTCCTCAATACTTAGCCGTCCATTTGCTGCTTTCTCCGCGAACTGCGCGATCTGCCTCTCAATGTCTGCAAAGGAGCACCGATCGACTTCCCGCAGGACCGGGACGACGAGACCTCTAGAAGAGCCGACTGCAATCCCGAGATCATAATAGTTGTGATAGACCACATCGTCGCCATCAATCGAGGCATTCACGATCGGATACTGTTTGAGCGCAACTACGGCA
>JAGTVB010000152.1 GCA_018224385.1 Gammaproteobacteria bacterium
GCGCCTTACCAGGATCTCATCCTGCTCGGCCTCGTGGGTCTCTACGATCCGCCGCGGGAAACGGTCAAGGATGCCATTGCCGCTTGTCGCCGTGCCGGTATACGCGTGGTCATGGTCACAGGGGATCAGCCGGCCACCGCCGGAAACATCGCCCACGCCATCGGTATCGTCGATGAGGAGAGACCGCGCGTGCTTCGCGGCCAGGATCTGGGAGACGTCGATCAGGCCGATGCCGCGCGGCTGGAGGAGATTTGGAAGACATCGGTGTTCGCGCGGGTGTCGCCGGAACAGAAGCTTGACCTGGTCAAGGTTTATCAGCAGGAAGGCGAGGTTGTTGCTATGACCGGGGACGGCGTCAACGACGCTCCGGCCTTGAAGAAAGCGGATATCGGCATCGCCATGGGCCGGCGCGGCACCGAGGTGGCCCGCGAGACCAGCGATATCGTGTTGAAGGACGACGCCTTCGAAACCATCGTCATGGCGATCGAACAGGGCCGCGCCATCTTCGATAATATCCGCCGGTTCATTGTCTTTTTGTTGTCCGGCAATCTCGGCCAGATCATCGCAGTCTCCGCCGCCGCGCTGGTCAATGCGCCGCTGCCGCTGCTGCCGTTACAAATCCTGTTCCTCAATCTGTTACTGGATATTTTTCCAGCACTGGCCATTGGTGTCAGCAAAAGCGATCCGGATGTGATGCGCCACCCCCCGCGCGATCCGCAGGAACCGCTGCTCACGCGCGAATACTGGTGGTCCATTGGCGGTTTCGGCGTACTGATCGCCGCCGCGATGCTGGGCACGTTCGCCTACGCGTTGACAGTGATGCAGGTCGACAAAGAAACCGCGGTGACCATCTCATTTCTCACCTATGGCCTGGCGCGACTGTGGCATGCCTTCAACATGCGTTCGAGTAGCACCGGGATCTTCCGCAACAGCATCGTGCAAAACCCGTATGTATGGGGTGCCTTGGTGATCTGCGCCGGCTTGCTGCTGGCGGCGGTTTACGTGCCGTTCCTGGCCTCGCTCCTCAAAACACAGATATTGCAGCCCGAAGAATGGATGGTCGTGGTGGTCGGCAGCCTCATACCCCTGCTCGTGGGGCAGATCGCGCTGGTGGTAGTCGGCCGTTTGCGAGAAAGCAAGCGCTGAGAAGAAGCGCCAGAGAGGAGACCGGTCATTTTGCAGGCGACGCACAGCCTGCCTTCGATCTTTGAACCCGGACAGCGACGGCATCCGCCGCTTCAGGCTAAGCTGCACCCCTCGGAACGAGGAGTGCGTGTCTTATAGGGCCTGACTTACGCTGCTGTTCGAAAATGCGGTTCTGTCTCACCGCTCGGCCACGGAAAAACTACTGCTGTGCCGGTTGCCCTTGCGGTTGCCCGGGGGCTCCCCCTTGCTGCATCGGCGGCATCGTTGTTGCGCCTTTCATTCCCCTTTGCATGGCTCCCACGCCTTCCGAGAACTCTTGGGTATCAAGATAACCGTCGCCACTCGTGTCCATCTGCTGAAATCGCTTTTCATGGAACGCGTTCCACTCTTGTTGAGAAATCTTTCCGTCACCGTCCTCATCCATCGCCTTCATGTGATTCATCATCATACCGCCACCACCCATGCCCATCCCTGCGCCTTGGCCCATCGACCCGGGCGGTTGGGCAGTCACACTCGCGGTAAAGAACGCAAGAACGACCCCGGCAAGGCTTATGGTGCTGGCAGTTTTTAGAGAAGTCTTCATCTTGGATTACCTCCTATGATCGAGCGATCTCACCGCGCGCTGGGCAAACGTCTTGGGCAAGCTCCTCAACCGATCATCATCAATAAGTACCGGCAGTAGTGTGTTAGGGCCGGTCATTCGACCTTTATGCGCTGGCGTTTGGACCCCCCCCGCTTGGGAAAGGCAAGTTCCAGCAGGCCTTCTGTGAAAGTTGCCCTTGCCTTGGACTCGTCGACGCTGCCCGGCAGAGTCAGCGTGCGAGAATACGCGCCTGTGGTCCGCTCTCGACGGTAGTATTCCCCCTTCTCCTCCTCTTCCTCACGCTTGGTGCTGGCTTTGATGGTGAGGGTATTCTCGGTGAGAGAAACATCGATGTCTTCTTTGCGCACGCCCGGCAGCTCGGCGCGTACGACGATCTCATCGTCCCCGTCAATGACATCGACCTTCGGGAGCTGGCCTTCGAACGGCGCAAGACGGGTCCATGAAGGCATATCCCAAGAGAAAGGCCGCAGCCATTTCTGGGACACGAAGTCCTCGAACATGCGCTCGATATCCTCAAAGGGAATCAAACCGCGCGAGTGGATCGGGCGCTCAACCTCCTTCGCTTCTTTCTCTTTATGCACGTCTTTCTCTTTACCCACGGGCACCTGCTCTTTAGCCATAGCAACGCCTCCTAATACGCTCTAGGATTCAACTGAACAAGTTTTATATCATCAACCTTCTGTGCGCCCCGGGAAATGAGGGTTTGTCCTAAGGCAGCCGCCGCTCATGGGGTCACACAGTGCAACAGTTGAGTCATCATCTACGGCCCACCGCCAGCCCTGAGCGGGAATTGGGGATGATCCCAATTGTGTCTAGGAATAGCACGCTACCAGAATGACGCTTCTGCAAAGGATGGCGCTCTCATGACCCTACCGTTCGACCACCGAGTACAAGCGGGGCAACTGCTCGGACAGGCCCTGCATAAGTATGCCCAGCGCCCGGACGTCCTGGTGCTGGCGCTACCCCGCGGCGGGGTGCCGGTCGGCTTCGAAATCGCAAAGGCGATCGGTGCGCCGCTCGACGTGATGATGGTGCGCAAGCTCGGTGCCCCGGGACGAGAAGAATTGGCCATGGGGGCCATTGCCAGCGGTGGAATACGGATACTGAACCGGGATGTGGTGACAAGTCTCGGTATTCCGGAGAAAATTATCCAAAACGTGGCGGTCAAGGAACAGCAAGAATTGGAACGGCGCAGCCACGCTTATCGTGGCGGGCGGGGCTTCCCCGAAGTCAAGGAACAATGTCTCATCGTGGTCGACGATGGTCTGGCGACCGGAGCCACCATGCGCGCTGCGGTCGCCGCTTTGCGAGCCAAAGCCCCGGCGCGCATCGTGGTTGCGGTACCCGTGGCGCCTCCGAGCAGCGTGGAGCAGATACGCCAGGAAGCCGATGAGGTGGTCTGCCTGGAAACGCCGGAACCGTTTTTTGGTGTCGGGCGCTGGTATCGGGATTTCCCGCAGACAACCGATCAGGAGGTAAAGGACCTGCTGGCGCGCAGCCGGGAGAAATCTCGGCGCTGACCAACACCCGCACGGCCGTGTCTCGTGTTAGCGACAGCGGCATCTCTGGCGCAAAACACAGAACCCTGACTGTGCTTCTTTCCCCAACCCCGTCGAGGTCGCGGGTGAAACCAGGCAACGTTCCGCTGTCGGGAAGGGCACCGTCCTGGAGCATGTCGGCGGCCGTGCGGTCTTTGCCCCTGACGCCCGCCCCGACCTCCAAGGGTCATTGCCAGAGCCAGCCTTTGGAACCGCGGATGGGGACAGTAGCCATCCGGCCGCCTTAACGGCCCCCTACTTGAGGTTTCAGCGCCAACTCAACACGACGTAGCGGGACATCTCATTCTCGCTGATGAGGAGCAATACCCTCTTGTCGCCAGCGCTCTGGTCGAGGGCCTGTTTGAATTCGGCCGCAGAATTCACGGCCCGGCGATCAACTTCGAGAATTACCGCGCCTGGGCGGACTCCAGCTATGGCGGCAATGGAGCCCGACGCCACATCGGTCACGACGACCCCTTCGCCCGGCTTGGCATTGAACTGCTGGGCCAGTTCGGGCGTCAGCGTCTGGACCGTCAGCCCCAGCTTCGCCGCGCTCTGAGCTGGCCCCTTGACCGCCACTTTCTCCTCGCTGAGCTTGCCGATCCTGACGGTGACATCGCGGCGCTGCCCATCCCGGACAATGGTGAGCTGCGCCCGGCTATCGGGCGCCGTGAGCGCAACCCGGTTGCGGAAATTACCAACCTCGGTGACCGGCTTGCCCTGGTAGCCGACCACGATGTCACCGACTTTCAGACCGGCTTTGGCTGCGGGTGAACCTTCGGTGACTTGGGCGACGAGGATACCCTGTTGGTCCTCGAGGCCGAAGGATTCCGCCAGATCGGAGGTCAACGGCTGAATGACGATACCCAGATAGCCGCGCGTGACCTCGCCACGTTCGATCAACTGATTGGCGACCGCTTTGGCCAGATTGGCGGGGATGGCGAAACCGACGCCCATGTAGCCCCCGCTGCGGCTGAAAATGGCCGTATTGATGCCGACCACTTTTCCCGACAGATTGACCAGAGGGCCTCCGGAGTTGCCCGGATTGATCGCGGCGTCAGTCTGGATGAAATCCTCATAGTCACTGATGCCGAGTGTGGTGCGCCCTTTGGCGCTCACCACGCCGACAGTCAGGGTGTCACTCAGGCCAAAGGGGTTGCCAAAGGCCACCACCCATTCACCGACCTCCAGTGTCGAAGAATCGCCCAATGGCAACGCCGGCAGGCTGCCGGCATCGATCTCGATCACGGCGATGTCCGACTTCGCATCGATGCCCTTGATTTTGGCATCGAACTCACGACCGTCCTTGAACTGAACGCGAATCTTGTCGGCGCCTTCCACCACGTGACTGTTGGTCAAAATATAGGTCTTATCGGCTACCGAGCGGCCCTCCATCGCGAACACAAAACCCGAGCCTTGGCTGACCGCGCGGCGCTCGCCTGGCGGCGCTTCGCGACGCGGAGTACCTGGAAATTCATCGCCGAAAAACCGCTTGAACAGCTCGTCACCGAAGGGCCACTGGTCGCCGAAGGGCGACCGGGACGGCCTCACCACAGCGCCCTGGCGGGCACTTTCCGCCTGGATGAAGACCACCGACGGTGATACCTGGCGGGCGATTGCGGAAAACGCCTTGCCGGTTTGACGCAGGTTCTCGATACCGCCCTCCTGGGCGTGCACCGGCGCGCTGATCATCGCCGTCAACGCCAATGCCAAGATAAGGCGAAATTTGCTCATCTTCGTCTCCTGTAACCGTCGATGTCGAACCAATCGAGATAATCGTGACCAATACGGCACGCCCGCTCAGACGCGCCGAGCCAACGCCAGCGCCCCTTACCGCTTACCCATTCCCACCGCGACCCCGCGTCAGTCAAACAGCTCCTGAGCGGGTATACGTTGGGGAGCGGCGCGCTGACCCGCACTCAGGGCGGAAAGCCGCCGCTTATTCAGGATCCTCAGCACCCCCGGCTGCAGTCGGCAACGGTTTTCGTGAGCTCCGCCAGAAGCGCTTGCCGGGCATCGGAATCCGCCTGGGCGTTGCAAAGCATCGCTTTCGATGCGTTTATCTGAGTCACCTGCCAGGCATCGTCGGCTTGGCATTCGACGAGGATAGTCCAACCGTCTGCCCGGGGTTCCACCTCGAACTGATAGGTTGTTAAATCGAGCTCATCGAGCAAGCTTTGCACGGTCTCACGGGCCAGGGCGAGTTCTGAGATGGAAAGCAACATAGCTGAGTCCTCGAACCGAACAACATCGGGAGCCCCTCGAGGGTTACCCGTAAGCGCGCCATCACGTTGCGGATGTCACCTTTCATTGTTGGTCTTGCGCCTACGGCTTATTTCCCCAGTAGAGATAAGGGTCCGGATTGCCGGTAATTCTTAGTGATGCGTTCTCGCTTTTGCAAGCGCCCCTAAGGTAGTGTCCAAGTGTGTTATGAGTTCCTCGAGAATGCCGAGGGCGGCTTTCGGCAGTGCTTCCTGTCTTGCCGATCGCGCCAGCGCCAGCATTTCTTGGTCGCTGTGCAACCGCTCATCAAGGACCTGTTGGCGGCTTCCCGTCGGCGCGGCAGCCTTTAAACGGGTCAATGCTTGTTCCCAGAATTGCATCTCCGGATCCGGCACTCGGGGCAGATCATTGAGTGCGCGCACCTGCTCCTCGAGCAACGGCACCAGGTGTTCGCGATAGCGTGCCACCGCTCTCAGCCACATGGACAGGGTCGGGCACTCGACCAGCTGTGCCGCTTGCTCATAATCGTCCACCGACGCCTGGCAGGCGACCAGATCGTCCACCGACGCCTGGCAGGCGACCAGCAGGTCGTTGAGCTTGAGCTGGCGTTCATCGCGCCACATGGTGTAGACCTTCTGCTCCCAAGGGAATTATGCCTAACGGCAGCCCGCAC
>JAGTVB010000153.1 GCA_018224385.1 Gammaproteobacteria bacterium
ACCGCTAGCGCGGACATAAATAGGTTATTGGGAGAACTGTTTCAACTGGGCCTGTTGTTGAAGGAGCAAGCGTAACATGAACACTGATCAAGAGAGACGTCGACTGCTGAAAAAAATGGTCTATGTCCCACCCGCAGTGCTCACGCTGTCAGCCATGCCCTTTAGTGCGTCTTACAGGAGTGGGAACCTGCCAGGGCCACCGACGAACCCGCCAGGCCGCGGTAAGGGCGGACCGAAATGACTCCGCTGAGGTTGGGTGACGAAAGCCCCCAATAACGATGCAGCTAGGGTTGGCGACGGTGCTCTCGTCGGCTCTCAGATAGGTCGGCGCGCTCGATGTCGGCATGAAACGGTGGCCTTCGCAGGATTACCGCGGGCTCTTCCTGATTGCAGGCCGTTATCGTTAGAGCCACACAGCACCCCGGCTTGTTGCCGGATCGTAGACGTATTCGTCCGGCTGGACATACCTCGTATTCTTACCCCCCTCCTACCCGGTGTCCTATCTCCAAGGGATTTCGGGGCAGCGGCCTTGCATATTCGCGCTCGCTTAGGCATACAATCGCGATGGCGAATATCGGAAGGCGGTCATTTATCCGAAGTTTGGGGACGCGGTCTGGCGGCCCTGCACTTTGCTATCGATAAGGCGCTTACCCTCGGGCTGCAGCGACGGCGGCCGGATCTACTGTTCCTGCATGCCGCGGTGTTCGTTCGCGCGGGGCAGGCGGTGGCGGTGTTGGCTTCCCCCGGGGGCGGGAAATCCACCACCGCGCTGGCGGCATTGGAAGCGGGGCTTGCCTGTTTGAGCGATGAGTTGGCGCCGATTGATCCGAAAACGCTTCGGGTGTGGCCCTATCCCCGTGCCCTGGTTCTAAAGCACAGACCGGCAAAGATCACCGCACGCAGCCGACTGCGATCGATCCGGCTCGGTCCGCGTTGGTACCTGCCTTTGCGTATTGGGGCGTGGCGCCGAAGATGCGAACCCCCGCGCCTCAGGTCGTTGGTACTACTCGAGCGCAGCCATAGGGGCATCACAGCTATGGAGGCGATTGCGCCTGCCCGCGCAACCGCCCATGTCTATAGCCATTGCCTCAATCCCCTGGCTCACCCCCGCAGTGGCCTGACGGCCGTGCGCCAGTTGGTGAGCGCCTTACCTTGTTATCGTTTGGAAAGCGCCGAGCCGGAACTGGCGGTGGCTTTGATTCACCGGCTGCTTACGACCTAGGACTCGGCCACGGTTAGGATAAAGCAAGCTCCGCGGCCTGCCTGTTCGTCTCTGCCCTCACCATCCTGCCAAAAGTCTCCAGCACACCCGGCGCCCATATAAGAAATCTGAATCCGGAATTAGGGGTCAGGTCTCACATTGCAACATTTAACGTCGAACGCTTCCTTCCTAAGGCGAGATATCTCAGAGGGAAGTAACGTGCCGAAACGCTGATGTTGCAATGTGAGACCTGACCCCATGATGCGGCTGTCAGCTCGTGGACTGTATCGGGGGCGTTGCTTGCGGCGGGTTTGGCTCCACCTGAAGGTCTGGCAGGCGGCTGGCCAAGACCTTGTCGACGCGGTTGCCGTCGAGATCGACCACTTCAAGCCGCCATTGCTCCCATTCGGTGACGTCGCCGGTGCGCGGCACACTGCCCATCAACCACATCACCATGCCGCTGAGCGTGTTATACCTTCCCTTGTCCTCCTCGGGCACGGCTTTCAATTCAAGCCGGTCCTTGAGCTCTGGAATAGGAATCAAGCCGTCCAGCAGCCATGAGCCGTCTTCGCGTTGAACCGCCCACACATCTTCCGGGTCACGCGGCTTGAATTCTCCAGCCAGGGCTTCCAGCACATCCTGCAAGGTGACTAGACCCAGTATTTCACCGTATTCGTCGACGACGAAGACCATCTGTACGCCGGATTCCCGAAACTGTTCCAGCAGCTTCATCCCGGTAAGCGATTCCGGCACATAGACACAGGGCTGGAGATGTCCCGTCAGATCGGCGCTCTCTCCCTTCAGGTGTTGTTTGAGCAATTTCTTGGCGGTGACCACCCCCAAAATCTTATGTAGTCCGCCCTGGCACACCGGGAAGCGTGAGTGGTCGGAGTTCATCAGGTTTTCCAGGCTGCTTTCCTGGGGCTGTTCGATATCCAGGTACACGATTTCGCTGCGCGGGGTCATGAGGGAGGCGATCTGCCGGTCATCCAGGCGAAAGACATTGCGGACCATTTCATGTTCCTGCTTTTCGATGAGCCCGGCCTGCGACCCCTCCATCAGCATGGCGTGAATGTCCTCCTCGGTCAGATTGGCGCTGCTCAGCTCCTTCTTCCCCATCAACCACAAAAGCCCGTCGGTCGAGACAGAGAGCAGGTAGACGAACGGGCGCGAAAGTTTCGCCAGCACCGCAATGGGGTGGGCCATGAACCTGGCGATGCCTTCGGCATTGAATTGTGCGATTCGCTTCGGCACCAGCTCTCCGATAACGATGGAGAAATAAGTGATCCCCACCACCACCAGGGTGGTCGCCCCCGTCGCGCTTATCGTTTCATCAAGGCCAAGGCCGCGGAGCCATCCGGCCAGGGGGCCTGCGAGCGCCGCCTCACCGACGATACCGTTTAAGATGCCGATGGCGGTGATGCCGATCTGAACAGTCGAGAGAAACTGAGTGGGCTCTTCACCCAGGCGCACGGCGAGCGCTGAAGCGCCATCTCCGTCCTGGGCCAGCCGCTGGAGACGGCTCTTGCGTGCCGTCACCAGGGCGATCTCGGACATGGCGAATACGCCGTTGAGCAAAATCAGGGCAATCAGGATCGCGATATCCAAAAGTCGTTTCTCTTGCGTTTAATTACCTTGGCCAGTTCGGAGAGAACATGCGGAGGTGATGGTATGTCGTGTTAGGATAAGGTGACTCAATCGTTTTCTTGACCCTGAGACACCCTCCTCAATGCCCGATATTATGAGGGTTCTGGCAGGTTTGGGCCATGGGCTGTAGGCAACGGCTTGGCGCCGATTGGCGAAACGCGATTACCAATAACCGCGCCGGTCACGATGCGCGTGGTAGTATCCATGGGTCAAACGCGATCGACCCGCCCCGCGCGTTAAAGATTGGGTTAATAAGATTTCAGCCAATTTCATCGCACCAAATGGTAGCCGCCCATGAAGCTCATCGAAATCGTGGCAAGCGAAGGCAACGTGGATACTGTGAGCGCGATTGCGGAGAAGCACAAAGTGCATCATTTCCGCAGCGGCACTGAGGGCGATGCGCAGTGGATGCGGTTGCTGGTTGACGATCACCAGATTCAGGCCGTGCTCGACACGTTGCAGGGCGTGTTAGGCGCTCAGCCCGGGGCAAGAATCCTCGTGATGCCCGTTGACGTGGCCCTCCCTCGACCGACAGAGGGAAAAGAGACAAAGAACCCGGCGATAACCGCGCGAGAGGCACTTTACAGCGAGGTGGAGAAGAACGCTCGCCCCGACGTGAATTTCTTTGTGCTCGTGGCGCTGTCCACCGTCGTGGCCGCCATCGGCCTGATTGAGAACAATGTCGCGGTGGTGATCGGGGCTATGGTGATTGCACCGCTGCTCGGTCCGAACCTCGCCCTCGCATTCGGTGCCGCTTTGGGCGATTTGCCTCTCATGCGAAAGTCCCTAAAGACGACCGCAGCGGGGATCGGGCTCGCTGTAGGCCTCTCTGTAGTCATCGGCGTCATTTGGCCTTTCGATCTTGCAAGCCCGGAGCTGCTGTCGCGCACCGATGCCCAGCTGGACTCGGTCGCCCTGGCCCTGGCGTCGGGCGCCGCCGCGGTGCTGTCGCTGACCACCGGCCTGCCGAGTGTGCTGGTCGGCGTCATGGTCGCCGTCGCTCTGCTTCCGCCGGCG
>JAGTVB010000154.1 GCA_018224385.1 Gammaproteobacteria bacterium
CAACACAATGGTGAGGATGCGCGTCTCTAGGGTGCGGCGAAACGCGGTGATCGGATTTGAGTCGACGCGCCGCCCCACCCATAAGGGACCAGACTGCTCTGTGACGAACAAAGGCGCCCAGATAATCTGCTGATCCCCTTTCTTCCACAGCGCGAAATTACCCGCGGCAAAGATCTGTTCCAATCCCGGGAAATCATTGAACGCCGATAGCTGCGCACCGGCGGGCTTGCCATAACTCAGGTAGGTACCATCGTTGTGCACCCAATAGGTGTCGCGAAAGGCCCTGGCAAGCCCCCCCATATCCACATTAATTACCACCGAGCCCACTGGACGCCCGCCCGCGCCAGCGGGTCGGGCGGTGGACAAGGGGGGATAGCCAATAATGGGGCTGATTACCCGCAGCATCATGAAGTGGCGCGGATCCTTTAATATTGCACTGGGATCGACACTAATCGGGCCGATGAGAAAACCTCCAGGATTTAGCCGCATGCCCGCCTCAACAAAGGCGTGCGAGGGAGCGTGCGGCTTACCATCCCCCGGCTTGAGCTGCAGGGTGTTTCTATCGCGCTCTAGCCAGAACTGCACCTCGGCGTTGCGGTTCAGAAATAAAATCTCAACGATATCGAGCTGATCCCGCAAAAAGTCGTTGAGCCAATTGGCGTACCGGGACCGTGCCGTCTCTAACGGAATGGCGTCTTGGTCATCACCATCAGGGGTGCGAAAAGCCCCCGGCTCGGGAAGCTTCGCGAGCAGGCGCACTGTCTCATTGCGACTCGCCAGATGCTGATCCAGATCGCGAAGCTCGGCCCGAAGGTTCTGCAGATGGGCTTCATGGTGTAGGAACTGAATATTGTCGAGCACCAAAGGGGTATTGATAAACACGCCGGCAACAATCGGTGTGAGCCCGAAGAGACACAAAAACAAGAATAGCTGCGTTCGAAGCTTCATAGTGAGGTATGCTGATGCCTGTGGTGAGTGTCGCTTGCCGAGAGCGCGTGGCGGTCAACGCTGAACGGCCAAGCGCAGTCAGGGTGCCTGTCTTGCTTGCGCCGCGGGAGCCATTTGGGTTCAATAACCATTCGATGCGCCGCCGCGCATTGATGCACGCCGATGCAGCCTCGTTCCAGCCATGAGGCAAGGTTATCGTTCCCCGGCAGGGAATACCTAGGTGCGCTGCCGCTCGAGGCAGGGAAGTGGGTGGGTGCGCCCGCCCCAGGAAATTTTTGCTGACCGTCCGCTCGATTGCCGTGCAAGGTTTTACAACACTTCTATTTGCTGGGTTGCTGCTTGTGAGCACTGGCAGCACACCGACGGCTTCGCCTCCTGCCCCAAGTCGCCAAGCGTCTTTATCGGGAATGCCGGTCTTTTCCGAGAGGGGCGCTGAACTCGGCATCGGCTTTGAGCATTTTAATGGCATGTTGGGCAAGTTCTACTTTCCAGAGATCGTCGGCGCAGGCGCCGCCTTGTTTGACTGCGACAACGATGGCGATCTGGATCTGTACCTGGTGCAGGGAGCCACGCTCGAAGAAGGCGAAGCGCGCTCGCCACCATCGGCCGGCCGAATCCTTAGCGACCAGCTCTACCGTAACGACCGGATGGTGCAAGCCGATGGTACCCCTCGCCTGCACTTCACGGACATCACCGCCGCCAGTGGCATTCAAGAGCACGACTACGGTATGGGTGCGGCGGCGGGAGACATCGACAACGACGGTTTTGTCGACCTCTACGTCACCAATTTCGGCGCCAACCGAGTGTGGCACAACGAAGGCAACTGTACATTCAAGGATTGGACCGTGCGCGCCGGCGTAGGTGATCCCCGCTGGAGCGTCAGCGCGGCATTTTTCGACTATGACCGTGATGGGTGGCTGGACCTGTTCGTCGGCAACTACGTCGACTTCAGCCTCGCCAAGCATCGGCCTTGCTATGCGCCCACCAGCGCTCAAGACTATTGCTCACCGCAAATTTATGAGCCGCTTCAGAACCGCCTGTATCGCAACCGCGGCGACGGCACCTTCGAGGATGTGTCCGTGCAGGCGGGTATCAGCCGTGAGTCGGGGGGTGCCCTTGGCGTGGTCACGGCTGACCTCAATGGGGACGGTTGGTCAGACATCTACGTTGCCAACGATGGTCGCCCCAATCAGCTGTGGGTAAATCAGCGCGATGGCACCTTCGAGGACGATGCGCTGCTGGCGGGCGCGGCGGTCAACAGGGACGGTGCTGCCGAGGGCAGCATGGGTGTGGACGCCGCAGACTTTGACGGCGACGGGGACGAGGACCTGTTCATGACCCACATCAGCGATGAAACCAATACCGTTTACGTCAACGACGGTCAGGGCTGGTTTCAAGACCAGTCGGCGCAAACCGGCCTCGGAGCACCGAGCCAGGGCTACACCGCCTTTGGCACCGCCTGGATTGACTATGACAATGACGGCTGGCTCGATCTGTTCGTCGCCAACGGGGAGGTGAAAATCATTCCCGCCCTGGCCCGGGCAGGCGATCCGTACCCCCTACACCAGCCCAACCAACTGCTGCGCAATCTTGGGAATGGGCGTTTTGTGGATGTTACGGCACAGGCTGGCGAGGCCTTTGAGCTATCGGAAGTGAGCCGTGGCGCCGCCTTCGGCGACATCGATAACGACGGCGACGTCGATATCGTGGTCACCAACAATAATGGGCCCAGTCGGCTCATGCTCAATAATGTCGGCAATCAATCCCACTGGCTGGGACTGCGCCTGCTCACTAGCGCGGGTCGCGATGCTGCAGGAGCGCGCGTCGCCGTGTATCGCCCGTCCCAGCCGCCGCTCTGGCGGCGAACACGCACCGATGGCAGTTATGCTTCGGCCAACGATCCGCGGGTATTGGTCGGACTTGGCAACGATACGGAAGTGGCTTCAGTGCAGATCCACTGGCCGAGCGGCCGCATTGAGCAGTGGCAAGGGCTCCCTGTGGATCGCTACTCGAACCTGAGGGAGGGTGAGGGTCAGTTGCTGAACAGCGATTAGGGCATATGGTCACCGGTAATTCCCGAGTACCGCCGTACATTTGGCTGTCCGGCCGTGTTGTGCGGTGGCTATTGTACGCCGTCGTCTGCCTCGGCCTGGCGGGCGTTGCTGGGGCTCAGTCTATGGACCGGGAACGCCTGGTCGAGGTGCCTCCTCCCGATCTCAGTCAAGTGGAGGAGAGAGTGCGCGATGAATTGCTGGCAGCCGCAACAGAGTTCTCGAAAATGGCGGCTATTTCTGACGTTTCAGACCGGGAGCTTGGCTCGGCTTACGGGGAACTGGGAGGAGTGTACCACGCCCATCACATGGATGACGCGGCGGAGGCTTGTTACCGCAACGCGGAACAGTTAGCACCGCAGGAATTCAGCTGGCCATACCTGCTCGGCTATCTCTACCAGGGACAAGGACGGCTGGAAAAGGCCGCGGCCGCCTATCGGCGCGCTCGAGTTGTGAACCCCGATTACCCGCCACTTCGCTTGCGCCTAGCCGACGCGTACACCTCCCTCAACCAACCCGAGCGGGCTCGGTCACTCCTGCAGCCTGCCTTGGAAAGACAGGAAACCTACAGCGCTGCTGCTTATAGGCTTGGCAAGATCGCCCTTCTCGAAGGGCGCTACCAGGAAGCAGTCCAGTGGCTTCAAAAAGCCCTGGTCGCCGCACCGCAAGCGGACCGTATCCATTATCAGCTCGCCATGGCCTACCGCGGGCTCGGCGACCTTGCCGAGGCACGCGCCCACGTTGCGCAGCGTGGCGATATCGAGCCCCCCTATCCCGATCCGGTAGCGCAAACGCTCGAGCAGCTGGTCGCCGGCGCCCGCACCCACTTGTACCGCGCGATGCAGGCGGTGTGGGCCAAAAAATTCGGGCTGGCGGCGCACGAATTCCAGCAAGTGGTCCGCCTCGAGCCGGACAACGTGCCCGCCCGGGTCGGCTTAGCGCGAGCGCTGTATCTCATCGGGAAGGAGGATGCCGCCCGTGCGGCACTCGAAGCGGCCTTGGCGCACGCACCCGAGGATGCGCAGGCCCATTATTTCTTAGGCCGTTTACGGCAGGAAACCGACTCGGACGCCGCCGCACAAATCCACTTTGAGGCGGCATTAGCCGCTGATCCGCAGCACGGCGGCGCGCACTTTTTCCTCGCCAATACTTTGATGCGCGCCGGTGATTTCGCCCTGGCGGCAAGGCACTACGGCAAGGCGGTCGAGCTGCTACCGGACGATCTGCCCGCGCGTCAGCTCGAAGCCGTTGCGCTCATCGCCACCCCAGCACAACACCCCATAGCCCGCCAACGCTTGGAGACAGCGACCGCCTTGTACCCAAATGATGCAGTACTCAGACAGGCCCTGGCACGGTTACTGGCTGCGAGCCCGAATGCGGGCCTACGCGATGGCAAGCAAGCCTTAGGGATCGCCAAGGGCTTACTCGATCGGGTCAATAGCATTGAACACGCGGAGACGGTGGCCATGGCCTATGCAGAGCTCGGGCGCTACCGAGAAGCCGCCGCCTTTCAGCAGGCGGCCCTCGACGCGGCGGTGCAATGGGGAGGACTGGACCTCCTACCGAGACTGCAGGAAAATTTGCGGCGCTACCACGCTAACAAACCTTGCCGGGATCCTTGGCCTGCCGACGATCCGGTATTCTATCCCCGTCCGCTGCGGGCCGTGGAGGAGGCCATCATTGCTACGACGCAAGCTCAACCTCCTCCAGCGCCGCCCTAATCACTCGCTATGGCGAGGCACCCGTTAGCCCGTTAGCCCGTTAGCCCGTTAGCCCGTTAGCCCGTTAGCCAAGCTATCTTACTGCGCGGCAGGGATTTCTGGGGTTTGCGCTCCCTCGACTTCCTCTGCCACCTCCGGCTCGACAGGCGTTTCAGAAGGCGCCGCTGTCTTTGGCGCCTTCGCTTCGGCGGGAGCAGAAGGGATAACGATGGGCACCACGACTATCGGCGCCGAAGCCAAGGGAGCCCCCCAGCCAGGATACCCCCAGTCTCCCCAGCCCGGTCCCCACCAGGGATAACGCCAGTAGGGGCCACTGGCCCAGCGTGGATAGTACCGATACCCCCAGGGATTGCCGCCCCAGCCACCCCAACCATAGCCCCCCCAGGGGCCGCCCCCTCCCCAAAAGGCTTTGCTGGTCTGCAGCGGCAAAGCGGCGGCCACAACCACAATCAATACCCCGAGCGTTTTCATCACACTTCTCATCATCGTTTTTCTCCTTGAGACGCTTTGGCGTGTCGAAGGGTAGAAGACTGCAAAAATTAGTGCAACCTAAATCAATAATGACTCCCCCTTAAGACCCCCGCAATGATACAGGTCAACATACCCGCTTACCCCCTCTATGGGGAGCGTCGACCCGCGGTGGCCAAGGACGCGCGTCACCAGGGGAAAAAGGAATTCATGAACGACATGGGGCGCGCGAAATGATAGGTGCCTACTGCCATATCACGGCTCATGGTACTGGTATTCGCGGTCATGGCGTACACCGCTTGATTCATCGCCAATACCGATTGATTGAGCGTGCCGATGGACTTGTTCATCTCGGACATGTTGACCAGCATCGGTGGCAGGGCGTCCATCTTACCGGACATATCACCGACGTCGGTTGCCATGACCGCAATATGCCCGCTTATGCGGCTCACGGTCGCGTCCATGGTGCTGATCTTGTCGGCCATCTCATGGATACGGGTGGTCATCGACTGGACACTCTCAGACAACTGCAGGACGCTATTGGCCATCATGCTCATGTTGGGCTCCATGGTCGGATCGATAGCGGCCGCCATCGTGTGCATGTCGCGTGTCAAGCTATAGATCAAAAAGAACCCGTAGGCCGCGAGGATGATAAACGCGAACAAAGACGGGTACACAACCAATTCCCAACGTCGGGCACTCGCCTCGAAACTTTTGGCAAAACGCTCTAGGGCCGCGTCCCCAGCGAGCGGCACCCTAGAAGTCTCTGCCGACGGCTGTTCTGGTGGCAACGACGGGTGCATGCCCGTCTCGGGATCTCTGGTCGGCATCTAACTATCTCCCTCGAGGCTGTTGGACTGCCTGTCGAGAAGTGGGTTTGACCTCAGCCGCCAGCGCGATAGTGCTTACGGGCTGAACATTACGATTCGATTATACCCCTATCTACTCTATTTATTCGGGTTTCTGTCACGCACCGCCCTTTGCTGACAGAGGAGGCGCTTGCATTTATTGCCAGAATTGTAAACGATGATCTTGCAGCCTTTAGGGATTTGTCGGGCGCTTTGCTTCGGGCTCTTCCTGTGCAGCGACCCGCCGTTCTCCCGCCGACACTATGGAAAGCCGACTCGGTATGGTAGTAAGGAGGTTGTTAAGCGCGCCGGATGGCGTAGCCGGGGCAATTCTTCTTGACAATATCATAAAGTACTTATATTCTTTTAGTACGAGTTGTGGCACACCCCGGCTCGTGAAGAATCTCGAACAATTAACGAAGGGAGATAAGTCATGAATAGGCTTTCTAAAGTCCTCGCTGCTGCCGCTGTCGCCGGTGCCGTGGTTCTACCGCTTCAGTCCGCCAATGCCTGGGGCGGTGGTGGCCCATGGGGCGGCAACATGTTTGGCATGGATTTCGGCCAAAGCACGGGCTACGGCTACCCGTACTATGGCGGTGGCTATGGGGGCGGTCCGGGCTATGGCGGTTATCCGGGCTACGGCGGTTTTCCTGGCTACGGCGGTGGGTATGGCGGTGGCTATGGCGGTGGCTATGGAGCTCCGATAGTGATACAGCCACCGGCGGCAAGCGGACAAGGCGGACGATAGTAACTTTCTGCGAGGCGGTGCACAGGGAGGTGCACCGCGTCTGCATTACCCCGCTGACAGCCCAGCGTCCGAGTCACTGGCGCTGCGGGCAGAGTGCTTCGCCGATAGTGGTGGCGGCTAGGCGGTGGCCCGCCGGATTCCAGTGGCCAATACCGGGTTGAGAGTTCTCAAAACCGTGCAGCCACAGGCCGGAAAAGGTGGCAAAAAGCTGCATTGCCGGCGCCAGGTTGACTACCGCAAACCCGGCGCGCTCACCAAGCTCGTGGATCCGTCGATCCGGATAAAACAAATCTGCGACACCCAGACTACGCTGAAATTGCTCGCGAAATAGCGGATTAGGGTGAACCTGGGCACCCGTCGTCAGCGTCACGACTAAGAATTTTGCCCCCCGGGCGCGCACTTCCTCATACATCTTTTGGATGAGCCCTTCGGTTACCCGCCAAGCCGAGCGCCACTGCGAATCCTGCGGCACTTGATAGACGCGGGTGTCCACTCCGGGTTCTTTGGCAAGGTTTTCATTAACCTCCCGGCTCGACCGCCACTGCCCATACCAGAGTCCGAGCAAGTCGGTGGCCCGATCAATCGCTTGCAACAACCGGGAATGGTCCACCAAGGCGAAGCCGAGGCGACCGTACCACGCCGTGCGCAGCTGATAGCTCGATGACTGTCGAAAAGACGCATCAAGCACCAGTTCATCACCTCGATAAATGAAGTAGGGACGCAGCGGATCGTCGTCGAGCGCGCTCGAGTTTTCCGCGAGATCATTGCCGTGAAAAAAGGCGAGGAGCACCATGTCAGGCTGGTAGGACCAGGCGCGGTGGCGCAAAGTCAGCAGTTGTTGGGCAGTGCTGTAGCCACTCACCCCAAAGTTCAAGACTTCCACCTTGCGCCCCTGGAACGGGTTGCAGGCATTGAGTTCATCCTGCAGGATGAACCAGAAAGTCTGCTCGATAGGCACCTGCACCGCCTCAGCAAAGGAGTCGCCAAGCACGGCAATGCGAAAAATCCCCGGCGCCTTTGGCAGCGGCCGCAAGCGGTCGCGCAGGCCAGCCTGATTGATGCGTACCAGGGCTTTTCCTTCCAGGCGCTGCCAGCCCTCAGCTCCAGGCTCTGGTGCCCAACCCCGCTGTGGGTCCGGCCGCCTGTAGAGCGCCCAGTAATACGAGAAGCCGGCGGCCCGCAAGGCGATTTCCCCCAGCGCGAACCCGAGCCCGAGGACAATCAGCATCCAGAGTAAATGACTCCGCCATCGGGCAGGCAAAAAACCATCGCGCATAGGTTAGCGAACGCATGGAGCCTCCCGCTGCTTCATCCGCGCAGCAGTGGGAAGCCCCCCTTTCCTGTCCTCCAACGGCTATTGCTAAGCCGCTGACGCCTGTGAGCCACCGTGATGAATCACTTGTTCGTCGGTTGCATCCCGCTCTCTGGTGCTGCGGGGCGCTGCGGCGCTGCGCTTCCTGATGCTTGGCCGCCCTGTTTTGCTTCGCCGCCGGACGCTGTGGGAGCGCTCCCCGGCGCTCCCTGCATCCGAGGCCTCATGCCGCCGCGGATGGCGGGCCCCGGCATCGGTGATCGGCCCTGCAGCCATTGCCTCTGCTCATCCGTCAGTAGGTTGTCGACTTGCTGGCGCGCCTCGATGTCGCTAACAATCCATTGCCGCTGCAGCTCAAAGAGGCGACCATAGGCTTCCCCGATGGCGTTCGCATCCACCGACTCAGCCGCCCATAGCTGTGCAAGCTTGTCCGACTCCTCCATCATGGCGCCTTTCATATCCCAATGCTTCTTGCGCAGATCTTGGGCAGTGCTTCGCAGCTTGTTGCGTTGCTCTTCAGTGAGGTCAGGAAGCTGCCAGGCTTGCATGACACTGGCCATTCCATATTTGTCGCCACCACCCCCCATCATTGGACCCGATGGCCCCCTTTGGCCCTGCATCATTCCAGGTCCCATCATGCTGCGGGGGTCTGGCGGACCATAGCCGCCAAAGGCGGGCCCGCTTCCGCCGGGTCCGCCACCCTCAGGACCGCCCCATGGCCCTCCTGCGTAGGGTGGAATTCCCGGTGGACCCATCATCGGCCCGGGCGGGCCGCCATAAGGCCCCATGGGGCTAGCAAACTCAGCCTGCGCGAGGGATATTCCCTGCTCCGCCGGCGCTGATGCCCCTGCTGCCTGCTCCCCCGCTGCCGCGCCGAGCGCGGGAGCTACCATGAACACGGCAAGGCGAGTGATGAATTTCGCTGTCCTTTTCCTACTCATTCTTTCATTCCTCCACGTTCGAATAAGCTGACTAAAGTCCCGCAAACGAGGGAAGCCATGCACGCTTCCCTCCATTTTGAAGCCTCATAGTCTCCCATCTCCGACGTACAGCCTACCGTCTACCGCGGCTCCTGACAACCGCACCCAGCATCGGCCTGTAGGGCCTTCAGGTTTCGGCTTGCCGCTGTTCGGAAACGTCGTCTTGCCTCGCCATGGGTACCGCAACAAAATTCGTATCGAGACGTTGCCCGTAGTGCACATAGAACCCCTTAAGGGCAAAGGGGGTCAGCAGCGTGGTGCAGGCGATGACCAGCACCAGGCCGGCATAGATATCATTGGCAAGAATTCCTGACACACGGCCAAGCTCAGCGAAGATAATGCCGACCTCACCGCGCGGCACCATGGCGATGCCGATGG
>JAGTVB010000155.1 GCA_018224385.1 Gammaproteobacteria bacterium
GCGAGTACTTTGTTCAGCCTACGCTGGTGAGAAATGCGCTTTGAACTTCTAGTCTTTTTGTTCAAGATTTCGGAGGTAAGGGACTAAGATAAATTGCAAACCCGCGCTTTGTGTCGCAAAGGGGAACAGGCGCAAAACTAGCGAGCGCGGTAAGTAATGCGCCCTTTACTCAAATCGTAAGGGGTAAGTTGTACAGTAACTTTGTCTCCCGTGAGGATGCGGATATAGTTCTTGCGCATCTTGCCGGATATATGGGCAGTGACGACATGGCCATTCTCCAGCTGCACGCGGAACATCGTATTCGGTAGGGTCTCGATGACCGTACCGTCCATTTCAATGTGGTCTTCCTTAGCCAAAGGAACCTCGTAATAGTGAATATAACTCCCGCGTATTCTGCCAAAAAAAGCGCTTAGGCCGAAAGTCCGATGCTCTTACCCGGAGTGCTCCGGGGCCACCCATCGGCCATGCCGAAAGTGCTCTTGAGGCTGATACTCATACTTATATCGCATCTTGGGCGAGGAGGGTATCCAGTAACCCAAGTAAAGCCAGTGAAACCCTTGCCTTCGGGCCTCTTGCATCGACCACAAAACGGTGAAGACCCCCAAGCTCCGTTGCGCGTAGTCGGGATCAAAGAACGTATAAACAGCCGAGAGTCCGTCGTCCAATCGGTCCAGAACCGCCACCGCAAGCAGTTTTTTGCCCAAGCAAAACTCCCAAAAGTCCGTTTCACACCAGGCGCTCGTTAGAAAATCCATGTACTGTTGGGGGGAGGGATCGTCCATCCCTCCGCCTCGATGGCGGCTGACCAGATAACGCTGATACAGCTCAAAATGCTCCTGTCTAAAGCTCGGTCCGCAGTTTTCTACCCGCAGATTACGGTTTTTCTGCCAGGCGCGGCGCTGGCTGCGCCGTGGGTGAAAATCCGCCACGCGTACTCGCACTGGGGTGCATGCGTCACAAGTTGGGCAGCATGGCCGGTAGATATGCTGCCCGCTGCGCCTAAAACCATTGTGGGACAGCAAAGTGTAAAGCCGTCGGTCCCTTGGATAGTCCGGATCCAAGAACACTGTGACCGCCTCTCGGCCCGCCAGGTAGCTGCATGCATGGGCAGGACTGGTATAGAAACGCGTTCCGGCATCCGTGGGCATCAGTCTCATGGGGACTCCCACGTTCCGATCCCCGACAAGGACGCGCTGGCGGTATCGCACCAGCGATCCAACAGGGATATAAAGCGCCGGCGGCCAACCTCCAACGCACCCATTCGTGACAAATGCACGTTTGGGATCTGGCAATCGATCATCTGAATATCAGCACGACACAGATGCGCAAGTGCCACCTTTGATGCATCGCGCTCACGACTGAACATCGACTCTCCGAAGAAAACTTTGCCCAGCACCACACCGTACACCCCCCCCGCTAGCCTTGCGCCGTTCCAACACTCGATTGAATGAGCGTAACCGAAACTGTGCAGCCGACAGTATGCCGCCATCATCTCTTGCGTAATCCACGTTCCGTGTTGGTCTCGGCGAGGCGCCGCACAGCCGACGATAACCTCCTCAAAGGCCTTGTTCGCCGTGACCTGAAAACGCCCTTGACGGAGCGTTTTGCGCAGGCTGTGGGAAACTTTTACCAAATGTGGAAATAGTACTGCGCGAGGATCGGGAGACCACCACATGATGCATCGGTCGTCATTGAACCAAGGAAAGATACCCCGGCGGTACGCGTTGAGTAGCCGCGCAGGAGTAAGGTCGCCACCAACGGCGAGCAGCCCGTTCGGCTCGACGAGTGCACTGTCGACAGCCGGAAAGCGGTCGGGGGAGGAGCCCTGTGGTATACGATAGGGAAGGGGGGTCATCTCAGGCTGCACCGATGGACCTTCGGTTGCGCGTAAGGCCAAGAGCGCTGCCAAAGGGGGTCCCGAGAAATGTTTCGTGAACAGGCAAAGACTATGCGCTGGTTCATTGGCGCTATACCAGAGCCTCCAGATACTTCTCAGCGTCGAGGGCTGCCATGCAACCAGATCCCGCCGAGGTGATTGCTTGCCGATAGACATGATCGGCAACGTCTCCAGCGGCGAAGACTCCCTCCACACTGGTGGCCGTGGCATTACCTTCTAACCCACTGCGCACTCGGATATAGCCACCCTGCATATCGAGCTGACCGGCAAAAACATCCGTATTGGGCTGATGGCCAATGGCGATGAACACCCCCCTCACGTCGATCTCCTTTGGCACATGGCTTTCTACATTGCGAATGCGTATGCCGGTCACGCCGTCGTCGTCTCCCAGAACTTCGTCAAGCACATGATCCCACTCAATGCAGACAGTGCCCTGGCTAACCTTTTCCATGAGCTGATTTGAAAGCATCTTCTCTGCACGAAACTTGTCTCGCCGATGAACTACCGTGACCTTAGAGGCAATATTTGATAGGTACAGCGCTTCTTCGACCGCTGTATTGCCCCCTCCGATAACGGCAACCTCGTCGCCTCGGAAGAAAAAGCCATCACACGTTGCGCAAGCTGACACGCCACGCCCTTTAAATGCGTCTTCGGAGGGTAATCCGAGATACTTCGCGGACGCGCCGGTGGCGATAATCAAGGCGTCGCAAGTGTAGACGGCGGCATCTCCCGTCAATCTAAATGGGCGCACAGAGAGATCCGCTGCATTGATGTGATCAAACACAATCTGTGTGTCGAACCGTTCCGCGTGTTGCCGCATTCGCTCCATCAACTCTGGACCCTGAACACCAGCGACGTCCCCCGGCCAGTTATCCACGTCTGTCGTCGTCATCATTTGGCCACCTTGCTGTAGTCCGGTGACGAGCAAGGGACCGAGATTTGCTCTTGCTGCATAAACAGCCGCGGTATAACCCGCCGGCCCTGAGCCCAAAATAAGGAGTCTGGTATGTCGGGTGTCGCGCATGTGTGTTCCTTCCGTTAAAGCCGCATGAAAGCGGAAAAGCTTCCCCAAGGGCATCAAGTCTGGTTGCCCCAAATCATCGCGCATCATTATGCTGATGCTCAAGTGGCTAGACCGCCGTCACTCCATCTCGCCCGAGTGAACCCGTCTCCTAAGCCCTAGCGGAGGCAAGCCGCGGCGATGTCTCGCTTCTGGCAGGGTGCCAGTGGCAATAAGATTGGTGAAAACGCGGCTACTCAGATTCTAAACCGGCGGCATTAAGCCTACATTTGGACATTTACTCCCCGCCGATGTTCTGCCCATGATCGGTGTGGACGTCACGCCCATTTTTTCCAATAATGAAACTGTTGCGATAATCTTCTGCCAACCAGGATTAAGTTGAGTTTGTCAAGGAAAGAAAAAAAACCGGCGTCAACCCCTTGGCGCAGCGCGCTGCATCAGGGACTTCGTGAATCCATTCTAATCCTGTTCGCCGGGGTCGCTCTGTATTTCACGCTGGCTCTTGCAAGCTACCATCCGGCAGATCCCGGCTGGTCGCACAGCGCGGACAGGAGCGAAGTGCTCAACCACGGCGGGCGGGCAGGCGCGTGGATTGCGGATATTCTTCTCTATCTCTTCGGTTATCTAGCCTATCTCTTTCCAGTCCTCGTCGGCTATGCAGGATGGCTCGTGTTTCGCGGCGCAAGGCGTCGCCGTGCGATGAACAGCTTGCAGATGATCGAACGTGCTTCAGGATTCCTACTGACTCTGGCAACGGGAAGTGGACTCGCCACACTGTACTTTAGGGATGCAAGCCGCCTTCCTCTGGATGCCGGTGGCGTGCTCGGCAAGGTCATTGGGGATAACCTAACAGAACTGTTCAATACGCTTGGGGGAACGTTGTGTCTCCTTACTCTCTTCGCCACCGGCATCACGTTGTTTACCGGCATATCTTGGCTCGCGCTAATGGACGCCATCGGTCGTTACACGGTATTATTGTTCGATTGGCTGCAATCCTTGGTGCTGCAAGGCATGGCCGCTGTTCACACCTGGCGTGTGCAGCAGACTAGGCGGGTTAGCTCAGCTCCGAGCGCGCAACCCACCAAGCGTCCTTCGCGAGTCAGAATGACGCGCATTGAACCCACCATTGAACGCTCAAAACCGGTCGCGGTTGCACCACCCCCACAAGGGCGTCAATTGCCTCTGCTGGAGCCGCCCCGCGGCCATACGCTGCCCTCAATAGCGCTTCTTGATTCTTCGAAGCCAACAATCCGAGGGCTGTCGGATACCGCGTTGGCAGCCATTTCCGAGCAGGTCGAACTTAAGCTAAAGGACTTTGGGATCGACGTGCGCGTCGTTGCGGTGCATCCTGGGCCCGTGGTGACGCGCTTTGAATTGGAACCTGCTCCTGGAGTTAAGGTAAGTCGAATAAGCAATTTAGCAAAAGACCTCGCTCGTTCCCTGTCGACGTTCAGCGTACGCATCGTGGAAGTCATTCCAGGAAAGTCAGTAATTGGTTTGGAGATTCCAAATGAGCAGCGCGAACTCGTAACTTTGAGCGAGATCTTGATGTCGAAAGCTTATGAAGATAGCACATCGCCGCTCTCTCTGGCACTTGGGAAAGACATCGCTGGACATCCGGTGGTCATGGACCTTGGCCGCATGCCTCACCTGCTGGTTGCGGGCACTACGGGATCGGGCAAATCGGTCGCCATTAACGCCATGATACTTAGCCTTTTGTACAAAGTGCCTGCGGCCGACGTGCGTCTTATCATGGTCGATCCCAAGATTCTTGAACTCTCCGTATATGAGGGTATTCCCCATTTGTTGGCACCGGTAGTGACCGATCCGAAGGATGCTGCCAATGCTCTACGGTGGTGCGTCGCCGAGATGGAGCGGCGCTACCGCCTGATGTCGGCACTCTCGGTGCGTAATCTTGCCAGTTACAACCGCAAGATAAAGGATGCGTTGGCGCGAGGGGCATTGATCCGAGATCCGCTCTGGCCTGCCAAACCGGATAGCCCTGAACCGGAAGCACTGGAACCGCTGGCGCTCATCGTGGTCATCGTCGATGAATTGGCTGACCTCATGATGGTTGCGGGCAAGAAGGTGGAGGAGCTGATTGCCCGCCTCGCTCAGAAGGCCAGGGCCTCTGGAATACATCTGATTTTGGCTACCCAGCGACCCTCGGTGGATGTCATTACCGGTCTTATCAAGGCAAACATTCCAAGCCGGATAGCGTTCCAGGTTTCCTCCAAAATTGATTCCCGTACCATTCTCGACCAGAGCGGTGCAGAGCAGCTGCTGGGCCATGGTGACATGCTGTACTTGACGCCGGGTATGGCTACACCGATGCGAGTGCATGGTGCTTTCGTGCGCGATCACGAGGTTCACGAAGTGGTAGAGAGCTTGCGCGGCCAAAGCAATCCCCAGTATCTGGAGGATGTGCTCAAGGGTGGAGGAGAGAATGTCATCGGAGGTGACGCAGGACTCGATGGCGGAGGGGGAGAGGAGCATGATCCATTGTTTGACCAAGCCGTGCGGTTGGTAACCGAGACTCGCCGGGCTTCGATATCAGGCGTGCAGCGCCGGCTCAAGATAGGATACAACCGTGCTGCGCGCATGGTGGAAGACATGGAGCAAGCGGGTATCGTGGGCCCGTTGCAGTCCAATGGCAATCGCGAAGTGCTCGCGCCCCCGCCACCTGAGTTGTAACGCTCTAAAGAATTGCCCATGATCACGAGAGCGCTCATACAAAATTCGCTGCAAGTTGCAGTGGAAAACATAAAGAGACGCTCGCTCCGAGGCGGCGCAATAGTAGCCGCCATCGTCGTGGGCCTGGTTTGTACTGCGGCCGCGGATACCGGCACAGAGGTACTGCAGAGCTTCCTTAGGGGATTGCATTCTTTTCAGGCTGACTTCGAACAGATTCTGCTGGACGAGAACGGGGTTCCTATTGAAGAAGCCAAGGGAACTTTAGTGTTAGCACGACCTGGGCGGTTTCGGTGGGATTATCGCGAACCCTATGCACAGCTAATTGTCGCGGACGGAAAGCACGTCTGGATTTATGATACTGAGTTGGCTCAAGTGACCGTGAAAAAGCTCGACGAGGCCGTCGGCGATACCCCAACCCTGCTGTTGACTAGTAACAGGTCCTTAGAAGAGCGCTTCCTGGTACAGGGTGTCGGAAAGCGAGATGGACTGGAGTGGGTAACACTTGAACCAAAGAGTGCTGACGTTAGCTTCTCCACGATACGTGTCGGGCTAGAGCGTGGAGAATTGACGAGGATGGAATTGGTCGATAGCTTCGGCCAGACTACCAACCTGTACTTCCACAACATTGTAAAGAATGCAACGGTGCGACCTGAGCTGTTCTTTTTTTCGCCTCCGGCCGGAGTCGATGTCATTGGCGATAGGCCCGCAATCCCTTAGCCATAAACCTATCATTGCATGACAACAGGCGTTCTCTCTCGGGCTATTACATCGCTTTTCGATGAGACTGTGGCTGCTACCTAAACGACGGCAGGGACGGCTATGCTAAATCCTACTCTCCTTCGCAACCAGCTTGACTCTACCGCAGCGTGCTTGAAGCGACGGGGTTTTGAACTCGACATTACGACCTTGCAGACCCTTGAACTCGAACGCAAGCAAGTGCAAGTTCACACTCAGTCGTTACAGCAAGCTCGTAATGCTCACTCGAAAACCATCGGCCGACTCAAGGCGACTAAGGAAGACGTCTCCTCTCTTCTAATAGAAGTAGCCAATATTGGAGCCGAATTAGAAGCCAAAAAGGCTGCGCTCGCAGCCGTCCAAAGCCGGCTAGAAGCACTCCTAATGGAGATCCCGAACCTACCTCACGAGAGTGTCCCCGACGGGCATTCCGAAGGTGACAATGTTGTAGTGCGTTATTGGGGACAGATTCCTGAATTTTCCTTCGTGCCTAAAGACCATGTGGATTTGGGCACACGACTTGGTGAGATGGATTTTGAGCTTTCGGCAAAAATAGCAGGCACGCGCTTTGTCACACTCTTTGGGCCACTTGCGCGCCTTCACCGGGCCCTCATTGACTTCATGATCGATCTACATACCCGCGAGCATGATTATAAAGAGATTTATGTGCCTTATCTGGTGAACGCCGAGAGTCTACGTGGCACGGGTCAGTTACCCAAGTTTGGGGCGGATCTTTTTCGCATCGCCGAACAGGATTACTACCTGATACCGACTGCCGAGGTGCCGGTTACCAACATCGCTCGCGATCGTGTCTTCGAGGCGCAAGACCTACCGCTTAAGCTGGTCTGCCATACGCCTTGCTTCCGCAGCGAAGCAGGCGCTTACGGGCAAGATGCGCGCGGCATGATTCGTCAGCACCAATTTGAGAAAGTAGAACTGGTGCAACTGGTCCGTCCGGCACAGTCTTATAACACACTGGAAACCCTCACGCGCCACGCGGAGAGAGTATTGCAGCAGCTCGAATTACCTTATCGCGTTGTCACACTTTGCGCGGGTGACCTGGGATTCGCCTCTGCTAAAACGTACGATGTGGAAGTTTGGTTGCCGGGGCAGCGCCGCTACCGGGAGATCTCTTCCTGTAGCAACTTCGAGGACTTCCAGGCGCGGCGGCTGCGGGCGCGCTGGCGCAGCCCAGAGACTGGGAAACCTGAATTGTTGCATTCCTTAAACGGTTCGGGGCTGGCGGTTGGTCGTACGCTGGTGGCGATTATGGAGAACTTCCAGGAGAAAAGCGGCCGAATCCGCATTCCAGAGGTGCTGCAGCCCTATATGGCGGGTGAGCAGTACGTTGACTAGCCGCGGCTTAAGGCGTTAGCGGATCACGCTCGGGTTCCGGCATGCCATGCCGGAACCCGAGGTGGGACGCTCTTTCTTCTCTGCAGGGGCACACTTAATTCTTATTCTTCGCCGCCCATAAAGCCGAGGAGGTGCAGGAGTGACGTGAACAAGTTAAAAATAGAAACGTAGAGCGTAACCGTCGCCATGATGTAGTTGGTCTCACCACCGTGGACGATCTGGCTTGTCTGCCAGAGGATAAGTCCAGACATTAAGAGCACGAACATAGCGGAAACGGCGAGGGATAGCCCCGGAATTCCGAACACGGCGGCACCGAGTCCCGCTAGGAAGGCAACCAAAATGCCGACCATGAGAAAACCACCGAGAAAACTAAAATCCCTCTGTGATGTGAGCGCGTAGCCGGACAGCCCCAGGAAAATTATGCCGGTCCCCCCCATCGCCATCATTATGAGCTGGCTACCATTGGCAAAGGCTTGTACGTATGCGTTGAGAATCGGCCCCAGAGTCAATCCCATAAAGCCAGTCAACGCAAACACAAATACCAGCCCAAGAGCACTATCTTGGAATTTGTTGACCAAGAAAAGGAGGCCGAAATACCCCACAAGCGTCAGTATCAAGCCTGGATGCGGAAGCCCGACGGCCATTGACACGCCCGCCGTGGCGGCGCTAAAAAGCAATGTCATTGCCAGCAGAGTGTATGTATTACGAATGAGCTTATTGGCAGCAAGCGCGCTTGTAGCCGGCCTTGCTATGGCAAACTCATTTCCTCGCATCTGAAGTACCTCCTGATTCAGCTAATAACTATAACTGCTTGCATAGACCGCAGGCAACCGACTTAGTTTCAGTAAAGGCGCGCTGATATCAAGATCGGCCTAAGGCGCGCGCTGTGTTTCGCAACCGGCTTTTTACCAGGCTGCTTTTTGGGTATTCTCCTTACTTGTGGAGAGGTGGCTGAGTGGTCGAAAGCGGCGGTCTTGAAAACCGTTGACCCTCGCGGGTCCGTGGGTTCGAATCCCACCCTCTCCGCCAACTATCCGCCATGGATCACTGGCATTTCAAGGCTATTAGGTGGGAGTGTACCTGGAAATACATGAGCATTTCCAGCCGTGGCTTAGGCGGCAGCAATTCTCATTTTGGCCTGAGAAAGTGAACCGCCAATGTCAAAATGAGTATTGCCGTTAGACACAGCTAAGGCAAACGAGCGGGCGTATCCCGACACGGCTTCCCATTACCTCTCGCCAGCCGCGAGCCAAGGAGCAAGGACCAAGGGTGAAGACCGATCATCGCTATGCAGTTGTTTTTTCATGTCTCCAAAAATGCCCGTAGATGCTCGGCGCGATGAGGACGGCGAAGCTTGCGGATTGCCTCGGCTTCGATCTGGCGAATGCGTTCACGTGTGAGATCAAACTGCTTTCCAACCTCCTCCAGCGTATGATCGCAGTTCATCCCAATCCCATAGCGCATGGCGACGACCTTAGCTTCTCTGGGCGTTAGGGTATCAAGTAGGGCGTCCGTGGCGGTTTTGCATCCGCGCCGCGTTGCAGACTCTAACGGCGCTTGTATGGTATCATCTTCAAGAAAGTCCCCTGGATGCATGTCATCATCATCCGTGCCCAGGCTCTCCATTGATACTGGTTGCAGCGCAGCACTCAATACCCTTCGCACTTTTTCTTCCGGCATATCAAGACGCTCCGCGAGTTCCTGTGGGTATGCCTCCCGACCCTTTTCTTGGAGAATTTGGCGCGAAACATGTTGAAGACGATTGATATGCTGATACATATGTACGGGTATTCGAATAGTACGCCCCTGATTGGCAATGGCACGCGTTATAGCCTCACGAATCCACCATGTGGCATAGGTTGAGAATTTGTACCCGCGTCGGTAGTCAAATTTATCTACCGCTCGCATAAGGCCAATGTTGCCTTCTTGAATGAGGTCAAGAAAAGGTAAGCCGCGGTTTCTATACTTTTTTGCAATGGAGATCACGAGCCTAAGATTGGCCTCTACCATCTGCGTCTTTGCCCGCCTTGCCTTGGCTTCATTAACAGACATGTGATGTTCTACCGTCTTAAGCTCGGCAAGAGGCAAACCGGCTGCCAACAGTGCCTGGCGGGGCTTTCTGTGGACTAATCGAATCTCGGCTGTCCGAGCTTCAAGTACGGTGGCAGTGCTCGCGCAGCTACTGCCCACCTTACGGATGCGGTCCGGCTTATTCAAATCGCTGATGCGCGCTGTCTGCTGAGCTTCGTCCGGAATGCGCACTTTGTTGAGATGCCTCTGCTGTGGGGCTAGTGTTTCAGTTTGTAGCTGCGTCAAAAGGTCACGGACTAGACTGGTGAGTTGGATGAGCGGTTTTTGGGCCAGCTTGATTGCCTTAAATTCGTCGGTAAGCGTGCACTGCAATATCCTTGCTGCATCGCTGCCGATACCTTCGACGGAAAGCGCCTCGACTAGCGCGCTGTACAGCACTTGAATACGCTCGAACCGCTCCATAGCCTCCTGGGGATCGGGGCCTATCTCAGGATGTGAGATTTCATCGGTGTCAAGATTGCAAGGTCCAGCCGCTGGTGACTCATCCGGTTCGTCTGACTCGATGAAGGCTACAATGAAATCGCTTAGGCGCGTTTCGCCTGCGCGCACGGTCTCGATCCACCCTAATACTTTAGCCACCACCGCTGGACAGACGGCAATCGCGGAGACGCAGCGGCGTACTCCTTCGTCGATAGTTCTCGCTAAAGTGACTTCGTCTTCGCGAGTCAATAGACTTGGAGTGCCCGTTTCGCGCATGTAAAGCTGGATGACATCAATTGTGGAGGCCACCGCGGTGTCCATGTCCGCGTCCATCACCTCTTCCAGTTCCTCAGCA
>JAGTVB010000156.1 GCA_018224385.1 Gammaproteobacteria bacterium
AGATACCTCCGGCGGCCAGCTAGCTACCGATGGCACACGGTCGTACGCCCCCACTCAACAACTGGCCATGGCAAGAAGCCTGTGTTCTCCCGGTGTGACGCCCGCGTTGCGTAAAGTTGCGCAAAAAGGGTCCTGTGTGGAGATTTCTATCAGCCAATTAGAAAACGCGGCTAGGTGGGGTATATCCTATTGTTTTACATAGTCTTTTCTAGTCGTCGCAAAAATACCCGCATCTCTTTGGCGGCCTGAATGTCTCCTTTGCGCTCGGCCGCGCCGATTCCTGCCTGATATGCTTGCATCGCTTCCTCGGTGTGGCCAGTTTCGGCCAAGGTCTTGCCATAAAGCTTCCAGGCGGCGGAGTAACCGGCATCGAGATCTACCGCCCTGGCAAGGTGCGCCAGCGCTTCTTGTGGCTTCCCTTCCTGCACATACGCCTGCCCCAGCCCATAGCGCAGCAGCGCGCTGTCTTTACCGGCGCTGAGCATAGCTTCGAGCTTCGTGCTGTCCACGGCGATTCTCTCTTTGCACGGTCTGCGGCGGGCTAGGTTCGCCAGAAACTCGGGGAGAGTATGACCAAGAACGTAAAGATCTCCAAGCGCCCGAGGATCATGGCAAGACAGAGGATCCATTTGGCGGCGCTGCTGATGTCCCCGTAGTGGGCGCTGACGTCGCCAAGCCCTGGACCGAGATTGTTGATGGAGGCGGCCACCGCGGAGAAGGCCGTGACTTGATCGAGCCCGGTGGCCATCAGCAGCAACAGCATGATGGAAAACACCACCACGTAGGTTCCGAAGAACCCCCAGACCGCGTCCAGGACCCGAGAGGAGAGAGTCATGTTGCCCACTTTGATCGGCACCTGGGCATAAGGATGAATGAGTCGCACGATCTCGCGAAGCCCTTGGCGGAATAACAACAGCACGCGGATGACCTTGAGCCCCCCACCGGTCGAGCCGGCGCACCCGCCGATGAAGCTGGAGAACAGCAACAGCACCGGCAAGAAGCTCGGCCAGGTGTCGTAGCCGCTGGTGACAAAGCCGGTGGTGGTGCTGATGGAGACCGTTTGAAATACCCCGTGGCGGATGGCGCCGCCGAGCGTCGGGAACGTTTCCGACGCATAAAGATAGAGGCTGGTGATGGTGGCGATGACCATGAGCAAGAACAGATAGGTCCGAAGCTCCGCGTCTTTCGTATAAGGATGCATACTAAAGGAACGCCAGGCCGTGAAGTGCAAGGCAAAGTTCATCCCGGCGAGCACCATGAACACCACTCCCACTGCTTCCACGTAAGGGCTGTTGAAATGGCCATGACTGGCGTCATGGGTTGAGAAACCGCCGATGGAGACGGTGGAGAAGCTGTGGGCGATGGCATCGAAGCTGTCCATGCCGGCAAGCCAATAGGCCACGGCGCAAAGCACCGTCAGCCCGAGGTAGATATACCAAAGCGCCTTTGCGGTTTCGGTGATGCGCGGCGTGAGCTTGGTGTCTTTCATGGGCCCGGGCGTTTCGGCGCGGTAGAGCTGCATGCCGCCGATGCCGAGCATGGGCAGGATCGCCACCGCCAGCACGACGATCCCCATGCCTCCCAGCCACTGCAGCAGCTGGCGGTAAAACAGGATCGAGATGGGCAAGGTATCGATGCCGCTGATGACGGTGGCACCGGTGGTGGTCAGCCCGGAGACCGACTCGAAGACGGCGTCGGTGAGCGACATGTGGGGGCGGCCCGCCAGCATGAACGGCACCGCACCGCATACACTGAGCGCCACCCAGAACAGCAGCACCACCACAAAGCCATCGCGCAGGCGCAGCTCGCGGCGCGCCCACTGCACCGGCAGCCAGAGCAGCAGGCCGCTGCTCAAGATGAGCGCAAAAGCGCTGATGAAGGCTTGGGCCATCCCGTCCTGGAACCAGATCGAGAGTGCCAGCGGCGGGATCATGGTCAGGCTGAACACCGTCAGCAGGAGACCGAGGATGCGTTGGACTATAGCGAATTGCATTCCGCTGCGGCGCGGTTACAGAAAGGTGACACCCACTTGGAAGAGCCGCTCCACTTCACGTACGCGCTTTTTATCGATGAGGAACAGGATGACGTGATCTTCGGCCTCGATCACGGTGTCATGATGGGCAATGGTCACACGGTCATTGCGAACGATGGCGCCGATGCTGGTGCCCGGCGGTAGCTGGATCTCCTCGATGCGCCGGCCGACAACCCGGGAGGTGCGCTGGTCGCCGTGGGCTACCGCTTCGATCGCCTCCGCGGCGCCACGGCGCAGACTGTGCACCACCACCACGTCACCGCGGCGAACATGGGCCAGCAGACTGCCGATGGTGGCCTGCTGCGGGGAGATGGCGATGTCGATGACGCCCCCTTGCACCAGGTCTGCATAGGCGCTGCGGTTAATGAGGGCCATCACCTTGCGGGCGCCCATCTGCTTTGCCAGCATCGCCGAGAGGATATTCACCTCGTCGTCATTGGTGACCGCGCAGAAGACGTCGGTCTTGTCGATATTTTCCTCCCGCAGCAGATCTTCGTCGGCGGCGTCACCTTGCAGGACGATGGACTTTTCCAGGATTTCCGACAGCATCCGCGCCCGCTCGGCGTTGCCTTCGATGAGCTTGACATGGAAGCGCGACTCCAGGGCGCGCGCAAGCCGCGTGCCGATATTGCCGCCACCGGCGAGCATCACGTGCTTGAGCGGCTTGTCCAAGCGTCGCAGCTCTCCCATGACCGCCCGGATATGCTCGGTGGCCGCGATGAAGAACACCTCATCGTCGGCCTCGATCACCGTGTGCCCTTCCGGAATGATGGCGCGCCCGCGACGGAAAATAGCCGCCACCCGAGTCTCAATGCCCGGCATGTGCTGGCGCAGGGTGCGCAGCTCATGCCCCACGAGAGGGCCGCCGTAATAGGCCTTGACCGCCACCAAACGCGCTTTGCCATTGGTGAAGTCGAGCACCTGCAGCGCTCCCGGGGTTTCGATGAGGCGTTGAATGTATTCGGTGACGAGCTGTTCGGGGCTGATGAGCACGTCAACGGGCAGCGCCTCTTGAGAGAACAGCTCGGGGTGTTCCAGGTACTCGGCAGAGCGTACCCGCGCAATCTTGGTCGGTGTGTGGAACAGCGTGTAGGCCACCTGGCAGGCGATCATGTTGGTTTCGTCGCTGTTGGTCACCGCCACGATCATGTCCGCATCTTCGGCGCCGGCGCGCATGAGAACGGTGGGGTGGGAGGCGTTGCCGAGCACGGTGCGGATATCCAAACGGTCTTGCAGCGCCCGCAGTGGGGCCGGGATGTGATCCACCACGGTGATGTCGTTGGCCTCATGGGCGAGGTTTTCCGCCACCGAGCTGCCGACGCGACTTGCGCCCAAGATGATAATCTTCATCCTCAGTCGCTGCTCGCCACCTGCTTGGCGTCGATGCCCAGGGCGCGCAGCTTGCGATAGAGGTTGGTACGCTCCATGCCGGCTCGGTTCGCGACCTTGCTGATGGATCCGCCGGTTTTCTTCAGCTGATGTTCCAGATAGGCCTTTTCGAACTGCTCGCGCGCTTCCTTGAGGGGGAGATCGAAGCCGGGGAAGTCGCCGCTGGGCAGGGTGCGCGGCGGTGAGCCGAGGGCCGTCTCGACTTCCTGGGCATCGATTTGCGGGCTGGTGCCGAGGATGAGCAGGCGCTGCACCACGTTGCGCAACTCGCGGATGTTCCCCGGCCAGGCATAATTGCGCAGACGGTTTTGCCCGGCCACCGAAAAGCGGCGGTAGGGCAGGTTTTCTTGGGTCACCAACCGGTCCACGTAAAAATCGAGTAGCTCCGGAATGTCCTCGCGGTGGTCCCGTAGCGGGGGCACGTGTACGGGCACCACATTCAGGTGGTAGTAAAGATCCTCGCGAAAGCGACCGGCCTCCACTTCGGCGGCAAGATCGCGGGCGCTGGCGGTAATGATGCGCACCGCGACATGCACCGGGGCCACGCCGCCGACCCGCAGGAAGGTTTGGTGCTGAAGGGCACTCAATAACCGTGCCTGAATAGTCACATCCATGTCCGCAACGTCTTTAAGGAAAAGCGTTCCCCCGTTGGCGCGTTCCAGGGAGCCGAAATGAACGTTGTTGTCGTCTTCGGCTCCAAACAGCTCGGCGGCGTAGTTGCCACTGGTCATGCCGGCGACGGCTACCCGCACGAACGGGCCGGCCGCTCGGCCGCTTCGCGCGTGGAGGAAACGGCCGAACACTTCCTTGCCGCTGCCGGGCTCGCCGGTAATCAGCACCGAGGTTTCATGCTGGGCGATGCGAGTGACCTGGTCACGAAGGCGTTGCAGGCCGGGGCTGCGTCCCACGGGCTCGGATACCGGCAGGGCCTCGCGGCGCAGGCCGACGTTTTCTTGCGTCAGCTTGGCGGCCTCCAGGGCGCGGCGCACGGTGAGCAGCAGCTTGGCGATGGATAGGGGCTTTTCGATGAAGTCATAGGCGCCTAGCCGCGTGGCTTCCACCGCCGTTTCGACCGTGCCGTGACCCGAAATCATGATGACGGGCGTGTCGATGTTACCGCCTTCGGACCATTCCTTGAGCAAACTGATGCCGTCGGTGTCCGGCATCCAGATATCGAGCAAGGTGAGATCCGGTCGGCGGTTGCGCCGCGCCTGGCGCGCGGCTTCGGCGTTCTCGGCAACGCTCGCTTCGTATCCCTCGTCTTCCAGAATGTCTTTGATTAGGCGACGAATGTCCGGCTCGTCGTCCACCACAAGGATGTAGGGGGCTGTCATAGAAGCTTCTCCCGAATACCGCCCGTCATTGGGGTTGATGTGCGCGCGTCAAAGATAGGGTGCGAGCTCGGATCGAATGCGCCCCCGGGTGCGGCGGGGGACGAAACGGTTTGCGTAGCGTCCCCGGCGGCCACCGGGAAGCGCATGGTGACGCTGGCGCCCCCTTGTGGATTGTTCTCCGCCCAGACCGTTCCGCCGTGTTCTTCCACGATCTTTTTGACGATGGCAAGGCCCAAGCCGGTGCCCTCGGGCTTCGTGGTCACGTAGGGTTCAAACACATGTTCGAAAATGTTCTCGGGGAAACCGCACCCCTGGTCGCGTATTCGCACCTCGATATACTGGCCGGTGATGTCGGACGCGAAACCGCTCTCGATCCACACGGCCGGCTGCGCCCCGGCGGCGCCTCCTGCTTCCAGCGCGTTCTTGATAAGATTATGCAGCGCCTGACGCAGCCGGTCGGGGTCCGCTCTGATCATGGGAAGCCGCTCGGCGAGCTGGGTGCGGATAACGTCCTCGCCGCGCCCGGCGCGGTACAGCTCGATCACGTCCAAAAGGAGCGCGGTGAGGTCAAGGGGCATCGGACGCATGCGCGGGCTGCGCGCATAGTCTGAGAACGCATTGACCATGTTCTTCATGCTCTCCACCTGCTGAATGATGGTGCGCGTCAAGTTGTCGAGCACCGCGGTTTCCTTCGGCGGCATCGTGCGCAGATACTTGTGGCGCAGTCGTTCCGCGGACAGCTGGATGGGCGTGAGGGGATTCTTGATTTCGTGGGCCAGGCGTCTCGCCACCTCGCTCCAGGCCGCATTGCGCTCGGCTTGAATGAGGGCGGTGACATCATCGAACACGACCACGTGACCGGGCAGCAGGTCATTGGCCGCCAGCAGGCGGGTGCCGCGGCACATCAATACCTGGCGCCCATTGGCACTGAGCAAAGTCACCTCGGCGCGCCAGTCATGCACCGTGTCTCGCGGCTGGGAGCCCAGCACTTCGGTAAACGGACCCAGGTTGGGATGTGCCTGGCTAATCGCATCCAAGGTTTTGCCGATCTGGGGGTCAAGGTCGACGCCCAGGATCTGTTGCGCCGCATCGTTTGCCGTGATCACCCGCAGCTCGTGATCGAGCGTGACCACACCGGAGGAAAGGCGCGCTAATACCGCCTCCAGGTAGGTGCGCTGGGCTTCCAGCTGCTGCTGGCTACGACGCGTCTCATCTCGGGCTAAGGCCAGCTTGCGGGTCATGGTGTTGAACGACTCCGTGAGGAACCCGACTTCGTCCTTACTGGCTTTCGGCAGCCGCGTTCCATAATCTCCCTCGGCCACGGCCTGGGTGCCTTGCACTAAGTCCCGCAGCGGAGCCACCAGCCGTCGCGCCGAGAAAAACGCGGCCCATACCGCCGTCAGAACGCTCAGCAACAGCACCAGGGAGAGCGTCAGCGTAAAACTGATCTTCAAAGGCTTGCGCAAATAAGCCAGCTCGCGGTATTGAGCATAAGCCGCTTGCACCTCTTCGGCCAGCGTATTCAGCCGCTCGGTGATGGGAAACAGCGCCTGAACAATGCGGCTGCTGGCCGCTGTGCCGGTTACCGGCTCGGGAACGGCAACCATGATGCGCGCATGGAGACCTTCATCGTCGAGGGGATCGAGCCCGATGTAGTTCTGCGACTGGCGCATCTGGAGCAACATTGCCTCGCTCGGACGGTGGGGGATGATCGAGGCGGTATTGGCCTGGCTCAGCGCAATGATATGGCCGCGATCGGTCATCAAGGTCAGCTCGGTGGCGCCACTTCGCTGGCGGGCGTCGTCCAGGCGCACGGCGGCCGGTGCTCCGCTCGTGTCGCTCAGTTCCGCCGCCATGGCCTCGGTTTGCCGCAGCAGCTCACGCATGCGCATGCCCAACGCCGTGCGCCCAAGTTCGAGCGCATTTTCCAGGGCACGCTCGATGCGCACATCGAACCAGCTGTCGATGCCCCGTTGAATGAACTGAAGAGAGAAATAATAAACCACCAGCACCGGGGTAACCGAGAGCAACACGAAGCGTGTCACCATGCGCACCGTGAGCCGTGCGCCCGGGGCACGACGGTGTACCTGGTGCAGCAGCTCGTAGAGGTTCCATGCAATGAGGCCCGCCAGCACCAGTAATCCGAGGGTATTGATGAGCAGCAGCGCAGAGTAGGTTTGTCCGAAACGATCGGAGTGCTCTGTGGCGCTGCTCATCAGCGTGAGGAAAGCGAGCATCAGCAGGCCCAGCGCCACCACCGGACCCGCGCCGCCCAAAAATTTTCTCACCGCTTTAGTGGATACTCGTACCATTCGCTTGAAAGATGCCAATCGGGATTGAGATAGGCGAGCACCCGCAAGGGCGTAGGCAGTGATTCGATGTCCAAGTAAGCGCCTAGTTGCAGGACATAGCGTTCATCCTGTTCCAGCAAGTATGCATCGATCAGAGGGAAATCACGCACCTGACCGAGCGCTTGCAACGCTTCCCGCAGGCTGCGAAAGGTACTGGTCGCGCCGGCATTGAGATCGTCCACCAAATACTGATTGCTCAGCGGGTGAAAGCTCAGTCGGCGTTTCCCCTCCAATTCGGCGACCAGCTCATTCCAGAGAAACTGGCGCACCCGCCGAATTTCAAAATTGATCACGACGGTCAAGGCGACGCCGTTTTCGAGTGCCTCCAGAGCCGTATGGGTCAAGCTCACATCGATGTCAGCGTTCACCAGATAAAGCTTGTCGGCAAGCCGGGTGCTGGCATTGCGGACCGTGATGGTGTCCGCGGTGGCCTCAGCAGCTGCCATTGACAGCGCCAAGAGACAAAGCCAGATGAGCCCCGTCTGTGCACCGCTTACCCTTTTATTCCTGTTTTTCCAATAGCGCATAAAAGAATCCGTCCATTCCATCCGCGCCGGGTAAGATTTGGCGGCCAGGGCCAACCGAGCGTCCCCAGGGAGCGTCCATCGCGCGCTCACGGGCATCCGGGTGTTGAGCGAGAAAACGAGCGATTTGTGCGGTATTTTCTTGTGGTAGTACAGAGCAGGTAGCGTACAACAGCAACCCGCCGCGAGCCAGCAGCGGCCAAAGTGCCTCCAACAGCTTTGCTTGATGATCGACGAACCCCCCGATATCGCTCGACCGCCGGAGCACCTTGATGTCTGGATGGCGGCGGATGACGCCTGTGGCGGAGCAAGGTGCGTCGAGCAGGATGCGCTCGAAGGGAATGCCATTCCACCACGTTTGCGGCATTGCTGCATCCCCAGCGGCCACCTCGGCCTGCAGCCCGAGGCGCTCGAGCGTCGCTGGCACCCGCTCGAGGCGTTGCCGATCGCGGTCGATCGCCAACAAAGAGGCGAGCTGCGGCGCGCATTCGAGCATATGGGCGGTCTTGCCGCCGGGCGCGGCGCAGGCATCGAGCACACGGTGGCCGGGCTTGATATCAAGCAGCGGCGCCGCCAGTTGGGCGGCAGCGTCTTGCACGGAAACGAGCCCGTCCTTAAAGCCCGGCAGTGCGTCCACCTCTGAAGGCACCGCCAAGCTGATCCCGTGCGTCGTGTGGGGAGCGGCATCGGCCTCCATGTTGGCTGTAGCGAGGCGCTTCAAGTAGGTCGATCGGTCACTGCGGCGCGCGTTTACCCGCAATGTCATCGGCGGGCGCCTGTTGTTCTCAACCAGTATGCTATCCCAATCCTGCGGCCATGCTCGTTGCATTGCATCAATCAACCAACCTGGATGAGCATACTCGGCCTCTGGTTGCTGGCGAATCACCGCCATGAGCGCGTCGCGGTTGCGCAAGTAGCCCCTCAACACGCCGTTGATGAGCCCCTTTGCCCAGGGCTTACGGCAGGCGCCGGCAAGCGCTACCGTCTCCGCGACCGCCGCATGGACGGGTATTCGGGTATGCACGAGCTGGTAAAGGCCGAGCAGCAATGCGATCCGAAGATCGCAGTGGCGCTGCGCAAGCGGTTTATCCAGTTGCCGGTGCAGCAGGGCCTCCAGTTGCGGTAGCCAGCGCGCCACTCCGTAACAGAGCTCCTGGGCAAGCGCCCGGTCGCGGGGGTCGGCAATGCTGTCGGTGGCTTGCGCCAGACCGCTGGTCAAGGTGCGGCCTTGAGCGAGAAGGTGCATCAGCGCGTGCAGGGCCGCTTCGCGCCCAGGGTTCGCCGCTGGCCCGCGGTTTATCACGGCAGATGAGGCGTTGCGGCAGCTCCCAGCACGGCGCCACAGCGAAGTGGCCGAGACTTCAGGTAGTCGGCCACCGACATCGGCCGCGCGCCCGGGCGTTGCACCGTCAGCAGCCGCAGCCGTCCCTCGGCAGTGGCAACATCGATGCCAGAGGGTGAGCACGCCATTACCGTCCCGGGCTCGGCCTGAGCGGCGCTTGCCAGGGAGCAGGCGTGCCAGATGCGTAGCGGTTGCCGATCGCGGGTCGTCCAGGCGACGGGCGCGGGGTTCAGGGCGCGTACTTGGCGCTCGAGCGCAGCGCTCGGCCGCCGCCAATCGAGGAGCGCCGCGTCTTTATGAAGGCGCGGTGCGTACCTGGCTTGGGTCTCGTCTTGGGGCCGAAATCGGGCCGTACCGGCTTGCAGCTGGGCTAGGGCTTGGAGCAGCGTGTCGACGCCGAGCGTGGCCAGCCGGACTTGGAGCGATTGCGCCGTATCGCTGGCAAGAATCTCACATCGTGTGGTGCACAGCACCGGGCCTGCATCCAAGCGCTCGTTCATCTGCATGATGGAGATCCCCGTTTCGCTGTCGCCGGCCATGATAGCGTAAGGGATCGGCGCGGCTCCTCGCCAGCGCGGCAGCAGGGAGGGATGCACGTTGATGCAGCCGAGGCGCGGGGCCGTCAAAATCGGCGTGGGCAGCAAGAGCCCGTAGGCCGCCACCACCAAGACATCCGCCGCTTGCTTCGCAAACTCCGCCTGCACTTGGGCGTCGCGCAGGGTCTGGGGCTGGTACACCGGGATCTGATGGGCGAGCGCCAGCGCTTTGACGGGACTCGGCCGATACTTGAGCCCGCGCCCGGCGCGCCGGTCGGGCTGAGTGTACACCGCCAGCAGCGTTTGCTGCTGCGCTCGGAGCAATCCCTCCAGAAGGGTTGCCGCAAACTCCGGTGTCCCAGCAAAGCTGATTCTCAAGGGCGTAGGCACAGCGTTCATCGA